>JANOTN010000414.1:0-6389 GCA_031416375.1 Ilumatobacteraceae bacterium
CAGAGCCTGCACACGACTGTGATTGGGCCAAACGGTCGTCCGATCGAAATGCAGATCAGAACGCTGGAAATGCATCACCGCGCTGAGTGGGGCGTTGCTGCACATTGGGCCTACAAGGGCGACGGAAACAGCAACGACATCGACTGGCTGAATCGGATCATCGACTGGCAAGCCGAGGTCACCGATCCCGCTCAGTTCATGCAGAATCTGAAGACCGATCTCGAACAGGACGAGGTCTTCGTGTTCACTCCCAAGGGCAAGGTCGTGGCCCTGCCATTCGGATCGACGCCCGTCGATTTTGCGTACGCGGTGCATTCTCAAGTCGGGCATTCATGCATCGGAAGCAAGATCAATGGTCGCCTGGTGTCGCTCGATCACCAACTGGTGAGCGGGGACACGGTTGAAATCTTCACCTCGAAGGTCGAGACGGCGGCACCATCTCAAGACTGGTTGGGATTCGTCGTTTCCCATCGCGCCCAGAACAAGATCCGACAGTGGTTTAGTCGCGAGCGACGGGTCGACATGATCGAGGCCGGTCGAGACGACTTGATCGACGAGTTCCGTCGTGAGGGACTCCCGACCCAGAAGATCTGGCATTCGACGGAACTGAGCGACGTGATCACCGATTTCCACTACGTCGACCTCGACACGTTTCTTGCCGCGATTGGCGAACATCACGTCTCGGCCCGCAGCGTCGCCCAGCGTGTTGGGCGGGCTCTGCGTGGCGGCGTTGACGTCGACCCGGAACCGACCGCCGTGCTGTCACCGCGCCGTTCGAAACGGCCACAAGACGGTGCCGTCGGTATCCATGTTGAAGGTCTCGACGACGTCATGGTTCGGTTGGCGGTGTGTTGTACGCCGGTTCCAGGTGACCACATTCTTGGATTCGTGACCCGCGGCCGTGGCGTCAGCGTGCATCGAATCGACTGTTCGAACGCGACGGCGTTAGCGACCGAGCAGGCAACCCGGATGATCGATGTCGACTGGGACGGCGAAACTCGTCAGGCCCACTTCATCGCCGGGGTCGAAGTACGCGCGCTCGATCGATCGCGCCTCCTGCGTGACGTCGCCGATGCGCTCGCAGATCACCATGTCAACATCGTCTCGTGCGAGACGACTACCGGCGACGATCGAGTGGCACGAATGCGCTTCCAGTTTGAGATGTCGAACCCCGCCCAGCTCCAGGCGGTGCTCACGACGATCAAGCAAATCGACTCCGTGTACGACGTTCACCGGATGATTCCAGGCGGCGGCACGGAACTGGTCGACTGACCGGCACCGGGCAACGGTAGTCTGACGGGCCGTGCCAGCGTTCCAGACAAGCCCAGGGATGCGTGACATCCTCGCCCCAGAATCGGCCCGCTGGCGAGCGTTCACTGGCGTCTTCGCCGACGTTGTCGAGTCAGCCGGGTACCAGCAAATCATCCCGCCGATGATGGAAGACCTCGGCGTGTTCAGCAGGATCGGCGGCGCTACCGACGTCGTGTCGAAACAGATGTACGACTTTGTCGACAAGGGCGAGCGGCATGTCGCCCTGCGCCCCGAGCAAACCGCCAGCGTCTGTCGGGCGTTCGTGCAGCATCGACCGGCGACCCCCTGGAAGGCTTGGTACTCGGGTCCGAATTTCCGTTACGAGAAGCCGCAGCGAGGTCGCTACCGACAGTTTGATCAGGTAGGAATCGAGGTGCTTGGTGCCGATGACCCGTACCTCGATGTTGAAGTCATCGCACTTGGCTGGAAGTTCTATCGCCAGCTGGGCCTGCAGCAGGTCGATCTGATCGTCAACTCGCTCGGCGAGCCAGAGGATCGCGCTCGCTACGTCGAAGCACTGCGTGCCCACTTCGAGAACGCCTCAGCCGATCTGTCCGAGCAAAGCCGAGAAACACTCGCCAGGAACCCGCTCCGGGTGCTCGACTCGAAACGTCACCAAGATGCAGCCGTTGTTGAGGCGGCTCCGACGATCTCGAAATTTTGGTCGGATGCTGCGTCGGCGCACTTTGGGACAGTCAAGTCCGGACTCAACGACCTGGCGATCCCGTTCCGCGTCGACATGAAACTGGTTCGTGGGCTCGATTACTACCGCCACACGACGTTCGAGTTCCAAGGCGGCACGCTTGATTCGGCACAGAATGCCCTAGGTGGCGGTGGGCGCTACGACGGCCTCGTCGAATCACTCGGCGGCCCACCTACGCCCGGAATCGGCTTCGCGCTCGGCGTTGACCGCACGCTGCTGGCGTGCGACGACGAGGGCGTTTTCGTCTCGCCATCTAACCCGGTCACCGCGTTTGTCGTCGACACGACGGGCGGCCGCCAAGCAATGCTGCTCACTTCGGAACTGCGGTCGGCCGGTATCTCCGCTGATCGTCCCTTCGAGAACCGCAGCATGAAAAGTCAAATGAAAGCCGCAGACCGCAGCGGTGCCACCTTCGCGATCATTATCGGCACCGACGAACTCGACTCAGGGAACGTCGTCGTTCGTCCGCTGCGAGGCGACGACCAGCAGTTCGTCGTCGCCCGCACCGACATCGTTACTGATCTTCGATCCCGTCTCCAGGAAGCGAACACATGAGCAGTACCTCAATGCGCAGCCACCAGTGTGGTGAGCTTCGTTCCGAACACATCGGTCAGACCGTTTCGTTGACCGGATGGGTTGGTCGACGGCGCCAGCACGGCGAGCACCTGGCATTCATCGACGTCCGTGATTACACGGGGATTACGCAATGTGTCGTCGACAACGACGTCGATGTACGTTCCGAGTATGTGGTGCGGATCACTGGCGTCGTACGTGCCCGCCCAGACGGCACGGTCAACGTCAACCTGCCGACCGGCGAGATCGAAATCGGTGAATGCACAGTCGAAGTGCTCCGGGCAGCCACACCGCCGCCGTTCCCGATCGACGCACGAGCCGACGACGTCGACGAGAACATCCGCCTCCAGTACCGCTACCTCGACCTTCGGCGCGAGCGGATGCAGAAGAACCTGCGAGTCCGCGCCAAGATCAACTCGGCCGTCCGTCAGGCTATGGAACGGCAAGGTTTCGTCGAGGTCGAGACTCCAATGCTTGTGCCCTCGACGCCCGAAGGCGCTCGCGAGTTCCTTGTGCCGTCACGCAAAGAGCCAGGTTCGTTCTACGCCTTGCCGCAATCGCCGCAACTGTTCAAGCAACTGTTGATGGTTGGCGGCGTCGACCGTTACTACCAGATGGCTCGCTGTCTACGTGACGAGGACCTTCGCGCCGACCGTCAATACGAGTTCATGCAGATGGACATGGAGATGAGCTTCGTCAGCCAAGACGACGTGCTCGACGCCGTCAGCGAAGCGGTACTCGACGCCGCAGAGGCGGCGACCGGCACGCGCCCCGATCCGATCGAACGGATTACCTGGCACGACGCCATGAACCGATTCGGAGTCGACAAGCCAGACCTGCGCTTCGGGATGGAACTCACCGAACTGACTGACGCATTCGCCGCCACCGAGTTCAAGGCCTTCGCTGGTGCCACCTGTATCAAGGGGATTCGGGTGCCGGGCAAAGCGCAGGACTTCGGCCGCAGCCAACTCGACAAACTCACCGATCGCGCCAAAGGTCTCGGTGCCAAGGGTCTGGTGTGGTTGAAGGTCACCGATGACGGGATTGATTCACCGGTCGCAAAGTTCCTGACCGACGAGGAGCAGGCAGAGATTCGTCGCCGGCTGGAAGCCAAGCCGGGCGATCTCCTGCTGATTGTGGCTGACGAATGGATCACGACCGTTGAGGTGCTCGGCACCCTTCGCAACGATCTAGGTCGCCCGCCGGTTCATCAGGGGCCCTACCGCTATGTCTGGGTTGTCGAGTTCCCGCTGTTTGTCGGTATCGGCGAAACTGGCCGTCCGAAGCCGGGCCACCACCCGTTTACCCGGCCAAACCCTGAAGACATGGACAGGCTTGAGTCCGACCCGATGTCGGTTCGCTCGATCGCCTATGACCTCGTGCTCAACGGTTGGGAACTCGGGTCTGGTTCGATCCGAATCCACGAAGCAGACCTACAGCGTCGGATCTTCACAGCGCTTGGAATCAGCGACGAGGAAGCTGCACGCAAGTTCGGATTCTTCCTCAACCCGTTCGATTACGGTGCTCCACCGCACGGTGGGTTCGCCTTTGGACTTGACCGACTGGTGGCGATCTTGGCGGGGGAGGAGAACATCCGCGAGGTGATTGCCTTCCCAAAAACCCAATCAGGCACCGACCCGATGACCAACGCTCCGGTCCCCGGTGACCCCAGGCAGATGACGGAGCTGGGCCTGCGAATCCTTCCCCGTGTTGACTAGCACGCCCGACTGAGGGGTCGCCGACGCTTACCGTAGCGACCGACCGCTACCCTGACTGACTGATCCTTGAACCGATTTGAGAGGGACCTTCATGACCGAGATTCGCAATAGCTTCGCCCCAGGCGTGATCACCGGCCCGGAAGTCAAGGAGGTATTTGCACTCGCTAAAGCGAAAGGCTTTGCGTTGCCCGCAGCCAACTGCATCGGCACGAATTCGATGAATGCGGCGATGGAGACGGCGGCCGAACTGAACTCGCCCGTTATCATCCAATTCTCGAATAGCGGCGGCGCGTTTGTGGCCGGAAAGGGCCTCAAGGTCGACGGCAACCGCGCCTCGATGCTGGGCTCGCTGGCGGGCGCTGATCATGTCAACCGGTTAGCTGAGTCGTACGGCGCTTGCGTGATCCTGCATACTGATCACTGTGCCAAGAAGCTGTTGCCGTGGGTCGACGGGCTGCTCGATGCGGGCGAGGCGCACTATCGGGCGACTGGAAAGCCGCTGTTCAGCTCCCACATGCTCGATTTGTCCGAGGAGCCGCTGGAGGAGAACGTCGAGATCTCCAAGCGTTACCTCGAGCGGATGTCGGCGGTCGACATGACGCTCGAAGTCGAACTCGGTATCACCGGTGGCGAAGAGGACGGTGTCGACAACTCCGGCGCCAACGAGAGCGATCTCTACACGAAACCTGAGGAAGTCGGCTACGTGTACGAGGAGTTGATGAAGGTCAGTGACCGGTTTACGATCGCGGCTGCGTTCGGCAACGTTCACGGCGTCTACAAGCCGGGCAACGTCAGGCTCAAGCCGTCGATCCTGCGGGACAGCCAGGAGTTCATCCAGGCCAAGTACGCCACTGGGGCGCTGCCGGTCGACTTCGTGTTCCATGGTGGTTCTGGTTCGTCGGCGGCTGAGATAAAGGAAGCAATCAGTTACGGCGTCGTCAAGATGAACATCGATACCGACCTGCAGTGGGCGTTCTGGGATGGGGTTCGCGGCTACGAGGTGTCCAAACACGACTACCTACAGGGACAGATTGGGAATCCCGACGGCGCCGACAAGCCGAACAAGAAGCAGTACGACCCACGCGTCTGGCTGCGGGCAGGCGAAACCGCATTCGTGACTCGTCTCAAGCAGGCCTTCCACGAGTTGAACAACGTCAACACGCTGGCCTGATTCTCGGCTCGAATCCTGGCCTGTTGGCCGACACGCTGGTTGGGGGTGGCGGCGACACGTTGTGTGGTGATGGCAGCCGGTGTTTGATGTTGATCGATGGTGTCGTGAGCGTGGTTGTGGGCGCGTTGAAGGATGCTCACACGGCGTCTGAGCGGGAAACGATCTGTGGGGCGATGCCGTCATTCGAAGACGCCTTGGCGGCTGGTGCTGTGTCTGCGGCGCATGTTGACGCGCTGGCGGCTGCGACCCGCAACCTCATCGAGCAACTGCTGGCCGAGTTCATAGCGTGTGAAGCCGATTTGTTGAGCGATGCAGGGAATCAGCGTGTCGAAACATTCGAACGCGGTTGCCGTGACCTGGCACGACACCTTGCTGCCCAGCATCAAGCGAACTGTGATGCTGAAGAACTCGATACGCAACGCCGCGACTCGTCGGTCAAGCGGTGGACCGACAAGCTGACAGGGATGCGCAACACGCTGTTGTCGTTGGATCCGGTGCGTGACGCCGAACTGTGGACCGCGGTCAACGCCAAACTTGCTTCGTTGCGCCAAGCCGACGGAACCAACGCACCACCATGGGCACAACTCCAAGTCGAGGCGTTCATCGCGACTGTGGCTACCGGTGACGCTGTGGCGCGTGTCCCGCAAGTCGGGGTGTTGATCGACTACCAAACGATCCGCGACGGCCTCCACGCCAACAGCATCTGCGAGTTCGATAACGGGACACCAATCCCAGTCTCGACCGCCCGACGATTGAACGTTTGGTGTCAGTTGAACGTTTGGTGTCAGACACCAAACGTTCGGACGCAGAACGATCATCGATGACTGCCGGATGGATCACATCGAGTTCTTCCGCAACGGCGGCACCACCTCAATCAACAACATGCTCCCGTTATGTGAGAAGCACCACCACC
>JANOTN010000415.1:0-4013 GCA_031416375.1 Ilumatobacteraceae bacterium
CCGAACGCCGGCGGGCTGTCTGGCGACACGATCGCAGTACCCGCGGTCATCGTGAGGGCGACGCCGCCCTTGGCTTTCTCGACGTGATACAGCCGGTAGCGATCCTTCGGCATCCCGTCCTCGCTGTAGGCCGGCTCGTGTGACGTCGACAACACCCGATTCCGAAGTTGCAGATGCTTGATCTGGAAAGGTTGAAGAAGCGGATCGTCAGTAACCATCTCAGTACCATTGATCGGGCATCGAAGCCTTGCGCTGGGCGATGAATTCGAGCAGCGCCTGATTGACGGCCTCGTCGATCGCAGGTGCCTCGTAGTCGGCGAGCACTCGCCGACAGAGCACGGCTGCTCGATCGTCGGTGCGTTGCTCGCCGTTGTCGCGCCATTGTTCGAACGATGACGAGTCGCTCAGTGTCGGCTCGTAGAACGCCGTTTCGTAGTGACGCAGCGTGTGTTGTGCCGAAAAGAAATGCTTACCGGGTCCGAGTTCGACGAAGCCGTCAATGGCGAACTGGTCGTCGTCGAGATCGAAGCCTTTGAGATATGTATGGGCGGCACCGCATTGGTCGAGATCCATCATGAACTTCTCGTAGCCCATGGTGAGTCCGCCCTCGAGCCATCCGGCTGAGTGCAGGATGAAGTTGGCACCGCACAACAGCGCCGCTTGCATCGACACGGCCGATTCGGTCATCGCCGGACCGTCGGGGATCTTCGATGAGGTGAATGCCCCGGACCACCGGAGCGGCAGCCCGACTCGGCGGGCGAGCTGGCCGACCACGAGCGAACCGATCGCTGGCTCTGGCGTGCCAAAGGTCGGGCTACCGCTGCGCAACGCCATCGACGACAGAAAGTTGCCGTAGATCGCCGGCGAGCCTTGGCGAACGAGTTGGCCGAGGGCAACTCCGACGAGTGTTTCAGCGTGTGCTTGGGCAACCGCTCCGGCGTTGGTGACAGGCCCCATAGCTCCGCCGAGGATGAACGGCACGACGACCGGGCATTGATTTGCGGCGGCGTAGGTCTTGAGCGCACCGGTCATCGTCGCATCCCAGACGAGCGGAGAGTTGACATTGACATTGCCCATGATCACGCAATTGCTGTCGACGATGTCGTCTCCGAACACGATCCGGGCCATGTCGATCGAATCGGTCGCACGTTCGGGATGCGTGACGGATCCCATGAACGCCTTGTCGCTGTAGCGCAAATGGGCGTAGACCATGTCGAGGTGACGCTTGTTGACCGGTACGTCGACCGGCTCGCAGACCGTGCCGCCGCTGTGGTGAAGCCATGGCGTGGTGTATGTGAGTTTGACGAAGTTCTGGAAATCCTCGAGCGAGGCGTACCGACGACCGCCGGCCAGGTCGCGAACGAACGGTGACCCGTACGTCGGTGCCAGCACGACGTTGTTGCCGCCGATCTCGACCGATCGTTCTGGATTGCGGGCGAGCTGTGTGAACTGGCGTGGTGCCGTGCTGCACAGTGCTCGAACATGGCCGGCATCGAATCGCACCGTCACCCCGTCGACGGTTGCACCAGCGTTTTTGAAGAGTTGTAACGCCTCGGCGTCGTCGCGAATCTCGATCCCGACTTCGGCGAGGATTTGGTCGGCCTTGGCCTCAACCAGCGCCAGCCCTTCTTCACTCAGCAGCTCGTACGGCGGAATCTGTCGGCGGATAAATGCTGGAGCATGTGGCCGAGCACCAGCACCGGTTCGACTGGCAACGCGGGCCTCCCGCCCCCCGCCGCGACGCCGAACCGGTACGTCGGACATCAGGATCGCCGTTGCAGTTCGACGAGTTGTTCGGCGGGGATGTGGCAGCGCATCAGGTGGCCATCACCTGCATCGAGCATCGGCGGCTCGGTGGTCTCGCAGAGGCCGTCGATCCGGCGGTGGCAGCGGGGATGGAACACGCAACCTGACGGCGGGTTGGCCGGGCTCGGTATCTCGCCGTCGAGACGAATTCGTTGGCGTTGCTCCCCGTCGACACTTGGCACGGCCGAGAGCAGCGCTTCGGTGTACGGATGATGTGGGCCTCCGAACACGGCGTCGGTCTCGCCGACCTCCATGATCCGCCCGAGATACATCACGGCGATTCGGTCGGCGAGATAACGAACGACACCGAGGTCATGGCTGATGAACACGTAGCTGGTCCGCTGTTCGGACTGCAGTTGGGCGAGCAGATTTAGAATCGCCGCCTGTACCGACACGTCGAGAGCGCTGGTCGGTTCGTCGCAGACGACAAGCCGCGGGTCGCCGGCGAACGCTCGTGCGATCGCCACACGCTGTTTGAGACCACCCGATAGCTGGCTCGGCTTCATGTCGAGATGCCGAGGTGATAGCCGAAGGTGCTCCGCGAGACGGGCGACCTTGGTCTCGCCGTCGGCTTTGTTTGCCCCCGTCAGCTTGCGAACCGATCGATTCAGGATGCGTCGCACCGTCCAGGCCGCGTTGAGTGCCGAGTCAGGATTCTGGAAGATGATCTGCATCGCCCGCTTGTCGTCCGCTGATCGGTTGGCGAGCTTTCCCGAAAGTTGATGCTGATCGAGTGTCAGCTCGCTTCCCACGTCGGGCGCATGCACGCCCAGGATCGCCTTGGCCAGCGTGCTCTTGCCCGAGCCGGACTCGCCGACGATGCCGAGCGTCTCGCCGTCAGCGAGCGATAGATCGACACCGACGAGTGCTGGAACGTCGTGGCCGCCGTGCCGAAATGTTTTCGACACGCCAGTGATCTGCAGCACGGTCTCGCCACTCGTTCCGGACACCGACGCCGTGTCGGTGTCGAGAATCTCGACGATCCGATCGCGGTGATGACAGCGAGTCGTTCTGCCGGTGCCGGCGTCGACCAGTGGCGGTTCCTGCGTGCGGCACAGGTCGGTGGCGATTGGACAGCGGTCGACAAAGACGCACGTCGGTAACTCGGCCCCCAGTGTCGGCAACGTGCCAGGGATCGTCGCCAGTGAGTGCTCCGACTTGCGCTGCCCGTGACGTGGGAGCGATCGCAACAAACCGACGGTGTACGGATGCTGCGGGTCATCAAAGACTTCGCTTGCCGGACCTTCCTCGACGATCTTGCCGGCGTACATCACGCCGACTCGATCACACATCGAACGAATCACGCCGAGGTTGTGGGCGATCAACAGGATTGCTGCGCGGGTGTCGTGACGGAGGGTGCGAACGAGGTCGAGCACCTCAGCCTCGACCGTTGCATCGAGACCAGTCGTGGGTTCATCAAGCACCAACAACTTCGGATCGCACGCCAACGCCATCGCGATCACGACCCGCTGCAACATTCCCCCGGAGAGTTGGTGCGGGTAGCGATCCATCACGCGTGATGGATCAGCGATCTGCACTCGCTGCAACGCCGCCAACGCGCTCGATCGGGCGTCGGTCTTGTTCTGACCGAGGATCGTGAACGACTCGACGAGTTGCTTGCCGATCTTGATCGTCGGGTTCAAGGCGGTGCCGGGGTCCTGATACACCATCGACGCGTCATGCGTTCGGAACATGCGGAGGCCATCGCGATCAAGCCGCGTCACATCGACGCCATCGACTTCGATCGACCCACCAGTGATCAGGCCGTTGCGCGGCAGATATCGGAGCGCCGCAAAGGCAGTCGTCGACTTCCCGCACCCCGACTCGCCCACGAGGCCATAGGCCTCGCCCGGCTCGATACAAAACGTCACGCCACGCAAGACCGGACGCGGAATTCCGCGGACGACGTACGCAACGTGAAGGTCGTCAACTGCGAGCGTCGGGCCTTCAGCACTCATCGCTCGTACACCGATTGAATCGAATCAGCGATCAGATTGACACCGATCACGAGCGAGGCGATCGCCAGTGAGGGAAACGTGACCAGCCACCAATCGCCCGCTTGCAGCAACTCGCGGCCGTCGGAGATAGCCAGCCCCCAGTCAGGCGATGGCCGGGGAAGCCCGACGCCGAGAAAGCTGAGAGTGGCGACGGTGAAGATCGCGTAGCCAATTCTGACCGTCAGTTCAACGATGATCGGGGCCGTGATG
>JANOTN010000416.1:0-3358 GCA_031416375.1 Ilumatobacteraceae bacterium
TGATGGCCCAGTTCGCCACCAACCTCAACACCATGCTCGCCCAGGCGCCGCAGGCTCTCGGGGCCAGCGTCGACTCCGCGGCAGCGGCACCGGAGACACCGTACGCAGCGCCGACCGTGCGCAAGATCGAGGGGCCCACCAACGAGCCGATCGAGCTGTCAGGTCTAGCCGGCGCCGCCGTGCTCAAGCGGCTCCTTCCGGTGGTCGGCGTCCTGGTCCTTCTGCTGCTCGTGCTCCGTCGACTCCGTCGCTAGCGGCTCGATACCGTTCAATTAGAGTTACATCAGAGTAGTTTGGGGGCATGCCTCGTCCCGACCGTGGCCGTAGCGCGGCGGGCAGCGCCAGTACTTGGACATGACCGCCAAAAACTCCCAGTGGTACGTCGGATCATCCAAAGACGTGGCACAGGATGGAACGTATCATTGCACCGTCGCACATCGGCGCCGTCGGGTGAGCGCGGGTGCCAGGCGAGCGAATTTCTACACAAAGGGGACCATTGTTATGGGCAAACGTCTTCGGAGCATCGCTCCACTTGCGATCGTCGTCGGCATCCTCGCGTTCCTGGTCATCGAGTTCGCGTTTAACTTCTCCTTTCATTGGGTGACGGTCAAGGATGGGGTCTTCGGGAAGTTCGGCCTGCCTGAGAAGTTCAGTCTGACCGTCTCCGCGACCTTCATCGCCTGGGGACTGTTCTTCGCTGCTGGCGCCGACAACGCCGCGTTCTGGAAGGTGCTGATCGCCAGCACCACGGGCTGTCTCGCGGCCTTCGTCGTGATGTGGCTGGGCCCGGCTACGGCAGACGCGCCAGACTTCTGGGGCATCGCGCTGTGGGTCGGTATCACCGCAAGCGCGGTCGTCGTGCTCTCGACCGTTGTGGAGCGCGATTGGTTCAACCCCGCGCTGGCGTTCATCTGCTATGGGTCGACGTTCTTCTGGTGGACTGCCACCGGACTTGACAACTTCGTGGTCGGCGGGAAGGGGCCGCACACCGTCGATGCGCTTACGGCGGCGATCACCAGTAAGCCGCTCGCCGCTGGAACCGGCGCGTTCGGCGGGCTGCTCTCGACACCGTGGCAGTGGGTGTCGGTGAACGTCTGGGTGTCACTCGTTCTGGGTGCCGTGGTGGGGGCTATTTCGGTCAGGGTCACGGCGCTGATCAGAGGCATCGGCAGGCCACCGGAGCCCGTCAATCAGAATGACACGGTTGGCGTTTGAATTTGGGGTTCGCCTCACGTCAGGAGTTGCGCGTGAATGGCGAGTTGATGGTGATGCCGTCGGCGCAGAGGTCGATGAGGGGGTTCCGGGCCGTGGAAGCCGAAGCTGGGGTGTGGAACGATCAGGCGCACGTTGCTTCTGAGGCTCCCTTGCTATTGAGGCGCGCGTTGGTGCGGCCGAGGCGGATGGCGGCGAGGATCTCGTCGCGGTACTACCGGATCGCGCGCGAGCTTGACGATTAGGAACCGCGTGTAAATAACCGCTGCGACCGCGACGGTCGCGTAGCATGTGGGTGTGGTTGATGCTTGGGCGGCTGCTCGCCGGTTCACGGTTCTGGCCGGTGATCTTGATGAGCGGCAGCGAAGTCTGGTGTTGGCGGTGGAGGCGACGGAGTTGGGTCGCGGTGGGGTGAGTGCGTTGGCGGTCGCGACCGGTGTCGCTCGGACCACGATCCAAGCGGGCGTGCGCGAACTTTCCGGTGGCACGGGCCGAGCGGGTTTGGCGTTGGGCCGGTCGCGGCAAGCCGGTGCTGGAAGAAAGAAGGCGACCGTCGCTGATCCGGGTCTGGCCGACGCGATCGAGGCGCTGGCCGAGCCGGACGCGAAGGGTGACCCGGAGTCGCCGTTGCGGTGGACGTTGAAATCGACCCGCCAGATCGCCGCCGCGGTGAGCGCGTCGGGTCACCGGGCGAGCAGCCGGACGGTGGCCCATGTGATGGCCCGCGAGCTTCGCTACAGCCTGCAGGCCAACCGCAAGAACCTCGAAGGCCCCCAGCACCCCGACCGTGACGCCCAGTTCCGGTATCTCAACGAGCAGATCCGGCGCCATCACCGGCGTCGTGAACCGGAGGTCTCGGTCGACACCAAAAAGAAGGAGCTGGTCGGCCCGTACAAGAACGCTGGCCGTACCTGGCGCGAAGCTGGAGATCCCGAGATCGTCAACGAGCACGACTTCATCGACAAAGAACTGGGCAAGGCGATCCCGTACGGGATCTACGACCTGGCCCGCAACCGGGGATGGGTGAGCGTGGGCATCGACCACGACACCGCCGCGTTCGCGGTCGGGTCGCTGCGCGCCTGGTGGACCAACGAGGGCCGGGCCGCCTACCCGACCACCAAACGGTTGCTGATCTGCGCCGACGCCGGCGGTTCGAACAGCTACCGCAACCGGCTCTGGAAACTCGAGCTGTCCCGACTCGCGGGCGACATGGAGATCACGATCACCGTCTGCCACTTCCCGCCAGGCACGTCGAAGTTCAACAAGATCGAGCACCGCCTTTGGTCCCAGGTCACCTCGGCGGGTTCCAGTGATCGTGGCTACACGGCGGAGATCTTGAGGCTAGCGAAGACGGCTGCTGGGGTGCGCCATCCGAGCGATTTGCGAGGCCGATCGTTGAGTTCATCGGCGACGTGGTGGAGGTCCTCGGGCGTGTGGACGGACAGGTCGGTGCTCTTCGGGAAGTACTGACGCAGCAGGCCGTTGGTGTTCTCGTTGGTGCCTCGCTGCCATGGCGATCTCGGCTCGCAGAAGTAGACCGGCATCGTGGTCGCCGCGGTGAACTCGTGATGGCGTGCCATCTCGATCCCCTGATCCCAGGTCAACGACCGACGCACGCCGGCAGGAAGCTGGTTGAAGATCTCGGTCATCGAGTCGCGTAGCTGTTCGGCATCGTGAGTGCCGACAAAGTGCACAAGGATCGTGAACCGGCTCGAGCGTTCCACGAGCGTGCCGATCGCCGATTGGTTCATAGTGCCAGTGATCAGGTCACCCTCCCAGTGGCCGCCCTCGACTCGATCCTCGACCACCTCGGGTCGTTGCTTGATCGGGGTCATCGGAACCACGAAACGCGAACTGCGGGCACCGTTGCGACGACGCTGCCGGTTCGCTCTGCCCGTACGCAACGCCACCCGCGGACTCGTTGTCAGCACGCTCGACGGCTCGTAGATCGCCTGGTAGATGGACTCAGGCGCCAGGTGAAGCTCGGGGCGATCGGGTTGCTCAATGCGCAGACTGTTGGAGATCTGCTCCGGACTCCACCGCTTGTCGAGCCGGTCCTGCACCAAGCCACGCAACTCGATGTTGATCGCCAAGCGCCGCAGCTTCGGTCGCGGACGACGCCTCAGCATCCGCTGTTGAGCGGCGT
>JANOTN010000417.1:0-9704 GCA_031416375.1 Ilumatobacteraceae bacterium
CCGACCGGGCTCAGCCGATGGGAGGTCGAAAGGGAAGCCGAGACTGGCGTGACGACCTTGACTCCGACTCCATCATCATTGGCACGCTCGCGAACAAGGTGTCGCCGGGGCTGCGCGTAACGGTGGAGGCGCTCTATCGCGCCGACGGAACTGGGTACCTGGTCGTCGTCGTACCGGAGTCACCTGCGGCACCCCACATGGTCGACGATCGGTACGACGGGCGCAGCGCGACCGCAGCCCAGCCTCTGTCGGATACCGAGGTCCGTCGGCTTTGGTCACGCCACGTCCAACGTCGCGCCGGTCGTTCCGATCTGCTCGCCGTCGAGGTCGAGCGCGAGCCCGTACCGACCGATCTCCGGCGTGGTGCTCGGTTGTTCGCGCTTGCGCAGCCGGTATCGGCCGACCCCCGGCTGCTGCTATCCGCGTGCGACGGAAAGGACTTGAGGAGTTGGGTAGGCGCTGCAGGTGGACTGCCGGTGTTCGCCCATCCTCGCCAGTACAACCCGCACCTTGGGGCAGTCGGCAATCTCCAACGACGCGCTCGTGGTGTCGCCCGTTCCTCGCACCATCTGGACAGCGACCGCACAGTCGTCGAGAGCCTTAGCTCGCCCGGGCACGTTGTCGATCTCGAAATTTGGGAAGACGGCGGCATTCGCCTGTACTACGACCGAGCATCTGACTCGCTCCGCAACGTTGAATACCTCATGCTTTCTGCCATCGCTGGGGAAGTGTCAGGAGTAATCGAACTGGCTCGCGAGGTCTCCGCAAAAGCCTCCTTTCGTGGCTCGTGGTCATTCGGTGTCGCGCTTCGAGGAATGAAGTCACTCCCCGCCTACGGCCATGGGGTCTCGGGCGAGGCGCACTGGCGCTACAGCGAGGACGACTACGACGAGACCATAGAAGTCGACAACGCAACGCTGATGGACGCAGGCAGTCCCGCGCTTGAAGAGCTCGTCGGCCGACTTCTGCGATCAACGTTCAGCCAGACCGACGTGACACTCTGTCGGCCGTCGCGGAAGGCTTCGCAGAACAACTGCTCGCTCGCCACGAGCACGTCGCCGAACGAGTCGGTTCTGTCGGGGTCGCCGTCGAGCGCGCCCCCGCAGCCGAGGTTCACCCAGCGTCGACGGGAACGCTCCCAGCGCACGGCGTGCGATGGATAGATCACCAACCAGACTGACGCGATGTCTGCGAGGTCCTCGCCTGTGTCGTCGAGCAAGTGCGAGATGAAGAGGCTCTCGATCACTTCGATGGCCAGATGCTCGAGGTGATCCCTAACGACAAGCCTGCTTGTAGTCGGTCTCAGAGCGCGGTAACAGTTATCGCTACCGTCGGACTTGCACCATCTACCAGCCGCTTCTGGACGACCGAAGCGTGCGCACGAGCTCGCCGGCGACCGCGCACTGGGGTCGACGCCAGGGTGTTGTCGCTGTGATCTGTGATCACTACCTGCCACGGGCGTCCGAGCAACAACCACGCGGCCCAACCTGCGACCGCAACGACGAACCACACCAGCAATTCCACAACGAACAGCACCACGATCCACAGGATCGGTCCGACGAAGATAAGGAACAGCACAAGCAAGATCGCGGCGACGATCGCGAGCACCGCAGTCGCGCCCGCGTCCATGTCGCCGAGTGGAATGTCGAAGGCCTCCCACCATCGCGTCTTCTCGCCGTGCTTTTTCCGGTCAGCCCGAGCTGCTCGACGTTGATCGCTGCGTTCACGCCACCGCTCGCGGAAGCGCCTGATGGAGAGTGGGGGTGGGCGTTGAGCGTTGTCTTAGCGTCTGTGGTTCTGATCGGTTGA
The DNA here is from genome assembly GCA_031416375.1 of Ilumatobacteraceae bacterium. Classification (GTDB taxonomy): domain Bacteria; phylum Actinomycetota; class Acidimicrobiia; order Acidimicrobiales; family Ilumatobacteraceae; genus Ilumatobacter. The sequence goes on from JANOTN010000417.1 coordinate 1,810, forward strand.
CTCTCGAAGCGCCTGCCGCCTGCTGGTCGGGTTGGCTATCGAACGAAGCGTCAGCCGGTCAGAACCATGTTGCGGTGTGACTCGAAAGAGGCGTTCGCCAATTTTATCAGGAGTGTCCACCGCGGTGACCCAACCCGTTGAAACTTGGAGGAACATCATGTCTGTCACGATCGGGATCGACCCACACAAGTCGACCCACACAGCTGTCGCGGTCGACCGCGACGAACATCAGATCGGGCGGCTCACATTGACCGCCGATCGGCATCAGACCGACCGGTTGTTGGCGTGGGCTGAACCACTCGACGTCGAGCGAGTGTGGGCGATCGAATCGGCTGCGGGCCTCGGTCGACTATTGGCTCAGCAGTTGATCGCAGCCGGAGAACACGTCGTCGATGTCCCACCCACGCTCACCGCCCGGGTGCGATTGCTGGGTTCGTCGAAGGCCTCGAAGAACGACCCGAACGATGCGTTCGCAACAGCGATCGCCGGACTTCGCCACTGCGGTCTGCGGACCGTCACACGCGACGGTCACACTGCGATCTTGCGGTTGCTCGCTGACCGTCATCATGACCTCAGCGCGCTGCGCACCCAGTCCGCCTGTCGGCTGCATGTGATCTTGCGCGAACTATCCGCCGGCGGTGCTCCAATTCGGATCAGCGCAGCTCACGGCACCGAATTCCTCGACAGGATCGAGGTCGGCAACGACCCGGTGGCGATCGAACGAAAACGGCTCGCTCACGAGCATCTCGCCGACATCCGCCGTGTCGACGCCGACCTCGACGCCGTCAAAGCCCGCATCCGCGATGCCGTCGCCACGTCGGGAACAGCGTTGACCGAGCTCCATGGTGTTGGCCCTGTGATCGCCGCGATCGTGCTCGGACACATCCACGACATCAGCCGGTTCCGGACCCGAGCACAGTTCGCCAGCTACAACGGAACCGCACCGATCGAAGCGTCCAGCGCCAACCGGCACCGGCACCGGCTGAACCCGCGAGGCAACCGCCAGCTGAACCACGCGATCCACATCATCGCCGTCACCCAAGTCGGACACGACACGCCCGGACGCGCCTACTACCTGCGCCGTCAAGCCGAACGCAAAACCCGCAAAGAAGCACTCCGCGCACTCAAGCGCAGGATCTCCGACGCGGTCTGGCGGCAACTCCAGATCGACGCACGCCTCACGCATTGACAGTGGGCCCGGGACGACAACCAGGGGCGACTCTATAGTCCAGCGCGACCGGCTTGAACCCTGAACACCGGTACTTCGGACAAGTCATTCCCGGACCCACGACAACGATAATCACCGACAAACCCGCCATCGACAACGGGACCCACACGACGCGCCCGAAAGCACCCTGAAACTGGCCCTTGACACAAAGAGACTTCGATTTGGATTCGCGCTGTGCAAGGGCCGCCGGACTGCGACTTTGAACGCGCCGCCTCGCCGACTCGGATCGATCCTGGATTGGTCCGCCATCACGGCATTGTCGCAGGCGCGTCAAATGCGTTCGAATCCATCTGATAATCCGAGTGTCGACTGCCCCATACCGCCGGAAGGGAGGGGACGGCTCGCACGTCCGCGGCACCTCGGCGTGAAGCGCGTTCCCACGTCCACGACCCGACAGCCCGGCCGAACCACATCACGGTGAACCTGAACGGGATCGCCTGCCCCATGCGACCGAAATTCAACTCCACCGAGGAGGTCACCTCTTGTCCTGTGTGCGCCAGACACGAGATGACGCACTTGTGATGTGGATCGACATAGAGGCGCTACTGGCGAACGGATTTCACGGCTCCCAGGTCGGGGGGACTCAGTTCGCCGGCGTAGCTTCGCATCTGAAGTCCGCGCACTTCGGCGGCGAAGCGCAGGTTCAGCCAGGATGGTGTCTTGTCGAGTGGCCACGAGGGGAGTGTGCTCGTGGCGAGATAGCCGTCTCGGCCGTCACGCTTCTGTTGTGAGGTGGCCCAGATCACGGTGTAGCGGGCGCGGGGAGTGCCCGGCTCGGCTGTGGCGCTGACGACGACGGCGGGCCGAGTCTTTGCGGGATTGTCCTCGTCGGTGTTGTCATTGGGGATCTCCACCCACCAAACGTCGCCCGGTTTCGCGACGGCGTTCCCGGCGCGAACGCCGTCTTCGAGTGTTCGTCGCTGTTCGGCGTCGAGCGAACCGCGGGTGTTGGTGTGTGAGCTCCGGTGTGGTCGCCGGCTCCCGGTTCGTCTCTCACATCCCCGATACTGCCAGCCATGAACGGGGCTCAGGTAGCACTTCGCCGGTGACCCGACACGGGGACCCGTTGTCACCTAACGCCGGCTAACCGACGCTGCCTGCGGGCCCGGGCGCACTGCGGGACGGCTCTCGCGGGGATATTGGCAAGCGTCGGCCGAAACGGGTGCAGGGGCGGTGCGGCTCGCAGTTGGTCTCTTTCCGTGACGAGACGGAGATACGAATCGCGGCACGGATAGCCCTCCTGGTAAGGAGAATGTAGTCACCCAGAGACGGCACCCTCGGCACAAACCGTGCCTTTGGGAGCAACGTTGTTCGCCCGCTACGGGTCGTGGCAGGTGTGGAGTTGGGAAGCGCAGATCACGCCGTGTCGCGTGGTGTCACTACGTTGGCAGGCATCGATTCGCTCGATATCAGCTCCGATGACTCCTTGTGGGTTGCGCTTGCCGATCACTTGCCGCGGCTTGGGCGCTTCGCCAGCGGGTTGACAGGTTCGCGAGACGCGGCCGATGACCTGGTTGCCGATGCGATAGCACGCACGTTGCCGAGGTGGCGGGCTGGACGAGTGGAGGACGCGCCGGCGTACGTCCGGCGGGTGATGGTGAATCAGGCGTCTCGTCGCTGGCGTCGTCGCGACGTGGCTCGTCGTCTCGATCACCACGCGCTCGCCTGGCAGCAACCATCAACCGTACGAACGTTGATCGTTGACGAGCGTGACCGAACCCTCACGGCGGTACTGGCGTTGCCGCCCCGTCGGCGGTCGATCGTACTCATGCGGTTCTACGAGGACCTGCCGGTTGCCTCGATCGCCTCCCAGTTGGACATCCGCGAAGGAACGGTGAAGTCGCAACTGTCGCGCGCTCTCGATCAACTCCGCGAACAACTTCGAGAACAACAGTGAGCAACCGCCCGAAACCGCCGAGCAACTCAATCGACGCGACGAGGGTCTGAATCAACGTGACTGAACACAACGACGAACAGTTCGAGCATCGGTTTGAACAACGCATTCGGCGTGGACTCCACGGGCTCGACGACCTCCCAACCCCGACGGTGACCGACACCAGAACGCGAGCCGCTCGGTTCGTAGAACAGCACGACGCACGCAGTGACTTTCGACGCCGAGTCGGCGTGATCGGTGGCACTGTGGTCGTGGTTGCAGCAGGCCTCACCGGTTTGGTGTGGGCGCGCGGCGGGGACCCGACCTTTGGTCCCGTCGCTGCGCCGGTTTCGTCCACCACTCCCACGATCGCTCCCGCGACGACCGGCCCGACGGATACCGGGGCATCTGATCCCATCGCTGAACCGACACAAACGATGCCGATGAACCCGACGACAACGAACCGCTTGCCTGCCAGAACAGTTCCGCCACCAACGGTTCCCGCCGGTTGGGCCGATGTGTGGGGGACGGTCAGCGCTCCAGATCTGATTGCGTCAGCGAATCTCGACCCGTCAGTTGCTGTGTGGACCGGAACTGAGGCAATTGTCATCGGGCCGAATGATGAGCTGATCGACACGGCCGTCGGCGCATCTGTCGCCTACGACCCAGCAGCTGACTCCTGGCACCCCCTCGCCCGACCGCCCACAGCGACCGCTGGCGATGAGATCGCAGTGTGGACTGGCACCGAGATGTTGCTACTCGGCGGTTCCGAAAATGTCTCCCTGGCATACGACCCGTCAACTGACGCTTGGCGAGAACTGACAGATGGATACGGCGTGATGCCCATGGGCCACATGTTGGGTGGAGAGCGCGGCATGCCGTACGCATGGACTGGTGCTGAGCTGCTGGTATGGAGCGAGGTGGGCGACGGAGCCAACATCCAAGGACTCCACGCATACGACCCCACAACTGACAAGTGGCGTGCGATCGCCACCCCACCCGAGGGCTTCTACCGTCGGCGGGCTGCGGCAACGGTGTGGACCGGCACCGAATGGTTGCTGTGGGGAGGCACCGGGAGGAACGCCGATGGCGCCAACACCGAGTACGCCAATGGCGCGGCCTACAACCCGGCGACCGACACGTGGCGAATGCTCGCTGAATCACCGTTGCAAGAACGGCGCGCCGCCGCGACTTGGACCGGCATCGAGATGCTGATCATCGCCGGATCCTCTGGAGGAGATGTCACCGGCAACGGCGAAATGGCACACGCAGACGCCGCGGCCTACGACCCTGCCGCCGACACGTGGCGCCCGCTGACACCCGGCGTCGCCCATCCCGGGCTGCAGCCGGTCTGGACCGGCGAGTATGCGGTGATCTTCTACAAAGGCACCGCCGGCGTCTACCACCCGGCGTCTGACACCTGGATCGACACCTGCTGCAACAACAGAGCAGGCGCCGGCCGCACTCACGTGTGGACCGGAGTGAGCGTGATCTCGTTCAACGGCTACGACTCGCGATACGGCGGCACCACCTTCACCCCACCCGAGTAGCGGACGCTGTGACCGCTGGTTCGTTCGACGTCTCGATTGTGGGCAAGTCAGAGCTTCGATCTGCACTGCCACCTAACGCCGGTTCTACACGACACGCGACGGGGGCGCTGGACGCTCGGTGTCCACCACGCTGAGTGTTCGCCGCGAAGGAGGGTCTATTGGCCGCCAGTGGGCAGTTTCTGGTGACTGCTGACAGCTCCGGCGGGGTCCTTCATTTAGGCAAACCGTCACGGTTCGCGACTGTCGCGATCCTGACGGCTTCGACCTCGCTTCGGGGGATCCTTCATTGAGGCATCGAAACGATCGTCGGACTACGGAACCGGGTGCAGGCTTCGACCCTCGCTCCGGCGGCGTTCTTCATCGGGGCATTCAGGCCGACCTCAAACGCATCGTCGGGAACGCCGATTCGACCTCACTCCGCGGTCTTTCATCGCTCGCGCCTTCAAGCACCCACCGCGCTCGGGCGCAAAGGGTTCTAGTAACTCTTGGGGAGGCCCAATACTTTGTTGGCGATGTAGTTGAGGACCATTTGTTGGCTGACTGGGGCGATCTTTAACAAGCGAGCCTCTCGCCAGTAGCGCTCGACGTGGTATTCGGTGGCGTAGCCGAAGCCACCGAGCGTCTGTAACGCGTGGTCGGCGGCGTTGAAACCGGCTTCGGCGGCGAGGTACTTGGCAGTGTTGGCTTGCTCGCCGCACGGCAGGCCGTTGTCGTACCGCCAGGCGGCTTCTCGCACGACGAGCGAGGCGGCGTGTAGCTGCATGTGGGCGTCGGCGAGCGGGAACGCGACACCCTGGTTCTTGCCGATTGGACGATCGAACACGACTCGTTCGTTGGCGTAGGTGACCGCTCGCCGAAGCGCTGCACGACCGATGCCAATCGCTTCGGCCGCAACCAGTATCCGTTCGGGATTGAGGCCGGCGAGAAGGTACCGGAATCCGTCGCCTTCGTCGCCGACCAGGTCGCCAACGGGCACACGCACGTTGTCGTAGGTGACTTCGCACGAGGCGACCGCATTTCGTCCGAGCTCGGGGATCGGTGTGATCGTGATACCGGGGGAGCGGAGGTCGACGAACAGCAGTGACATGCCGTCGGTGGGGCGTATGCACTGGTCACGCGGAGTGGTGCGCACCAGTAGTAGGCAGCGTTCTGAGACATGTGCTTTGGACGTCCAGACCTTGGCACCGGTCACGATGTACTCGTCGCCGTCGCGTGCAGCCCGCGTTCGAATTGCCGTGGTGTCGGTGCCGGCATCCGGTTCGGTGATTCCGAAGGCGACATGCAGATCGCCGGTAGCGACCCGTGGGAGGAACTCGGCGATCATCTCGGGGGACCCGTATCGGCGGACAGGTTCCATCCCGAAGATCGATAGGTGAACCGCCGAACAACCGTTCATCGCGGCACCTGAGGCTGCGATCTCCTCGAGCATGATCGCCGCTTCGGCGATCCCTTGGCCACCTCCGCCGAACTCGGTCGGTGTGGCAATACCGACCCAGCCTCCTGCCGCCACCTGAGCGTAGAACTCCCACGGGAACTCGTGCTCCGAGTCGCACCGCGACCAGTACTCGTCGGGGAAGTCGGCGCACACCCGACGGATGCCTTCCCTGATCGCGAGATGGTCCGATGATTCGCTGAAGTCCATGATTATCTGACCGCCGTGAAGCTGGATCGAAGGGAGTTGGTCGCCAATTGTTGTAGTCCGTTGCGATCCAGATTGCACCATTCCCACGCTCTCCGGTACTCGTCGAGCAGGGTGGTCTGGAACATAGGCGGGTCGTCACTGCCGAGCGTGACCGTGATCCCCGCCTCGAGCATTCGACGGAGCGGATGACTCGCCGCGTCGGGGACCGCCTTCAACGCCAGATTGGAGCCAGGGCACACGTCGCACGGAATGCCGCGTTCGACGAGCATCTCAACCACCGCCGGGTCATGGATCGCACCGATGCCGTGCTGGATCCGTTCGGCACCAAACTGCTCGATGGCGTGTCTGACCTCCCACGATTGACCGAACTCGCCAGCATGGGAGACACGATGGAGCCCGGCCGCGTCGGCCTTGTCGAAGATCCGCCCGAAGTCCTGCGTTCGCCAGTTGTCCGATGGACCGCCCATCCCGATTGCCACGATTCCGTCTAACGATCCGGCCAGCACCTCATCGATCGCCAACTCACAAGAAGCAGCACCGAGGTGCGGCGAGATGTCAGGGATCAGGCCCCACGAGATGCCGGTCGCCTGCTTGGCGGCACGACAACCGGCCACGATCGCCTCGTGGATCGGTGCCCATCTGCGTTGGTTCTCGATGACGTGGCCGCACGCAGACACGTGAAGTTCGACGTGAACGACGCCTTGCTCGTGAGCTCGATACAGATACCGCTCGGCAACCAAGGCGAAGTCATCTGGCGTTCGCAACAGATCGAGCACGGCGAAATACCTGACCAGGAAATCGTCGAAGTTGTCGAACCGGTACCAGTCGTCGACACCGGCGAGATCCTCAGCGGGCGGTCGAACACGATGTCGCTCAGAGAGCGCAAGCACCGACTCGGCGTCCACGGTTCCTTCCAGGTGTACGTGCAGTTCAGCCTTCGCCAGTGACCGGGCATATTCTTCGGGAAATGGCTCGATCACCTCTCCACTCTGCCTTATCTGGATGTTCGGATCCCTGTTCTCGTGTGATCCGGGAGCGGTCGGCGGCATTCAGCCGAAACGGACGGCGATTTCGGCGAGCAGTGAGCCCTCGTCGAGCGAAACGCCGTCGTCCACTCCTGCAACCTCGCGGGCTGCCGAGAACAATGCCAGTCGAAGCACGTGACTGCTGATTCGGCTGTCGATGTCTTCGACCATCTCGATCACGGTGCCGAGCTGAATCGCCTCGGTGGCTCTTTCCAAGGCGATTGCCAGGTACTTGCTGTACGAGACGTCATCATTTCGCCAGCCGACCGAGATATCACGGATCGTGTCAAGTTCGGCCTGCTCGACAACGTGATCCGATGCCATCACGAGCACCAGTAGTTCGAGGGCGGCACGATGTTCGAGGTCGGCATTGGCAGCCACCGCAACACCTTGGAACAGGTTGGAAAGACGGTCATTCATCGTGGGCAACCGTACTCAACTTCAGGGAGCGGCGAAGAAAGTCGAGCTGATGGAGCAGTAGATTTTCGGCGACGACTTCCTGTGGCGTCATGTGGGTGACGCCGACCAGCGGAAGCACCTCATGTGGTCTACCGGCGGCGAGTAACGCTGACGAGAG
>JANOTN010000418.1:0-9034 GCA_031416375.1 Ilumatobacteraceae bacterium
TGTTGCTTGTGGGTCATGTCAGCGTGCAGGTAGATGTTCGTTGTGGCGATCTGTTCGTGTCCGAGCCAGAGAGCGATCACGGTGAGGTCATTCCCGGCTAGCACGAGCGGCCGGTGCGGGGGCGGCGACCATCGCAAACGCCATCGGCAACTTGCTCGACACCCGGCGTCCAAGCGGGGTCAGCGACGACACAGCGCTCCTCGTCGTAGAGATCGGCGTGACGAACACCGCCCGCGGTTCCGCGAGTAGCGAGACGGCGGTGTCGCCCGAGTAGGTCGGCCAGATGTTGCGCTCGCCGTCGCTGGCGGGCACGGGCGACTTCGTCGAGGTCGACGTGGGCTCGGCCGAGACGCCCGATGCTCCGATCACTGCCGCACCCCCGACCACGATCGGCGCATGGAGCCTGGCGGATCCTTGCTCTCGCTGTCCTTGAGCTGCAATGAACGACATAGCAACGCGTAAGCGAACAGTAGTCTGGATGACTTGAAATCCGATACGCCGGGATGCGTTCGGTGGTCAAAGCGACAACTGGCCTCCGGCTGGACCGTCGCTCGCGAGTCTCTCGGTCGTGACCCACAGCCGACGAGGTAGCTGAGTGGTCGGCCATGTCCAAGAGAGCGGTGTTCAGAGAAAAAAAGGGGACGGCCACGGTGATGGCTTACTTCGCTGTCGGAATGGCGTTGCATTGGGATCGTTCGTATGAGGATTTGTTAGGCCTGTTGACCGACGGTTTGGCATGCCGCCGCGCTGCAATGCTCCCCTCACCGAACGGTCCCACTATCTGCCCCTCGCCGAGTGACCACCTGTGTCTTTCCGACAGGTGGGCACGATCAGCTACCTCGGCGCGAGCTGTTCAGTTACCCACACTCGGTCGCCGGCGGCGAGTTCCTGCCACCGTTCATCCGATGGCCGTGGCGCCACAAGCTCAGCGCCGGGTGTGCTCCGTCTCCAACACGATCTTCACTGCTCCGCTCGCAGCGCTGTCCTTGAACACCTCATAGGCCTCGAGGATGTTGTCGACCGGAAAGCGATGGGTCGTGAACCGAGTGGCATCCAGGTCGCCGCTGGCGATGGCCCGGAGCAGTGGGGGAATCGACGCCATGTGCGGTATGCCAGTCGTGAGAGTGAACTGTGTCGCCCACAGTCTCTCCATCGGCAATGAGACGGGCTCGCCATGCACACCGATGTTCGAGACCCGGCCTGCCGGGCGCACCAGCTTGAAGCACAGTTCGAGCGTCGCAGGAATACCGACAGCTTCGATGACGACGTCCGCGCCGAGACCTTCGGTCAGTTCTGCGACTCGATCCTCAGCCTGCTCCGGCCCGCACGCTGAATTCGCTCCGAAGCTAATCGCGAGATCACGGCGGGCCTGGGCGAGATCGACCGCCAATATATGCGCCGGCGAAAACAGCTTGGCTGCAAGGATCGTCGACAGCCCAATAGGTCCAGCACCGACGATCACGACCACGTCACCCGGCTTGACTTGGCCGTTCAGTACACCGACTTCGTAGCCGGTGCACAAGATGTCCGACAGATAGAGAACCTGTTCATCGGTGAGATTGCCGGGCACCTTCGTCAGTCCGTTATCTGCGAATGGAACCCGAAGTGCTTGTGCCTGGGTGCCGCCCAGCGTGTTACCGAGCACCCACCCACCTTCCTCGTGGAGGCATTGTGAGTACAGGCTGGACTTACAGAATCGGCACTTCCCGCATGCCGACACGCAGTGTACGATCACCCGGTCGCCGACCTTGACGTTGGTCGTCGATGTCCCGATCTCCATCACCGTTCCGACGGCTTCGTGTCCGAGCACGCCTCCGATGGGAACTGTGGGTACGTGGCCTTTCAGGATGTGCAGGTCCGTCCCGCAGATGGTGCCTGTGTCAACGCGGACGATCGCGTCGGTTTCAGCGGTGATCTTTGGATCCTCGACCTCATTCCACCGAATGTCGTCCGGTCCGAAATACTGCAGCGCTCTCATGGATTCCCCCTTCTAGAAGTTCTCACACGAACGGGACCGAGCCTTTTAAGCAGGACCAGGATCATGGTGACCCCGACTTTACGAATTGCATCTGGAATAATCTTCGGGGCGGAGCACAGAAACCCCGCTCTGGTTTGTGACAACTCACAGCGTCCTAGATGTCACTATGGCAGTCGGCCAACAAGGGAGAAGTTCATGGCAGCAGATATCGGTCGCCTCAGATCCTGGCTCCAGGCCGTGGCAGACGTCGCCGCCGCAGCCAACACGGCGATCGAGATTCGAGAGTTACTTGACATCGTCGCAGGCAACGTGACGCGTCTCACGGATTTCGAGTTCTGCGCCGTCGTGCTCTCCGAGGAGGCCGATGACACGCTCAAGATCGTTGGCGCGAGCGGACTCGCGTCGGACTACATCAGCCATGTGAACGAGGATCTCTCGATCCACAAGACTGATGGCCACCCGATGAGCTCCGGGCCGACGACGAGGGCCTTTCGCAGTGCTCGACCGGTAGTCGTGCAGGACGTTTCGAGCGACGAGACCTTCATGCCCTGGCGGGAAGCGGCCGAGAAGCAGGGCTACCGCTCGCTACTGTGCGTGCCCTTAATCTCCGATCATCACGTCGTCGGCGTACTCAACGCCTACGGACTCCATCCACGAGCAATCCCTCCCGAAGAAATAGGGTTGGTGGAGACGCTCGCGAACCACGCCGCGATTGCGCTGACGACGGCTCGCCTGCGTGACTCGGAGCACCGAGCACTGACAGCAGTGCAGAATCACAGTGACGCACTCGAGCGGGCTCAACTGCTCCACCAGCGACTCTTGGACGTCATCATGGCCGATGATCCTCTGCCGATACTCGTACAGACGGTTCACGAGGTCATGGGATGCTCGATCAGACTCCTGCTCCATGATCGGGTTGATCTGATCGCCGGCCACACGTTCGATGCAGATCAATCCCTCAAGGCGGACGTGGTGTTCTTCGACGACGTCGTCGGTCGAATCGAGGCCGACGCCAGCTCCGACGACGTCGCCCAACGAATGCTCGACAGTGCAGCTCTTGTCGTATCACTCGTGGTTTTGCACGAACGTCATGCCGAGGAGGTAGAAACGCGCCAAGCCGCCGACGTGGTGCAAGTGCTCTCGAGCGGTGCCGAAACCGACACTGCTGCACTGCGGCGTCGGGTGCAGCGACTCGGGCACGATCTCGACCTGCCTCACGTCGTAGCGGTGCTTCGTGTCGTCGACCAGACAGGTGAGCACACCTCGGATCGGTCGAGCCGCGCACTATTGCATGCCGCGTACAGCTCTGTCCCCCGCTCCGCGCCGCAACCGCTGGTGGTAGCAGCAGGCGCCGACGTCGTGGTCGCTTTGCCGCTCAAGGAGACATCGATCGAAACTCTTTACGCCTCGATCCGCCGCTGCTATGCGGACGTGCAACATCGCCTTCACCAACGAGAGGTTCATTGTGCAATCGGACGAACTATCGAGAACCTTCTAGAGGTGGGCCCCGCGATCCGGGCGGCGACGGCTGTCCTCGATCTTCGCATCGCTGGTCGAGGCATCGCAGAGGTCACAGTCCTGCCAAAATCCGGTGCTCTGATGGCGTTGCTCCAGTCGAGCTATCCCGCTGACCTTGTTGATTTCGCCACCACAACCCTTGGGCCCTTGTTCGACTCACCCCGTGGTGGTGAACTCGCCGAGACCCTTGGCGCATATCTTGCCAGTGACGGCAGCCTCAGCCAGGCCGCCAAGCTGGTACACGTTCATCCAAACACGGTCAGCTATCGACTCGGCCGAGTCGAGAACCTCACCGGGCTCGACCTGCGTCGAAGCGAAACACGCCTCGACCTTCAGCTGGCTCTGCTGATCAGTCACGTACTCGGTCGAACAGCTCGGGACGGGACTTGATCGCCCCGGCTGCAACTGACGGTCTCGTTGCTCACCACAACTAATTGCCATCAGAACTGTGTTGGCGGACATACCCCTGAGAGAGCGTCCCAGCGAAGATGCTTTCCCTGGAGATCAATCGGGGGATGCAGTGCGACTCAAAGTTGGGGTTATCGGCGGTTCCCTGGGCGGACTCACATGTGCGCTGTTCCTCAGGGACGTCGGCTGCGATGTGACTGTGTTCGAGCGTTCGCCCGAACCGCTCACGAGCCGTGGCGCGGGCATCGTGTTACACGGAAGCACGACTCGCTACTTTACGGAGCGGGGATCAAATGCAATCGAGTCGGTCAGCACGCCGAGTAGCCGACTGAGATATCTCAACCCGGACGGGTCTACCCAGTTCGAGGCACCCAGCGCGTATCGCTTCGCTTCGTACTCGGCGTTGTGGAGCACGTTGATGCGAGCCTTCGACGACGACCGATACTTCTATGGCGAGACGCTTGTCGGCTTCGACAACGAGGCCGATGCGGTTAGCGCGCGCTTTGCAAGTGGACGCCGCGAGCAGTTCGACCTCATGGTCTGCGCAGATGGCGTGACCTCAACGGCTCGGCTGCGGCTGGCACCGCAACGACAGCCCGAGTATGCGGGCTATGTCGCCTGGAGAGGGTTCGTCGATGAGTCCCGGCTGTCATTGGATACCCGCGAGTCGCTGTATGACAGCATCACCTATGGCGTGATCGAGAACAGCCACATCGTGGCCTACAACATCCCTCACAGCGACGGGACCAATCCGGTCGGCAAGCGGCTGATGAACTTCGTGTGGTACCAAAACGTGTCGGAGGGGCCCGAGTTTGACGAGCTGATGACCGACCGAAACGGGATATTTCGACCGATCTCGCTACACCCCGGAATTGTGCAGCAGCGATACGTCGATGAACTCCGTCGGACGGCCGCCGACCTCCTCCCTCCCCAACTCGCTGAGATCGTCACGCAGACCGAGGAACCGTTCATCCAAGCGATTGTCGATGTGCAAATGCAACGAACGGTCTTCGGTCGCGTCTGCGTGATCGGTGATGCAGCGTTCGCGGCGAGGCCCCACGCAGCAGCCGGAACGGCAAAGGCTGCGGAAGACGGGTATCAGCTCAGCAGGTCGCTCGTGAACAACAGCTTCGAGATCGACGCGGCGCTGGCCGAGTTCGAGCAGAAGCAGTTGGTGCTCGGACGACAACTAGTCGCTCGCAGTCGCGAGATGGGCCATCGGTCGCAGTTCGCCTGCACCTGGAAGCCCGGAGATCAGTCATTGATGTTCGGACTCTACGGCCCCGGGCGCTGAAGTCCGCAGATGCCAGCTCGCGTTCAGTTAGGCGAGCGCCCCGTAGCAAGGAGTGAAGAGTGAGCAGGGGGACATGAACACATCGCTCTTAGCGATTGACGGGTTATCGAAGAGCTTCGGGGGCACACATGCGTTGCAAGACGTCTGCTTCGAAATCGGGCGCGGAGAAGTCCACGCGCTGCTGGGAGAGAACGGTGCCGGCAAGTCGACACTGGTCAAATCTCTGTCCGGAATAGTCGTACCAGACTTCGGCACGATCACGATCTCGGGTCACCGACTCCACGTCGGCGATCCAGTGGCGTCTCGAAAGGCTGGGATCTCGACGGCATTCCAAGAACTCAGTCTGCTGCCGAATCTCAGTGTTGCGGAGAATCTTCTGCTCGGCGAGCGGGATTGCCCAAGGAGCCTGTGGCTGCGACGGTCCCGTCTGTTGGACGAGGCGTCAAGGCGACTCGAGGAGGTTGGGCTGGCCGACGTCGACCCCACTGCGACGGTCGGCACGCTTGCACTCGCTACACGACAGAAACTGGAGATCGGTCGCGCAATCCTTCGACGCCCGGCGCTACTAATCCTCGACGAACCAACAGCCACGCTTCCGGACGCGGACTGGGTCTTCGAGCACGTTCGACAACACGCCGCCCTCGGGAACTCCGTTCTGTACATAACTCACAAGCTCTCAGAGATCCGGGCAGTCTGCGGTCGGGGTACTGTGCTTCGGAACGGAAGAATCGTCGGTACGTTCGACCCGCTGACTGCAACGGAGTCAGAGCTGATTACGGCGATGCTCGGCCGTTCCATCGAGGTCGCATTTCCTGCGCGGCCCGCAGCGGACGCGGCAAGGGCTGTCGCCCTCGACGTGCGGGCGATCAGCGTCGGAGGCGTGGTGAAGGAGATCGACCTGCATGTTGGCCGAGGCGAGATCGTTGGCGTCGCAGCGCTCGAAGGGCAGGGCCAACGGGAACTCTTTTACTCGCTCGCAGGTCTGCATCGTCCATCGGCCGGCCAGATGACGATCGATGGCAAAGCGTTCACCCCGCGCTCGACGCGTGGCGCAATGTCGTCAAAAGGCGGCACCGTCCTTGTCCCCGAGGAACGCAAAACCGAAGGGCTTTTCCTCGATCTCCCGTCCACTCCGAATGTCAGCGTGCCGGTCCTCACCTCCGTATCGACGTTGGGGTGGCTCAACCGGCGACGCGAACAAAACTGCGCCGACAAGGCAACCGCGCGGGTGGGCTTCGCTCATCAGCCTCATCGGTCAGTCGGAGACCTGTCGGGCGGCAATCAGCAGAAGCTGGTGTTGGCCCGCGCGCTTCTCAGCGGCGCAAATCATCTGCTGCTTTTCGATCCGACGCGCGGTGTTGACGCTGGCACGAAGCTCGAGCTCTATCGACTCATCCGCGAACTCGCTGACGCTGGGCATTCGATCCTGCTCTACTCCACCGAGATTCCGGAGCTAACGGGTCTCTGCGATCGGATCTACGCATTGTACGGCGGACGTGTCGTCAAGCAGTTCGACCACGCCGATGCCTCCGATGCAGATCTACTCAAGGCGGTGGTCCAACATGACGTCTGAGCACGAGCACACGACCGACCATCGATCCGGCATCCGATTCGACCCAGTGAAGGTCGCAATGAACGGCGCTGTCATTGCTTCAGTGACCCTCGCCGCTGTCGTCGCGATGTGGTCTTCTCGGCAAGTCGGTGGCGTCGATCAACGCCTCCTGAATCAACTCTTTATACTGGCCACGCCCCTCGCACTGGTGGCGGTCGGCACGACGATCGTTCTGATCGCCGGCGGTTTCGACCTGTCTGCCGCCGGTGTCGTATCGATCGTCAATGCAACTGCTGCGACGATGCTCACGCGGCACAGCATGGTGGTCGTTGTCGTTGCGATGCTCCTGCTATCAAGCGGCATTGGAATGGTCAACGGGCTGCTCGTGACGCGGCTTAAGTTGTCGTCTCTCGCGGCAACTCTTGCGGTGTTCCTCGGCCTCGCTGGAGCAAGTCTAATCGTCTTGCCGGTGCCAGGCGGAAGCGTCCCGCCTGAGTATGTCGAACGGCTTACCGGTCGAACGGCCGGCGGGTGGACCCGAGCGGTCGTGGTACTCGCCGTCCTGTGCCTTGCTTGGACGATCTTGACACGAACACAGTTCGGGACGTGGCTCCGGGCAGTCGGCGGGGACGCCGACGCGGCACGTCTCTCCGGCGTCCCTGTCCGCCGAACGACCGTGCAGGCCTATGCGCTTGCGGGCGCGTTCTACGGTCTCGGAGGTTTGTACCTCACAGCCGTCATCTCCTCCGGTGATCCAAAGAGCGGTGAGCCATTCCTACTCGCAAGCTTCGCCGCCGTAGCACTGGGAGGAAGCAGCTTTGCCGGCGGCAGCGGGTCAGCAGCCGCGTCGGTCATCGGCGCCATAACTCTGACCACGATCCCGAAGGCGCTGTTCGTGTTCGGCGCCGCCGACTACCTCGCCGGAGTGTTCAACGGCATCGTCGTGATCATCGCAGTTCTTGTTGGTATCGCGGCAGCGCAGCTCCGACACCGGCGAGAGATCCGGCGACGCGAGAGCAACGGGCCACGACCGTGAGCAACAAAACGTCTACCGTGAAGCCAGCTTCTTCCGGCCCTGCCGACAGGCGGCTCTGGGCACCGCGGCTCCCCACGGTGGGGCATGCGGCTGGACTCTGGTTGGTCACTGCCTTCATCTTCGTCGCTTCTCGCGTTGTGAGTTCCGCGTTCCCGTCGTTCAACCAGGCGAAGAGTGTGATGGCCCTCAGCCTGTTCCTCGCCGTGATCGCGTTTGGTCAGGGTCTGGTGATGCAGATCGGCGGAATAGACCTCTCGATTCCGGGAGTCATCGCAGCCTCCAGCACAACCTTGGCGTTACACGTCGAGAACGGTGGCGATGTCTGGGTCGGAATGGCGTTCGCGATTGCCGTGGCAACGGCTATCGGCATCCTCAACGGCCTCAGCGTGACGATGCTCAGGATCCCGGCATTCATCGCGACGTTGGCGATCGGCACAATCGTCGCCAGCTTGATGGTCAACGTCACTCGGGGGCGCAAGTCGCCCCGCGCCCCCGAGAGGCTGTTCGAGTTGTTTGGAGGAGCGACACGACCGCTCGGCGTTCCGTTGAACGCGTGGGTCATGCTCCTCGTGATCGGCGTCGGGGTTACGGTCGACCGAAAGACGATCTTCGGCCGTCACGTACGCCTGCTCGGCAGTTCGCCCGCAACAGCCTCCGTTGCTGGAGTACCCACAAGGCGAGTCGGCGTACTTGCGTATGCCGCCTCGTCGACTGCAGCCGGCGTCGCGGCGATTTTGCTGCTCGGCTTCAGCGGGAACGCAACACTCAATCTCGGTGACGAATGGTTGCTGCCGTCCGTTGCCGCGGTCCTAATCGGCGGCACTGCCATCGGGAGCGGCACGGGCAGTTTCGCCGGCACAGCTGCCGGAGCCGTCCTTCTCACGTTGGTATCTGTCGTGCTCTCGGCCGCCGGTTATCAAACCGGCTGGACCCAGGTGCTATTCGGTGCCGCCGTACTGATCTCACTCATTCTCACCGGATCCACGGTGCGACTTCGCACCAAGAAACCACATACACACACATAAGGGGAAGACCAAATGAAACTCACACGAACACAACGGCCAGTTGGGCGGTTCGTCTCGCTTGTCGCATCGATGGCGCTCTTCGCCACCGCATGCGGGTCTGGAGACGACAGTTCGGCAACACCACTGACTACCGATGGTGCGGCGTCATCGGTTGCCGCTGACTCGACCAGCGACGACAGCGCGCCTTCCGGTCTTGGGATCAATCCGCCACGAAGCGGCGGCG
>JANOTN010000419.1:0-7387 GCA_031416375.1 Ilumatobacteraceae bacterium
GTCGAGTCCTGCTTCGTGGGCGCGGTGACGTGCCAACTGATCGAGTTCGTGGAAACTGCCATCGTCGAGGAAGTAATCGATCCGCTCACGGGCAAGCAGTTTGCCTTTGGCGTGTTGTCGCTCGACCGAACGCTCGGACCCGGCATGGACAGCGGCCTCTCGGCGCGCCATCAAGTCCTCGATCTTGTCTTGCATCGAACTGGCCACGGTCGAACGCTAGTTGGTGGTGGGGGTTGGCAAGCAAGGCGCAGTCACAGAACCCCCATCGAACGGCTGATCGGGGTCACCTGACGGTGGCCGGTTCGCTCTCAGACGTTGCACAGCGGCGATGATGTCGTCCTCGCTGACGAGCACGAGGTTGGCGGCGTCTCCGAGCGGGATGAACGTGTCACGTGCAGCCACCCGGGCGATCGCACCATCGAATCCCGCCTCGACCAGTCCGGTCACAACACCTTCACCTACGCCGCCAGAATGTCGCGTTTCGTCAACCACCAGCACGTTGCCAACCTTGTTGGCATGAGCAAGCACCTGCTCGATGGGGAGCGGTGCTAGCCATCTCAGGTCGAACACCCGGCACGAGATGCCCTGACTGGCGAGACGCTTGGCGGCTCGGAGCGAGAGCAACAGGCCGTTCGCCCACGTGACGATCAAGACGTCATCACCCGCTCGCACGAGTCGACCATCGCCGATCGGAATGTGTTCGTCGGACCATTCCGCCGGCGGCGCGTACGCCGCGGTCCATACGCCGTCGCCGGGCTCGTGAAGATCGCGGGTGTGGTACAGCGCAATCGGTTCGAGGAAGACCGACACGGTGCCATCAGCGACGGCCGCGGCCACACACGAACGCAGCATTGGGGCGGCGTCAGACGGATGACTCGGCGATGCAATTACCAGGCCCGGAATGTCGCGGAGCACCGCCACGGCGTTGTCATTGTGAAAGTGGCCGCCAAACCCCTTCTGATACGCCAGCCCGGCGATCCGCACGACCAGCGGGTTGCGGTACTGGCCGTTCGAGAAGAACGACAGACTCGCTGCTTCGCCCCGCAACTGGTCTTCGGCATTGTGTAGGTAGGCCAGGTACTGGATCTCCGGAATCGGCATGAGTCCTGACACGGCGGCACCCAACGCCAGCCCAAGAATCGACTGCTCGTCGAGCAATGAATCGAACACGCGGGCGGCACCGAACTTCTTCTGAAGTCCACGCGTGACCCCGTAGACGCCACCCTTCGCTCCGACATCCTCACCGAACACCAATGCGGTCGGCGTTGATGCCAAAACGTCGGCCAGTGCTCGATTGATCGATTCTGCGAGTGTCAGTGGTCCCTCGTTCTCGGGAAGAACCGGCCCAAAGGCTTGCACACGGCTCGACCGCGCCGCCACCGCAGCCACGGTGGCAGCAACAACATTCGGTCGGCGCGGCGACAGTGGAACGATGATTTGATCCGCTGAGTTGAGCTTGTCTGCTTCGGCCAGGCCGAGCGCCAGCTTGCGAATGTCTGATCGTGTCGTTAGGTATTGATCGATCAGCCCGGTCGGCGTTCGAGCGCCACACGCCACCAATGCCCGCGCCGTTCCCAGGATTGGATCGCGCCCATAGTCGGCGCGAATCGACGAAGGCGATCGATAGCTCGCTTCGACGTCGGTACCGGCATGACCCATGTACCGAACGGTGCGAAGGTGCAAGAACGCCGGCCGCCCGGCGCGGCGAATCTCGTCAGCGAGCGCAGTGGTCGTGTCGAACACCGCGATTGGGTCGGTCCCGTCGACCTGCTCGTAATGCATCGCCGGGCGAGTCGAGAACGCCGCCTCGATCCAACCCTTCGGGGTCCGGACGCTGATCCCGATTTCGTTGTCCTCACACACGAACAGCAGCGGTACGGGCAGACCGCTGTGGGCGGTGTAACAGGCAGCGTTGATCGCACCCTGAGCCGTCGAATGGTTGGCACCGGCATCACCAAATGAACACACCGCCAGCGCATCGACGGGCCACTTCGATGCCAACCCCAACCGCCGTGCCCGACCAATCGCGAACGCCACCCCGAGCGCCCGGGGGAGGTGCGAGGCGATCGTCGAGGTCTGAGGGATGACCGCAAGCTTGTGGTGCCCGAACACCTTGTGACGCCCGCCGGAGATCGGGTCCTCGGTGAGCGCCAACATGCCCGCCAGAACATCACGGACCGGGTCGTGACCAGGCCGTAGCTGAGCGCGAGCACAGTAGAAACCACCGGATCGATAATGCAGGAGCGCGGGATCGGTGACACGAAGCGCTGCAGCGACGGCGGCGTTGCTCTCGTGGCCCGCCGAGCCAATCGTGTAGTAGCCAAGCCCCTTGGTCCGAAGCCACCGCGCCGTGTGATCGAGCAGGCGACTCTGGATCTGGGCGGCGAAGATTCCAGTCAGAACCGCGGAGTCACGAACAACCATCTCGCCGGCGGCCAACGACAAGAAACCGTCCAGCAGGTTGCGCTCAAGATCGTGCAAGTCGTCGGGATACGGAACCGTTTCGGTCACACCAGCATCATGCCGGAAACCAGTGTCCCAAGTTCACACTCGCTGCAGCGCCGGGTCAGGGCGATCGGCGCTGCACCAGCGAGACTTGCCGGCCCGCTTGGCTTCGAGTAGGGCACGATCCGCGCGACGAATCACATGATCGGGTACCTCGTCGTGCTGGCGAAGCGCGAGGCCAACGCTGGCTCCGATACGAAGTGTCTGACCGCCGATGATGAACGGCTCACTCAGCAGATCGACCACGCGTTGCGCCAGTTCGCCGCTCGGCTGTTCAGCGTCAGACCCGCCGGACGGCAACCGGCTCAGGATCACGAACTCGTCACCTCCCATCCGAAACACCGCATCCGACGAACGGACCGCTGAAAGCACCCGCTGTGCGGCCGCCGCCAGTAGCGAATCGCCAACATCGTGGCCATGGTTGTCGTTCACGAGTTTGAATCTGTCAAGGTCGATGTACAGCGCAGTAAACGAGCCGTCGTCGATGTCTTCGAGGTGACGCGCCAGCAGAACTCGGTTTCCGAGCCCCGTCAGGTGATCGGTCAACGCCGCACGTTGGAGTTGCGCGCGATGCTCGTCGTGATCGAAAGCGAGCCGAGCAACCCCGACCGTTTCGTCGAGATGTCGCTCCTGATTCGGACTGGCGAAACCCGGCTCGTAACGCCAAGCGACGAATACGGCGGCGAGGTTCCGACTCTGCGTGACGACTGGGCGAATCCAGATCGACCTGTACCCGGCATCGGACGCTCTGGAGCGAGCCGGCTCCGGAAGCGCGGCGACATCAAGGTCGAGCGGTGTCGCGCTGGTCATCACGGTATGCCACGGCATCGATACCTCATCGACGAACTGCCGCTCCGCAAACGGCCAGTTGCCGACCAAATCAAGGCGCTCGCCGCGTCTCGTCATGACAGTTCCATCGGCGACGAGCGGATAGCCGTTCACCGCCCGAGCGACCGACAACAGACTGCGATCGAGAGGCTCGCCGGATGCGATGTCGCGCACCGCATTCGATAGGTTGTCGGTGACCGATTCGGTTGACATCGTGACGATGTACCCGTCGATCCCGAACTCCGGTGGGCATTCGTACGCCCAACATTCCGTCCATTGCGTCGAACCGTCGGCGGCCCGATAGCGCAACCGGATTGGCCCCATCACCTGTCCGGCATAGTCAGCTCCATGGATCAAGGAACTCGCCAGGAAGTCGAGATCCTCGCTCTCGACGAACTCCAGAACTGAACGCCCGACGACGTTCTGCTCGGTGTAGCCGGTCATTGCCGCGGCGCGGCGATTCATGTGATGCACCCTGCCCGCGAGGTCCGAAACGAACACGCCGAGCGGAATGTTATCGATCAGTATTTGTGGGTGGATCGTGGCCTGACCGCCGTTTGTCACGTTCACTCGAATCTCCTCTTTGGACATATTGATCCAACCGGGGCCGGTTTTGATACAAAGATTCCTAGTTTCTTTGACTCACGGTGCGTCAGACCATCCATGCCTCACGGGTAATCGGCCGGTGGAGCGACTCGCGGCCAAACGCGAATAGGGCGAGTTCGGGACCCGGGGTCGTGCCCGTTGCGAGTTCGGCGAGAGTACGCCCGAACCACGAGGCGAACTTGAATCCGTGGGCGGCCCCCAGACCCACGGAGATCTGCGGATACCCCGGCAATCGGCCGAGGACGAAATCGCGGTCCGAGGTCAGCGTGTAAAGACACGTTGTTGTTGAGGGAGCGCCGAAACGATCGCCCACCAGGTGACTCATGAACGAAGCGAGGCGCTGCTCCATTATCGGGTCCGGACCGAATGTGCGGGTGTCGGCGTCGACTTCCGATCCACCGCAATCCTCGGCGCCCTTCAAGGCTCCGTTGACTCCGAACACCGGGAATCCGTAGAAGCTCGGATCGTGCATCCAGATCCACACCGGGAACCTCCCCGGCGCGAGATCGTCAAGGTCGCCGGTCGGGAAGTAGCTGACCTGTTCACGCAACACCGCAAGCGGAATCGCATGTCCGAGCGGGGCGAGCAGACGATTCGTCCAGGCATCGGCACAGACGATCACGGACCCACATCGCACGGAACCGGTTTCGGTGACGACGTCGACCTCACCGCCCGTCGGTCGAAGTTCACTCACCGCGGAGTTGGGTCGTAACTCTGCACCGTGTTCGGCGGCGAGTCGTTGCAAGGTTGCCGTTCCGCGGTTGGCTGGGACGATGCCGGTGTCGGCTGAGTAGATCGCCATCACGTCATCAGCGACCAAAGTTCCGCGTGCAAATGCGGGCCAGCGCTTGCGTACCTCTCCTCCATCGATCCACTCGTAGGCGACACCGCAACAATCCAGACTGTCGCGATACGGCTCAGGGGCAATCGCCGCCCCGGGTGGGAACAGGTCGATTCCTCCCGTCCGAGTAATGATGTGTTCGTCGGCGTCACGCTCCACGGCCTCCCACGCCGCATAGGCGTGCGCCGTCAGATCGACGTAGGCAGGTGTGTGATACGACCGGCGAATGATCCGAGAGTGGTCGTGCGAAGCACCACGAATATGCCCGAGTTCGAACTGCTCGAACCCGATCACGTCGACTCCTCGACGGGCCAACCAATACGAAGCAGCCGACCCCAGCCCACCCAGCCCGACGACACCGACTGCGAACTCGCGCCGTTCAGTCATGATCTCGCCACCGACTCACAAGCGACACGCTACTTTCCGGAACCGTCCACTCCCGGCGGACGGGGTACTCTCGGCGCGTGACGGAGCAGGCGGTCTGGATCGCGACGGCGGATGGGGAACGGCTCGCGGCGGCACTGTTCGTGCCGAATGGCGACGGGCCATTTGCAGCACTCATGGAGGCGTTGCCGTATCGCAAGGACGACATCACGGTCTCGTATCGCGATAGCTATGAACGCTTTGCTGCAAACGGATTCGCTGTGCTGCGAGTCGATCTCCGAGGCACTGGTTCGTCGAGTGGGGTGATGACCGACGAGTACCCCGAAATCGAGCGGTCGGACCTACGCACGGCGATCGAGTGGTTGGCGTCGCAACCGTGGTCGAACGGCAAGGTTGGCATGTTCGGTACGTCGTACTCGGGTTTCAACTCACTCCAGATGGCGGCCGAAAACGTACCGCAACTTCGGGCTGTGGCGGCGATGTACGCCACCGACGACCGCTACACCGACGACGTGCACTACTGCGGCGGCGTGCTTCGGGCGCTCGACCTGATCGACTACCCGCTGTACATGATCGCCATGAACGCTCTGCCCCCGGTCCCCGCCGAGTTCGGCGACGGGTGGCGCGACGAATGGCTGCGACGGGCCGAGCAATCGCCGGCATGGTTGATGGAGTGGCTCGAACATCCCGTGGATGGGTCGACGTGGCGGCGCGGTTCAATCCGGCTCGGACCCGGCGGCGTCGGTTACGAACGAATGTCTTGTCCGACGATGCTGGTCGTCGGGTGGGCCGACGGTTACCGCAACAACTCGTTTCGCGTCGTCGAACAATACGAACGAAATGGTCTGCCGTGGCGCTTGTTGGCTGGGCCGTGGGTCCACAAGGATCCGGCACGGGCGCGGCCGGGGCCAAACCTCGACTGTGACGCCGAGTTGATCGCATTCTTCGACGAGCATCTGCGAGATGGGGCGTCGTCTGTGTCGGCCAAGGGTCAGGTTTACGTTCGCCAACCGGTCGAGCCGGAACACGATCTGTCGTTTCATCCTGGCGTCTGGCGCGATATCGAAATTTGGCCACCGACTGGCTTACGGTTGCTGACGCTTCGTCCGGACGCTGGTCGCGGTGTCGAGAACCATGTTGTGCGCGGCGACGTCGGCGTGGCGTCCTGGAACTCGTGCGGCGGCGGACTGCCATGGGGACAGCCGCTCGATCAGCGTGACGACAATGCTCGTTCGATCCGCCACGACTGGCCGATCGTCGAGCGGGCTGAGGTGGCCGGGCACGCACGCGTCAGCTTGCGGATTCGCTCCGACCAGCCCTACGGCCACGTCAGCGTCAAGCTCTGCGATGTATTCCCCGATGGGGCCTCGGCGTTGATCACCCGCGGGATGCTTGACCTCACGCATGTCAATTGTTGGCCGGCTGACAGCTTCGGTGAGGTCGGTCGTGCGCCGTCCCCACTCGTGCCGGGCGAGTGGATTGACGTCATCATCGAGCTTGAGGCAACGACGTGGACCCTGACGCCCGGCCACGTACTGCGGGTTGCGATCGCCGGAACCGATTGGCCGAACTGTTGGCCGCCGCCGGGACCCGTCACGTTGGAAATCGATGACTCTGCTCTCGAACTGACGGTACCGATTGTCGAGAGCCTGCCCGAATCGACTCACCGGTTCGGGCCAGGGACCGGACCATCTGATGACGAGGCCGATGGCGTGACCTGGCGAATCGAACGTGATGTGATCAACCGCGAGACCCGAGTCGCAACGAGGTACGGCGGGTCATACGAGGGTGCGCATGGTGCACAGATCGTGGACAACTACGAAGGTGAACTGGGCGTGTCGTGGGTCGACCCATCGCAGGCATGGGCACGCGGCAGATCGTGGTTTGAGATCACGTGGCCGGAGGTGTCATGCCGGAGTGAGGCGACCCTCTCGGTCGCGTCCGACGCTCGGTCGTTCCACGTCAACATCGAACTGGCGGTGACAGAGAACGGCACGCCGATCACGAACCGCACCTGGACAGCCACCCTGCCTCGCCGATGAGACGTGACAGAATCGGAGCAATGAGCCTCGACGATTTTGAACGTGTGCCGCTGCTGTTCGGGCCGTCACCGATTCATCCTTTGCGGCGGTTGAGCGCAGCGCTCGGCGGAGGCGTCGAGATCTGGGCGAAGCGCGAGGACTGCAATTCGGGGATCGCCTACGGAGGCAACAAGGTTCGCAA
>JANOTN010000420.1:0-2278 GCA_031416375.1 Ilumatobacteraceae bacterium
ACTCCCACGTCTGGAATCGCTAGTGCCAAACTTCCTTGCCAGCGAGGGTTCCTCACGTCACCAACTCGCGAGGGCGAACGGGGTGATTCGCATGCTCACTTTCGCGGCCTCACCGAAGTGGTGAACTCGTTGCTCGACGCATTCGGTCAACGAAGGTCGAACACGATTCGCGCATCCACTCCGCCCTCGAGGACTTCTGCCATCGCCTCGTTGACGTGATCGAGTTGACGTGACTCTCGAACGACCGTCTGACCCCCGCACGCGTGAGGGGTGCCGCGTCGAGCGGATCGATCGAAGACGGAACCAGCCCGACGAAGGCTGCCTCCGCGACGACCACACTGGGCCACCTATTGTGTTGACCATGGATGCTCCCACGAACTTGCGACATGACCAGCTGCGAACCTGGGTCGATGACATGGCCCAGCTGTGCGAACCCGACGATGTCTTTTGGTGCGACGGCTCCGAAGGGGAGTACGACCTCCTGACACAACGACTCGTCGATGCCGGCACGTTCATCAAGCTGAACAGTGAGTTGCGCCCAGCCAGCTTTCTGGCTCGGTCCGACCCGAGTGATGTCGCACGCGTCGAGGATCGCACTTACATCTGTAGCCGCACCGCGCAAGACGCCGGGCCGACGAACAACTGGATGGACCCCGCCGAGATGAAGGGCATCCTCGGCGGCCTCTTCAAGGGTTCGATGAAGGGTCGGACCATGTACGTGATCCCCTTCAGCATGGGCCCGCTCGGATCGCCGATCGCCCAGATCGGTGTCGAGATCAGCGACTCGGCCTATGTGGCTGTGAACATGAAGATCATGACCCGCATGGGTTCAGCGGTGCTCGACGTTCTCGGGACCGACGGCGCTTTCGTTCCGTGCATGCACACTGTCGGCGCGCCGCTCGAGCCCGGCCAGGTTGACGTGGCGTGGCCGTGCAACCCGACCGTGAAATACATCGTGCACTTCCCTGAGGAACGCTCGATCTGGTCCTACGGCAGTGGCTACGGCGGCAACGCACTGCTGGGCAAGAAGTGCCTGGCCCTGCGGATCGCGTCGACGATGGCCCGCGATGAGGGCTGGCTGGCCGAGCACATGTTGATCATGGGCGTCACCGAGCCGAACGGAACGAAGACCTACGTGGCGGCGGCGTTCCCGAGCGCATGTGGCAAGACGAACTTTGCGATGATCGAACCTCCCGAGTCGTTCGCCGCAGCGGGCTGGAAGATCACGACCGTCGGCGATGACATTGCCTGGATCAAGCCAAGCGACGACGGCACACTGCACGCGATCAATCCCGAAGCCGGGTACTTCGGGGTCGCACCGGGGACCTCGATGGCCACCAACCCGAGCGCGATCGCAACCATTCGGGCCAACACGATTTTCACCAACGTTGCCCTCACCGATGACGGGGACGTGTGGTGGGAAGGGATCGACGGCGACGTGCCGGCGCACCTGATCGACTGGAAGGGCAACGACTGGACGCCCGCATCGGACCAGAAGGCAGCGCACCCGAACTCAAGATTCACCGCTCCCGCCATCCAGAACCCTGTGGTCGATCCTGAGTGGGACAATCCGGCGGGCGTCAAGATCAGCGCGTTCGTGTTCGGTGGCCGCCGTTCGGGCACGATGCCGCTCGTCCATCAGTCGTTCAACTGGGCGCACGGTGTGTACCTCGCAGCCACGATGGGCTCCGAAACCACCGCTGCAGCGTTCGGCGAGCAGGGTGTCGTGCGTCGTGACCCGTTCGCGATGCTGCCCTTCGCCGGTTACCACATGGCCGACTACTTCAATCACTGGCTGTCGTTCGGTCGCTCGATCGAGAACCCGCCCAGGATCTTTGGTGTCAACTGGTTCCGGCGTGACGCCGACGGACGATTCGTGTGGCCCGGTTTCGGGGAGAACATGCGGGTCCTGCAGTGGATCGTCGCACGAACGCAGGGCAAGGCGAATGGGCTCGAAAGCCCGATCGGTTGGATGCCGCGTTTCCATGATCTCGACTGGACTGGCCTCGAGGACTTCTCCGAAGCCGACTATCTCCACGCCATGTCCCTCGATCGGAATGACTGGGACAAGGAGATCCTCTCTCACGACGAGCTGTTCATCCGGCTCAACGATCGCATCCCCAAAGAGATGATCGCTATCCGCGACCTGACACTCTCTGCGCTCTGGCGCTCTCCGAAACACTGGGAGATGAACCCCGATCCGACCTGAGACGCAGGGCTCGACAACGGCCGGATTTCCCTTGCGGGGCACGAATGAGTAAATCGAAGGACCCGGGCT
>JANOTN010000421.1:0-7285 GCA_031416375.1 Ilumatobacteraceae bacterium
CCGTCCCGGGATCGAGGAGAAGTTGATTGCCGGCATCCCGCTCCGCCGAATGGGCGACGTCGATCGCGACATCGGCCCCGTGGCGGTGTTTCTCGCCAGCGGCGATTCCGACTTCATGACCGGCCAGACGATTCATGTCGATGGCGGCCAAATTCTCCACGCTTAGGACGTTCCGGCGCTCGTTCGATACTCTCCCGTTTCGGGTTGACAAAGTCGTCAAGTAAGGGGGATCGGGTGAAACCGAGCAAGTTCAGTTACCACGCTCCGGAGCGTGTCGAGGAGGCAGTCGGCTTGCTCGCCGAGCACGGCGGCGACGCCAAAGTGCTTGCTGGTGGTCAGAGCCTGGTACCGATGATGTCGTTCCGATTGGCAACGGTCGAGCATCTGATCGACATCAACACGGTGGCCGGGCTCGACACGATTGAACGCCTCAACGGCTTACTGCGAATCGGTGCGCTGGTGCGGCAGGCGGTCGCCGAGCACGACACCACCGTTGCCGGCAGTGCACCACTCGTCGCCAGGGCGCTGCCGCACATCGGGCACTTCCAGATCCGCAACCGAGGCACGATTGGCGGTTCGATCGCCCACGCCGATCCGGCATCGGAGTTGCCTGCCGTAGCGCTGGCGCTCGACGCCACGATGGAGATCGACGGGCCGGGCGGGCATCGGGAGGTCGCTGCCAGCGACTTCTTCGAATCGACCTGGACGACGGCGCTCGGTGACGACGAACTCCTCACGGCAATTCGCTTCCCCGTGTGGTCCGGCAGGGTCGGGTTCGCCGTTGAGGAGATTGCCCGTCGCCACGGGGACTTTGCGTTGGTTGGGGCGGCAGTCGGTGTCGAACTTGATGGCGACACGGTGGTTCGGGCGGCGATTGGTTTGTTCGGTGTCGGCAGCACGCCAATTCGGGCAACCGCCGCCGAGCAGGCGCTCCTCGCTGGCGGTGCCAATGCCGATCTAGCCGCTGTCGGCTCCGAAGCCGCAAACGGGCTGAATCCCGCAGCGGATCTCCACGCATCAGCCGACTACCGCAAACGAGTGGCGGCCGTCGTCGTCAGACGAGCCCTAGCAAAAGCAATCACGGAGGCAAGGTCATGAACAGGCAGCGAGGGAAGCGCCAGCGACGAGCTGCACGGAGGGAGCAGCCAAAGCGAAGCGGAGGCCAGTCCCGACCATCAAGCACGGAGGCACGGTTATGAGTGGCGATCTGATGAATATTTCCGTGACGGTCAACGGGAAGAACCGGACCGTCACGTGTGAACCCCGCAAGTTGCTGTCCGATGTCCTCCGCGAGGACATGAACTTGACCGGCACTCACATCGGGTGTGAGCACGGCTCATGCGGTGCGTGCACCGTAATCCTCGACGGGGCGGCTGTCCGCTCGTGTCTTGTGTTTGCCGTCCAAGCCGACGGACACGAGATCACCACGGTCGAAGGAATCGCCAACCCCGACGGCTCGCTGAGCGCCGTGCAGCAGGCGATGCAGGACTGCCACGGTCTGCAATGCGGATTCTGCACTCCCGGCATCGTCGTCTCGTTGACCGCCTACCTACGAGACAACGACCAACCGACCGACGACGAATTGCGCGAGGCACTGTCGGGCAACCTGTGTCGTTGCACGGGCTATCAGGGAATCGTCAACGCCGCCCGCCAGGCCGCCGGAACAGTGAGGGCATGATGAACGCTCGAACCGCCACCTCCTCCTTCCCGCCATCGGCGGCCGGACGATATGTCGGCCAATCGGTCAAGCGTCGCGAGGATCCTCGCCTTTTGACCGGCCACGGTCGATACGTCGACGACATCCAACTGCCGGGCATGTTGCATGCCACGTTCGTCCGCTCGAACCACGCCCGCGGGACGATCATCAGCGTCGACACGACCGAAGCATTGAAAGTGCCGGGTGTCGAGGCGATCTACACCGCTGCCGATCTCAACCCGCTCGGTCAACAGTTCTGGCATACGATGCTCGGCCCGCCGATCGAAATGGGCGGCCAGACGTTGTACCCGCCTGGGTCGGTGCTTGCCGAAGGAATCGTCCGTTACGTCGGCGACCCGATCGCAATCGTCGTGGCGACATCGCGATATATCGCCGAGGACGCCGCCGATCTGGTCGAGGTCGACATCGACCCGCTGCCGCCGGTCCTCGACGTGCGTACGGCACTTGCAGACGCGACCAATCTCGTGCACCCGGAGTTAGCGAGCAACAGCACGTCCGATATGCCGATGCCGGAGATTCCGTCATTGGAGGAGGCCTTCGCCAACGCCGCCCATGTCGTCAGCCGCACCTTTATCGAGGCCCGCTGCGCGAACGTTCCGATGGAGCCACGCGGGCTGATCGTCAAGCACGACCCGTACGCAGGGGACCTCCAGATCTGGGTCGCCACGCAATCCGTCCACGAGGTCAAAGCCCACGCCGCCCGACTCACCGGAGTACCCGAGTCACATGTGCGAGTGATCGCAAATGACGTCGGCGGTGGCTTCGGTCTGAAGATGATGTCGACCCGCGACGAGTCGGCGATCATGGTCGCCGGCTTCAAGCTGGCAGGTCCGCCACTGAAGTGGATCGAGGATCGCCGCGAGAACCTGTTCGCCGCCAACCAGGCTCGTTCCGAAGAGATCGAGACGTCGATGGCGTTCGATGCCGACGGCAAAATCCTCGGGGCCAAAGTTCACTTCATCGAGGAGGTCGGCGCATACCCTGCCGGCGGCGGCGCAACCGGTTCATTGGCGATGGGGATCTATCCGGGGCCATACCGGATCTCGATGCTGGCACCAGCCAGTACGGCGGCGTTCACGAACACGGTCGGCAAGCAGGCCTACCGCGGGCCTTGGGCGATGGAGACGATTGCGCGTGAGCAGCTACTCGACTGTGCTGCCCGAGTGATTGGGATCGAGCCGCTCGAGTTGCGGCGGCGCAACATCATCCAGCAGGCCGATCTGCCATACACGACGGCAACCATGTTGGAGTATGACCACATCTCCCCCTCGGAGACGTTGGATCAAGCAGCCGAGATGATCGGCGTCGAGACGTTTCGAGCCGAACAGGCAGCAGCCCGTGCCGAGGGTCGATTGATTGGGCTCGGGATGAGCGTCTACACCGAGCCGTCGGCGATCGCCTTCGGAATTCTGTCTAGTGATGTCGCCATCTTGAAGATGGACATCTCCGGCAAGGTCCAGGT
Source organism: Ilumatobacteraceae bacterium (assembly GCA_031416375.1). Classification (GTDB taxonomy): domain Bacteria; phylum Actinomycetota; class Acidimicrobiia; order Acidimicrobiales; family Ilumatobacteraceae; genus Ilumatobacter. The sequence continues at coordinate 3,180 of JANOTN010000421.1, forward strand.
GGCGATGGGCACCGGCAACCATGGCCACAGTCTCGAAACCACGATCCCTCAGATCGTCGCCGAACACCTCGGCTGCGACATCGACGACGTCGTGCTCGTTCAGGGTGATACACACACCTCGCCGACCGGCCCAGGTACCGGCGGTAGTCGCAGCGCGGTCATCGCCGGCGGTGCCGCTCAGACAGCGGCGGTCGAGCTGAAGGACAAGCTGATCAAGATCGCCGCGCAACTCCTGGAGGCGAATCCTGACGATCTGGAGGTCGCCAACAGTGTCGTGTCGGTCAAGGGCACTTCCCAAGCGGCGATTCCGTTTGCCGCGCTGGCGATGACGGCATTGATGGCACCAGACATGCTGCCCGAAGGTGTCGAGGTCGGCCTCGAAGTCAGCGCTCGGTTCCGACCACCCGGCCAGTTCACCTGGTCCAACGCCTCCCACGCCTGCATCGTCGAAGTCGACGCCGAAACCGGGATCGTCAAGATCCTTCGCTACGTCGTCTCAGAGGATTGTGGTCGAATGATCAACCCGATGGTCGTGGATGGCCAGATCGCGGGGGGCGTCGTGCAAGGCATCGGCAACGTGTTGTTCGAACACATGGCGTACGACGATGCCGGCAACCCGCTCGCCACGTCATTCATGGACTATCTGCTGCCGTCGGCACCGGAGATCCCCGACTTCCAGTTCGGCCACATCGAAACGCTGTCGGCCTCGCTGGGTGGTTATAAGGGGATGGGTGAAGGTGGCGCGATCGGCGCACCACCAGCGGTCGCAAACGCCGTGAACGACGCGCTTGCCCACCTCGGGGTCGAGCTGACCGAGTTCCCGTTTGGCCCCAACCGAGTACTCGAAGCAATTATCAACGCAGGGGACAGATGACATGTGGGATTTGACCGGCAAAGTAGCAATCGTCACCGGTACGGCGCCGGGCGGGATTGGTGAAACGTACGCCCAACACCTCGCTGGCGCTGGTGCCGCAGTGGTGTGCGCCGACATCAACACCGAGGGAGCCGAAGCGGTGGCAGCGTCGATTCGTGACACCGGCGGCAAGGCCGTCGCGACTCAGGTCGACATCGTTTCCGACGAGTCGGTGGCGGCCATGGTCGGTCTCGCCGTCAGCGAATTCGGTGGGGTCGACATTCTCGTCAACAACGCCGCTTTGATGGCCCAACTTGTGATGTCGACGGCAATGGACTACACCCGCGAGTTGTGGGATCTGGCATTCGCCGTCAACGTCACCGGCTCCTGGAACTGCGCCCGCGCTGTCGCACCACTGATGGCGGAACGCGGTGGCGGTCGGATCATCAACCAGGCATCGGCAGGGGCGTTCCCCGCTGACAGCGTGTATGGGATCACCAAACTGGCCGTGATCGGATTGACGACCACGCTGGCACGTGAGCTCGGACCGCTCAAGATTGCCGTCAACTGCATCGCACCGGGAGCAACGGCGAGCACCGCGGGAACGATGCTGACACCTCTCGGTTCGCCATACCGAGACTTCGTCGAGCAGAACGCCTGCCTGCATGGCGTCGGCCAACGCGAAGAGTTGTGCGGCGCATTGATGTTGTTCGCCGGCCAAGGCAGCAGTTGGATCACCGGGCAGGTCCTGAACGTAGACGGCGGCACCATCCGCCGCCCCTGATCGCAGAACTCGAAACGAACGTGAACACGGGCCGAGTCCGTCGCGTAATGTCGAGGTCGAGATGACGACTGATTTTGGTGCTGCTCGTGAGCTATTTTCGATCCCGGATGGGCTTGTCTATCTCGACGGGAACTCTCTCGGGCCGCTTCCGAAAGCTGCTGCCGCCCGAGTCGCCAACCTGATCGAGGCCGAGTGGGGTGGGCAGTTGATTCGCGGATGGAACTCGTGCGGATGGATGACCCAACCGTCACGTGTCGGCGATCGGATCGGTCGCTTGATCGGCGTGCCGGATGGCACCGTTGTGGTCGGCGACACGCTGTCGATCAAGGTCTACCAGGCAGTCGCATCGGCGTTGGAGTTGCGTCCCGATCGACGCGTCGTGCTCAGCGATACCGGCAACTTCCCCACCGATCTGTACATGACCGACGGGTTGCTGCGCTCGCTCGACAAGGGCTACAAGTTGCGGATCGTCGAGGCGGAGATGGTTGAGTCTGCGATCGACGAGAGCGTTGCGGTCTTGCTTCTCACCGAGGTCGACTATCGGACCGGTCGGCTCCACGAGATGCACAGCCTGACCGCTGCAGCGCACGCTGCCGGAGCGCTGACGATCTGGGATCTGGCCCATTCAGCCGGAGCGTTGCCGATCGATCTCACCGCAGCAGGTGCCGATTTCGCCGTCGGGTGCACGTACAAGTATCTCAACGGCGGGCCTGGCGCCCCGGCGTTCATCTACGTCGCTCCAGAACACGCCGGCAACGTGCGGCCAGCCCTGTCGGGTTGGCTCGGGCATGAGGAACCGTTCGCATTTGACCTCGATTATCGCGCCGGCCGCGGAATCGAACGGATGCGAGTCGGCACGCCACCGATCATCCAACTCGCCGCCCTCGACGCTGCCCTCGACGTGTGGGACGACGTCGATATGAACGACCTTCGCGCAATGTCGATCCATCTCTGCGATGTCTTCATCCGAGAGGTCGATGCACGCTGTCCAGAACTCACGCTCGCGAGTCCTCGCGATGGTTCCCAGCGCGGCTCGCAGGTCTCGTTCCGATTCGAGCACGGCAGCGCCGTGATGCAGGCGCTGGCGGATAATGGCGTGATCGGAGATTTCCGCGCCCCCGACATCATGCGCTTCGGCTTGACCCCGCTGTACATCAACGAATCCGAGGTGATGCAAGCAGTCGACACGCTGGAGCAAGTCCTCCACGACCGCCTCTGGGACAACGAGAGCTACCACAAACCCCGCCTCGTCACCTGATCTCCGGTCCGATCCCAGCTTGCAACGACGATCAGCCGGCACTGAATCTGTCGAGGTGTTCGGTGGCTAGCTCGGCGAGGTTGATGACTCGTTGGTTCAGGTGGGCGTGATCGACATCTTGTGTCGCCATTTGGGCGGTGTCGTAACGGCGTTTGACGCCTTCGGCAAGCACGGCCATTCGCCAGTGTTGGAACGCTCGGTAGTACTCGACCGCTGACACGTCGAAACCGGTTCGGTCTGCGTATCGCTCGACGACATCGGCCCGTGAACCGAAGTCGCCGGTCACCGTTGGGGCTATCTCCATGAACACCTGCGGGTTCGGGTCATTCGGTTCGTACCAGTTGTTGAGGATGAAGCCGAGGTCGGCAAGCACGTCACCAAGCGTCCACAGTTCCCAGTCGAGCACGGCAACCAAGGTTCCCGATTGGTCAACCATCACGTTGCCGATCCGGTAGTCACCGTGAACAATGCCGGTGTATTGCTGCGGCGGTGCTAATTCGACCAAGCGATCTGCGAGCGACACCATCACGGGTAGCTCGCGAGTCTTGTTCTGCTCCCACACTCCCCGGAATCGGTTGAGTTGGCGACCCAGGAAGTCGGCTCGCTTGGCTGCCGCGCCGAGACCGATTGCATCGATGTCGACCCGATGCATATCGGCCATCACGTCGATGATCTGCTTGCCTGCACGCCGACGGGCACCCGGGTCGGGTAACAACGAATCAGCAGTCTCCGGGTTGTCAATCACGTACCCATCGACGCGCGACATCACGTAGAACGACGCCCCGTTGACCGCCTCGTCGTCACACAGTGCATACGCCGTCGGGACAGGAACAGCGGTCTCGGCGAGGGCCGAGATGACCGTGAACTCGCGGCCCATATTGTGCGCCCCGCCGCCCGACGTACCGAGCGGTGGGCGACGAACGACGTACTCGTGACCAGACGCGTCAACCGCTCCGTAGGTGATATTCGAGTGCCCGCCCGCGATCAGGGAGAACGTCACCGGGGCGACGCACCCTGGCACATGCTCCACCATCCAGTTCGAGACCGCCCGCCAATCGAGCCCCGGGAGGTCAGTCATGGAGACCTACCGGGATGCCGTCTTCGACGAGGTCGTGATACTCAAGATGACCCGCCGCCGCGCGACCATCGGCGAACATCCAGTCGGTCGGCTGTTTGACGATTCGCAACGTTGCCTGTTCGCCCTGATCGTT
>JANOTN010000422.1:0-7981 GCA_031416375.1 Ilumatobacteraceae bacterium
TCGCTTCCGTACGGTCATCGACATGAATCTCACCGAATCGCTGCTGCCGGCAATCTTGGAGTCGCCGCCGTACAACTTGTCGGTCTGGCGGTGCTGGCCACGATCGGCAAGCAGCATCCGCGTGCAATTCTCGCTGTCTACTTGCCGCTCGTGTTGATCTCGGCGGCATGTGCGTGGCGGTATATGGACAACCTGACCGGCGCTCGGAACGAGAAGCGGGCGCTCCGCGATGTCACGAAGCAGCCGCACATGTGGTCGGTCTCGTGGCTGTACATCGGCACCTTTGGATCGTTCATCGGCTTCGGGTTTGCGTTCGGCCAGGTCCTGCAAGTGCAGTTCAAGGACATCTTCGACACGCCCGTGAAAGCCGCCTACCTCACCTTTCTCGGGCCGCTCTTGGGATCATTCATGCGACCCGCCGGCGGCAAGCTCGCTGACAGGATTGGTGCGACCACCGTTAGGTTCTGGACGTTCCTCGCGATGGCGATTGGTGCCCTTCTCGTGGCGATCGCCTCTGTCCAGAAGTCGCTGCCGCTGTTCCTGTTCGGCTTCATCGTGCTGTTCCCTCTGACTGGGATCGGCAACGGGTCGATCTACAAGATGATTCCGCAGGGTTTCCGCACCAACGCCGATCAAGCGATTGCGGCTGGTGCCGACGAACTCGAGGAGGGTCGCTCGGCTCGCCGCCTCACCCGTGCGTTGATCGGTCTGGCCGGTTGCATCGGTGCCTTCGGCGGGGTGCTCGTCAACTTGGCACTGCGCCAATCGTTCCTGACGAACGGGACAGGAACGGCGGCCTACGTCGGGTTCATCGCCTACTACCTCACGTGTCTTGGGCTCACCTGGGTGGTCTACATGCGCCCAGGACGTTCAACGTTGGCGGCGTCATGACGCATCGTGAATCGTCCGATGTTGTCGTGATCGGCAACGGGATGGTTGGGCATCGGTTCGTCGAGGCGATCGTGGCCGGCCGATCGGCGGGCCGGGTCGTCGTGATCGGCGAGGAATCTCGCAAGGCGTACGACCGAGTTCATCTGTCGTCGTTGTTCGACGGCGTGACGGAATCTGATCTCACCCTGACGTCGGATGAGATCGATGCGAGCGATTCGGTCGAATACGTGCTTGGGGATCCCGTCGTCGAACTCGACACCGATGAGCGACTGGTGACGACGGCTTCAGGCCGAGCGTTCCGTTACGGCTCGTGCGTGCTGGCGACCGGTTCGTCGCCGTTTGTGCCGCCGATTCCAGGTACGGACGTGGCCGGATCGTTTGTGTATCGAACGATCGACGACATCGAGGCGATGCGGGAATGGTCGACGCGCTGCACACGAGGAGGAGTCGTCGTCGGCGGAGGCTTACTCGGGTTGGAGGCAGCGAACGCGTTACGGCTGCTCGGGTTGGAAGTAACGGTCGTGGAGTATGCGCCACGATTAATGGCGGTGCAGTTGGACGAAGGAGGCGGGCGGGCGTTGCGTCGCCGGATCGAGGAACTTGGTTTGATCGTTCGCACCGGTGCTGGTGTCACCGCGGTCGAGACGACCTCGGATGGTGTGGTTCGCGCAGTGTCGTTTGGCGAGAACGATTCGATCGACACCGACCCCGCGACAGGCACCTGGCAACGGGTGATCCTGGGTGAACAACATGAGGTGCTCGGAGCGGTGCTCGTCGGTGACGTCGCCCCATTCAACGCTCTCGTGCAACGTCTCAGGAGCGGCAAACCGTCACTCGATGTGCTTGACGTGCTTCGACCGACTGCCGGGGCGAGATCGGATCCCCTCGCCGATGACGCCGGGGTGTGCTCGTGTCACAACGTCACGTGCGGCTGGGTCCGTGCGGCGGTCAGCGAAGGGTTCGAAGACGTCGCCGGTGTGAAGAAATGCACGAAGGCAGGCACCGGGTGCGGCTCGTGCGTTCCCACACTACAGCTGCTGATTGACGAGCATCTCGCCGCGTCCGGGCGCGAAGTCGTGAAGCGCTTGTGCCGTCACTTCGCGATGACACGACCGGAGTTGTACGAGGTCGTCAAGCTGACCGGCATCCGTACGTTTGCCGAGCTGATCGGCCGTCACGGTTCTGGCCACGGCTGCGAGATCTGCAAGCCGGTCGCTGCCTCGATCTTCGCCTCGCTCGGGTCTGGTTACATCCTCGATGGCGAGCAAGCCAGCCTGCAGGACTCGAACGACCACTTCCTCGCCAACCTGCAACGTGACGGAACGTACTCCGTCGTGCTCCGGGTGCCGGGCGGCGAGATCACCCCGGAACAGTTGATCGCAATCGGCGAAGTCGCCCGCCAGTTCGACCTGTATACGAAGATCACGGGTGGACAGCGGATCGACCTGTTCGGGGCGCGGGTCGAGCAACTCCCGCTGATCTGGGCACGACTCGTCGCTGCCGGCATGGAGTCTGGGCATGCGTACGGCAAGGCACTCCGCACCGTGAAATCGTGCGTCGGCACCGCTTGGTGTCGCTATGGCGTGCAGGACTCGACGGCGATGGCGATCGAACTGGAGAACCGCTACCGCGGGTTGCGCGCCCCGCACAAGATCAAGCTCGCCGTGTCAGGTTGCGCCCGCGAATGTGCTGAGGCCCAAAGCAAGGACGTCGGTGTGATCGCCACCGAACGTGGATGGAACCTGTACGTCGGTGGGAACGGTGGCATGCGCCCCGCACACGCCGTCCTGTTGGCCGAAGACCTCGACGACGCCGCCTTAATCCAAGCGATTGACCGTTACCTGATGTGGTATGTGCGTACCGCCGACCGGCTCGAGCGCGCTGCGACATGGCAACGCAAACTCCCTGGCGGAATCGACTTCGTCCGCCGGGTCGTGATCGACGACCTGCTTGCCATCGGCGCCGAGCTCGACGCGAGACCGTCATGTGTGCGGTCCCTCGGCGGAGATGCGGGGGCGAACCACATCGAGAACCTGTCTGGCGACAGCGATGGCCTTCAGACCGTCGGCGTGCGTCGCTTCGTCCAAGTCGGCCGGATACCGGCCTTCGATCGACCAGCGAGTCAGCTCGGGAAGCTCGATCGGTACGAAGGCACTGCCCTCGTCGTCGGGTAGGCGCTGCGCCAATCGGTCGAGATCGTGAAGCTTCGGTGGATCGATGTCGCGCAGAATCAGCAGAGCCTTGAGCGCCTTCTCGGCGGCCTGGTGCGCCCATACGCACGCGCCACGGGCGACCACATCGGGGTCGGCTGCTGTGTGCTCGGCGAGAGCAAGGTCCTCGTCAGCCCAGCGCAACCATCGGCGAGCGATGTCGGTGCGATCAGGCGGCGGCAAGGATCCGCCCTTCGCGCATAGCGGCGCGCACGACGCCGGGAACGCTCGCTTCTTCGTTGAGGTGCGCCGGGTCGACAACAGTGATGTCAACCGGAACCGGAAGGTCGCGAAGCTCATTGAGTACGCGGACGGAGGTGTCATGGCGGCGGCCGACGATCGGCATGACCACAAGCAAGTCGATGTCTGAGTCCGGGCCGTCATCGCCGCGTGCGACCGAGCCGTAGAGCACGATGCGGCTGGCGTCGCACCGCTCGACAATTCGGTCCGCGACTCGAGACGCCCATGCAACGAGAGACCGTCCGTCGTACAGCACCTTGCCGTCAATCAGCTCCACACGCGGTCGTTCCATCGTCCTATTGTCGCGGCTCGGCGCGGACGCGCTGGACGACGATGGCGTTCGGCGCCTATCGCCGGCTTCACGGCTGGCGTGACCGGCAATGGTCGTCGCGATGCCATCGACGATAGTGAGGTCGGCGCTCGCGAGGTTCTCCCGCCAAATCTTGATTCCGTCGAGACCTGCGCGTCGAATTCGCGCCGAGGTGGGAACGATGACCTCGATCATCTCGGGCGGCGTGTCGGTCGAGCCATGGAGGTAGTCCGATGACGCGTGGGACACGACGGCACCGTGGCCAACCCGCATGACGGCGGCTGCAAGATGGTCGTGCTTGCCGATGGGCAGCTGGGGGATGCGATACAGACCTCTGCCCCACCGTTCGAGCTGCCCTCGCGTCAGCATGACTGGAAGACGTGCGGGGTCTACTCCCGCAGCGGCGGCCGCTTCAGGCGTGATGAAGCCATGCTGGCCAACCGCCACTTCCAGCAGACGTGCCAGCGTCGAAACCTCGGACATGTCGAAAACATATCACATGGACATGATCCTGGCAGTGATTCCAACTCCAGCGTGCTGGAACAACGGATGCAGTATCCAATGAATCGATCTGGGCTGGAATCGCCGACGGCAAGCAGAGCGACCGGCCGCGTCGGGATTATCAAACAGGCGACCGTGTGCAACCCTTGCATACTGTGCCGATGGATGTCTCGGAGATGCCAGAGGACTCCGACGAGCGCTACCTCGCAGCGATGGAGCCGTCAGTCAGGATCCTGACTGAGCTCGCAGACTCCATTCGTCAGCTGTCGACGGCGATGCCCGACGTCGAGACCCAGGGTTTCGCCGAGATACTCAGTGACGGCGCGCTGACGTCGGGGCAGGAGGGCCACACGAGCGCTACGACTCATTCGCTCAGTGGGCTTGCCTTGATGGCCGCATCCGACCACGTCCGCGCGTTTGCAAGGCTTCACTCTGCCGCTCCGGCACCCGTGTTCGCCCATGTCACGCTGACTCGTGCCGCGCTCGAAGCGCTCGTTTGGGCCCGCTGGCTGGGCGAGCCTGGCCCGAATGTTGATCCACCGGAGCGCCGGCGTCGAGGTCTCGCGGCCCGCCTGTACAGCGCTCTCGAGGAGGCCCGGGTTCCTGAAGCTCGCGAATCCGCGAACGCTGACGCCGCTCGGCTTACGGCGGTTGCGGTTGCCAATGGCTGGACCGTCGTGGGGCGCGACCGAAGGAATCTCGCAGTGGGCGGCCTCGCGCTCCCGTCCATCCCAACGGAATTCAGTAGGCTGCTTGTCGTCCCAGTAGAGCGCTTTGGTGTCACGCTCTGGAGCCACCTTTGCGGTGTCTCCCACGGGACTCTCTACGGGTTGCTCAGCGGGGTCGCGGAATCGAACGCCCACCCGCTGGACCCGAACGTCCAAACCGCCACGCTCGGCGGGGACAGTCGCAGCGTCAACACGCTTGTCCTCCTCTTGCTGCGCGGGATCCGGCTCACGACTCGTGAGCGACTGACTCTGATGGGGTGGCAGTCGCCGGAGTGGGACCGCGCCGATCGGAACGCAGGCGAACTGGAGCGCGTACTCGTCAGAGCGCTCTACGGCATCAACCTTGGGGTGCCGATGGTGGTGCGAAGTCGCTGAAACCCTCGGCGGACGCGGGCGGGTGTGAGTTGGTGTGGTTGGCGGGGTCGTTCTCATGGCGGCCGGTGGTCGTCGACCAGGTGGCGAGCGAGGCGTAGTTGTGTGATCGCGGCGATAATGAGCCACGTCCAGCGGTCTGCTTGGGCTGTGCATAGCGATGGGGTGGTCCAGCCGAGGGTGTTCTTGGCGAACCGGAAGGTGTGTTCGATGTCGAAGCGTCGCAGATAGGAGCGCCAGCACAGATCGAGATCGGGTTGACCGGGTCCTGACCACCACACAGCCACAGGGGGCGGTCCATGGGGACTCGTCTCACCCACCCGAAGCCGACATATGGGAGCCGGATGACGGGAGACTGTCACGTCCGGTTCTATGAGAGCCGGGGGGCGAGATTCCCCCCGGCTACTCACCTGAGAGGGTCGGAGGCGTCGCGGTCACTGGTCGCTCGTGGCGAGGTCTCCAAAACTGAGCTGTGCCATGTCGGCTGCCGCTCGTCCGCTTGCCCAACCTGCTGCGTCGTAGCCTCCACGAACGGGCGAACTCACCGTGTTTGCGAATTGAGTGGCCATGAACTCATCGACAACATCTGATTGGGCACTCATGACCGGGAGAAACGCCGAGCCCTGTTCAGCTTCGACTTCGGCATAGACCGCCCGGTTGATCTCGCTCAGACGGTCCCGGATTCTGCCGGAATAGGCGAGTAGAAATGCTGAACGGTACGACTGGCTGCGTGTCCGGCTCCCAGCCTGCGAGCGTCTGGCAGCCTCGGCGAGCGCGGTCTGCGCCTGGACAAGCAGTGACGTGAAGAGCATCTCGACGCCGGCAACGTCGGCAGCGAATCCGGCGATCGTTGAGAGTGCGACGTGAACGTGGAACACCGTCCGGCACCGACCCGCCTCGGCGACCGTCTGGAGCAGCAGCGACTTGGCGTCGGCGTACGGTGGGTCGATCGGTACCCGGATCTGGATCGGTTTCTCGGTGCGTGGCCCAGCTGCGCTCTGGAGCACTGCGGCGTCGATTGCGTGCCGGGTCATCAGCTCCTGCGCCTTGGCCGTGAAGGCGATCGCTTCGGCCTCAAACGTTGTCGATTCTGCCTGCGCCAACAGGGCACGGATTCGCACGAGCACCGGGTCGCTCTGAGCACCAAACGTGGATTTGGTTTGCTCCGATCCAGGCGGCGGCAGCACCGACGCCAGCCGGGGCGCGTGGAGTAGGTTGCTCAGGGCGTCGACGATTGCCTCAAGCGCCTCGGGCCGATCAAGAGATTCTTCGTCGACCCACCGGGCGATCCATCCTGGACGGCCATTCACCGTCGGTAGGCCAAGTCCGTCGATCTGCGCCGTCCAGCGGGAGTCGAGCGTGTTGGCTCGACGATTTGCGTGGTCGATGGCGACCGCAAGACAGATCAACCTGCTGGCTGGCGCGCCAGAGCAGCCTCGCCGACCCTGTCTCACGAGTTCGCTCGGCTGCCAACCGCCGGACCAGATCGCTTCGATCTGATCGAGCACCGAATCTTCAGCGGCTCGATCGACCACCTTCGTTGGAAGTTGCCCAAGCCGCTTGAGGCAGCTAGCCGTTTGCTCGGCACTTCCGCCGAGCGCCCGAGCCGACAGCAGCCACGAATTCGTCGCCATCTCCGATTCGGTGAAGATCGGTTCGTTTTCCGGTGCCGTCGGTCCGCGATATGCATGCCGCTGTCCACCGTGCTGCGCACGCGCCTGCGCCTTGGCTTTTGACTTGGCTGCTCGTCGTGCCTTGTTGTTCTTGCCCACGAGTCGACCGTACCGTCCAATGGCAGGAGGCCAAACCGCCCAACTTTGTTTTGATCCGATCTTGGTCACTTGAACTTCTGGTTCGTCCGTAGCCTTGCCGGATGTGTCCGTTCAACGGGAATCGACTTGCTCGAGTGAGTATGCAACGATCGAAGTCGCTTCTGAGGCGTACCGCGCGCTGAACTGGGATCTTGGCGCTGAACTGGGATCTTGCACCCCGTGACCGCGGCCGGAGCAGTGATGATCAACCGTGGTGTCACCCGCTGCCTGATCGCCGCGGTGCTGTTCGGAGTGTCTGCACCTGCGGCCTCGCGTCTCGTTGACGATCTGGGGGCGTTCACGCTCGCCGGTCTGCTCTATATCGGTGCCGCGCTGGCGGTGCTTCCGATGACCGGTCGCACACTTCCGACCGGCTTGGCGTTGCGACGTTCCGGGCGGGGGTTGGCGATCGCCGTCGTGTTCGGCGGGGCTATCGGACCGGTTCTGCTTGCGGCTGGACTCGCCTACACATCGGCGGCGAGTGCTTCGCTGCTCCTGAATCTGGAGTTGGTTGCCACGACCGTTCTGGCCTACTTCTTCTTCCACGAACACATTGGGAGTCGTGTCGCCGCCGGCACCGTGTTGGTCGTGCTGGCGGGCGTGTTGCTCGGATGGTCGGGCAACGCAGACCTCCGTTTGGGCGCGGTGCTGATCGCCGGCGCGTGCCTGTGCTGGGGGCTCGACAACTGCATCACCGCCCAACTCGACGATCTCGCGCCGGCCCACATCACCCTCGCCAAGGGAGTCGTTGCCGGCACCGCCAATCTCACGATTGGGCTGCTTCGCGGCGACGTTCCTGGCGGGTGGCCGGTGCTGGCGGCGTTAGTCGTCGGGGCTTTCGGGTACGGGATTTCGATCACGTTGTGGGTTGCCGGTGCACGTGAACTCGGTGCCGCCCGCGGGCAGTTGGTGTTCGCC
>JANOTN010000423.1:0-19301 GCA_031416375.1 Ilumatobacteraceae bacterium
GGGACTGCCGGATCAGGTGGAGCCGCCACCAGCCTGCGCTCCACAGCGTCAGCAGAACCGGCAAACTCACCCCGCCTGGCAATGATGCCAACGTGATCGCCCGTTACGGATGGTTGGCGATGAGGTAGCGGGCGTAAGCGATGAACCGCCGCCCGGTCACCGTGTCGATGCCGCTACCGGATGGACCGCCGCCGATCTGGCCCTCGATTTGGTCGACGAAGGCACCGAGTGCAAACTTTTCCACGGCGTGCTGGCCTCTGACGTGTTTCGACACGGCCTGATTGAGTTTCGCAATCAGGCCGTTGTAGACGTCCAAGCTCGGGATCAGGCCTTCACTGCGAGCTCGGATCACGTTGTTACGGATACTCGACGAAGTGGGCCGAATCGTGAACGTGCAGTCGGTGTCGGCGGTGTTGCCAATGTTGTCCGTTCCGGTCACCGTCACGGTTCTCAGGCCGGGATACAGCAGGTACATGTCGATCACGCCGCCGTCGGTGGTCGGTGACGTGCCGGTGGCTGTGACGTAGCCATCGATCACCGCCGATTCTGACGCGACTCCTGACCCACCCGGGCCATCGTCGAGTGAAAAGTCGACAACAGCCGTGACGTCAGTTGCGTAGATGGTTCCGAAGGGCGGCGTGTGGCACGTACATACGGGAGGGGTCGTGTCGAGCCAATAGCTGAACGACTGAATCGACTCCGGATCCTTCCCATCGCCTTCGGCGAGGGTATGGCAGGGATCCCCGGATTGGACTTCGACGATGTACTCACCATCGGCGCCGCTCAGCGAGAACGTCGCGCCGGGATCGACCGACGTCCAAGCGCTGACGGCTGCGTTGGGGTCGGTGACCCGGAGCCTTCTCGTGGACGCAAGTTGTTTCTTTGCGGCCCCGTGACGGAGCGAAGTTTCGTGACCGGAAAGCTCGTGCTATTCTCGGAATCAGCTTCTGCGGATCGGGGGATTGCGATGAGCAATCGATTGAACGTGCCAAGGCCAGTACTGCCAGGCATTTCCGGTCGGCGACGCGGTCGCACGCTTGTTGGCCTCGCGGCGGGTACCGGGGCGGTGATGGCGATGATCTCGTCCGTCACCGCCACTGACAACGCGTGGGTTGTCGAAGCCGATGTCATCGGCGGGGTCGTCGACAGCGAGCTTGCAGAGGATCTGTCAGGCAACGACTGCGAGGGAGTCGTTGGAATACCAGGTGGGTTCAGCCCCGGATGGGTCCGAGTCGACGGCGATCCAGATCCGCACGCCGAAATCACAGAGATTTCCGGCCAGATCCTCGACCCCCAGGCTTATGTCAACTTCTCAGACGACGACGAGCTACCGCAGAACGTGAAGACCAACCAGTTCGTCACCCATACCGACAACTCGTTCAATCACTTCGCCCGCGACATCAACGTGTTCTTGACGATCGACCCTGCCGACCGCCATCATCTCGCCGAGGGCAACTTCATCGAAGGTGACAGCAACGAGATCGGCAATATGGAGATCGAGTGGGAACGTGGCGGTGTTCCGATGTTCGCCTTCCCATCGATTGGTGATCGGATGACCGTCTGGGGACCACACATTTGGGATTGCGGTCACGGCGACACCTGGGTGGAACTCGAAGACGACGACGATGCATTTCGCACCGAGATCCACCCCCCGATGGGTTGGGTGATGTACCGCCACTCGGCCGACGCCGACGGCGTGCCCGACAACGATAAGCAGAACGAGAACCCGTGGCAGTGGTATCACTCCTCTGACAACCAGGGTCAGGCGGCACCGTTGCCAAGCTCCGGTCTACTGTTCACCAACGTTCAATCCACCGTTGCCGACGCGTACTTCACGACGTACGGCGGCAACGTGATCGAGTCACTCAATGGTTGCGATGACTCCGACTCCAGTCTTACCTGCTACGACTACGACGAACGACCGGAACTGAGCGGCAACGAAGATATCGATTCGTGGGAGTGGCACAGCCCGATCCTCGACAACGACTACTCGTTTGTCGTGCCGGCGCCACCGGAACCGGACGGCGCCTACGCCGATGTCGAGATGATCTGGGACGTCGAGGCACGCTGCGAAGGGGTGCCACCCGACCCGACGTTCCCGAACAAACATGACCACCAGGAAGCGATCGATGAGGTCGAGGGCGTCGAGCCGTTCACCCTGTACCAGTCGGATCGCCCAATCGGAAACGCGACGTGCAATCCGACTCCGGCCGGAACCGTTCCGTACATCATCGAGCCCGACCCCGACATGACCGCATCATGGAACGACACGGGCCGACCGGCGATCCAATTCACGCTGCGGGCCAAAACCGGCGCTGACGGCGTCGATGGGAACGCAGACGACCCGACGTATCCGTCCAATGACTACCTGTCCTTCGCCTACCGAGTCAAGGTGGCGTGGGACCATGCGCCGGCTGAGGCCGATCGGGCCCGCTCGCTGCAGGTCGACTTCGACACCCTTCGCGTTTACGACGATGGCGAGGGATGCGGTGACGATGGCGAGTGGATCATCTCGTTGCGCGTGAACGACCAGTACATCCATCCGGTCGAGGGTTCGGCGCCGGACGACAACGACAGCGACGACGACACCGAACCATTTTGGGAGGACGAAGCACTCGACGATGCGGAGTGCGGTGACGACGCCGAATTCTTGAGCTACGAGATGGGCACCGACAGCGCGCCGTATCTCACCCGATACATCACCGCACTGCCCGGAGAACAGGTCGAGGTGTGGGAGCGGGCCTATGACAAAGAGCTGACCGGCTCCGACGAACTGTCACGTGCGTCCCGCGAGTTCAAGCCGCTCCCGCCACCCGGCGGAACCGCCAGTTACTCGGTCGGGGTGGGCGACGCCCATGTCGATATTTCGCACACCATCCTGTTCAACAATACCGACATCACGCCGCCGACACCTGTCAACGGCACGCTGACGTTCGGTGAGCCGCAGTTCGGCCCCGATGAAGAGTTCACGGACAACCACCTGCGAGTCAGCGGCGAGACCCCGGTCACCTTCGAAGCCCCCGTAGCCGCCACGGGCTTCGAGTATCGGATCTGGCCGGAAGGTGAAGCCCTCCCAGGGTGGCAGTACGATTTCGACACCAGCGACGGGTTGACCATCAATCTGCCCGACGACACCTCGTGCACCTGCGTGATCGAGTTCGCCTCGATCGAAGGGACAGGAGTCACCTCGGTCGTGTCCGTGCGTGATCGAGTCACGATTCAACTCGACAACGAGCCGCCGGTCCTCACCGTGCCGGACGACTTCGAGGTGTACGCCAACCAGACCGCCGGCGCCAAGGTCGAGTACACGGTGACCGCCACCGACAACTTTCCCGGCCCGATCGACATCGTGTGTGTTCCTGGGTCCGGCGAGATCTTCCCGAACGGGGCCAACGCGCCGCTGGCCACCACGGTCGCCTGCACCGCCACCGACACGGTAGAGAACCAGTCGGGCGACGCGTTCGACGTGACCGTCATCTCTCCGGTCGGCTACGTCAACGACTATGCGCTGCTCGGCACACAGTGGCTCAAGATCGGGTCGGGCACCACGCTCGCGTCGGGCAATGCCGGCGCGTTCGACCAGTCAGCCGGCATCCCCGGCGAGCCAGGGGTGGAGGTTTTCCTCGGCCTCGACGCGTCAGCGCCAACGGACGCGCTCGTGGCGGGCCACAGCGTGGTCCTCGGCAACGACGTTTGGGTTGGCGAGGTGCTGTCGGTCGACCCGATCGTGGCCGGGGCGGGCAGCGTGTTCACGCCGCGTTCAGCATGCGACCCGGATCAAGTCGCCTCGCTCGAGAAGTGTGCCTATGTGCCGCTGTGGTCGGCGCTGCCGGCCTTCATCGACCCCGGCCCGGCCGGCACCAACACGACCGTCAAGGGCACGTCCAGCTTGGTCCCTGGCAACTACGGAGCACTCGAGTTGCGATCGAACGCCGTGCTGAACCTGTCGCCCGGGTCATACTCGTTCACCTCGGTGGAACTCAAGCCCGGATCGCGGCTCAACTATTCCGGTGTTACGAACGTCCGGATCAACGGACGGCTGGTCGTCGGTGCCGGCACCGGGGCGTTCATCACACCCGTCGCAGGAGCAACCGCCAGCGATCTGATCATCTATGTCAAGGGAACCGACATCCCGCCGAACAAGAAGGCGGTCGACATCGCTCCCGGCGCAAGCATCGAGGCGAATGTCTATGCGTCGAACGGAACCATCGCCGTCGGCAACGGCGCGCACGTCACGGGTGCCCTGATCGGGCTCCGCATCGACGTCGGTAGCAACGTGATCGTCGTTCACGATTCGGCCTTCTTCCTGTCATGACCCTGACGGCCGATGCGGCCGAGACAGCCGATGGTGGCGGAGTGACTACGGCACCCACACGTCTCGGGCGACGCGTACGCGGGCGCTGGTGGCGAGCAATCCACCTCTGGCTCGGACTCTTGACCGCAGTTGGGGTGATCGTCGTCTCGGTCACTGGCATCGTGCTCAATCACACCGGAGCCTGGGATCTTGGGAGTAAAGGTCCGCCAGCAATCAGCGGATCGGGTGGCTTCGACGATGCCGCTGCGGTCAACGATCTGCTCAGCTCTGCACTGCTCGCTGCCGACGAACGCGGCGTCGAGATCCGCAAGCCGCGTGGCGAGATCCGCCGTCCGGACGGTCCGAGCGACATCGACCGCGCCACGTTTCGGCCCGGCACGGCGACCGCCCAGGTCCGCCTTCGGGATCCCCGACACACTGAGGTGATTCTTGATTGGTCAGATGGCACCGTGCTGGCTGTCGATGAACGCGACGACGTCGGCCTCTCACACCTCCACTCCGGTGAGACACTCGGCCAACGAGGTGTGGTCCTGTCGGATCTTGTGGCTGTCGCACTCGTCGTTCTGATCATCAGCGGGATGTGGGTGTGGGTGAAACGCCTCCGTCGTCACCGCAGTTCTGGGGCTGCCGGCGACTCGCGTTGGGTACGCGCCAACTGGTGGTTTCATCTCGTCGCCGGGCTGGCGGCGGCGACCTTCACGATCGTGTTGTGCGTCACCGGCGTGATCCTGAACCACAAGCGCGAATGGGGGTTCATGGTCGAGCCGTACCGATCGCTCGACGCCGAAATCGTCGCCCGCCTCGAGCCGACGTCGTTGAGCCAAATTGGGCAATGGGCGATCGACGCCCGCAGCCCAACAGTGGCCGGAATCGATTACGACGATATTCGTTTCATCGATTATCGGCCGTCCGCCGGCTATGCCAAGGTGCGGTTCAAAGACGCCGAGACCGAAGTCGTCGTCGATGTCTACGACGGCGAGATCTACTCGATCGCCCACCGGCGAGACATCTGGATCGAGGATCTCCACTCGGGTGTCCGGTTCGGCAGCGAGGGTACGTGGTTATCCGATCTGACCGCGGGTCTGCTCGTCCTGCTCACCGTAAACGGCACCTTCCTGTGGCTCCGTCCTGCCTGGTCGGGTCGCAGCCGACCTTTGGAGGGATGATGCTTGAGGCCGCCGAAGTTCGCCGCGATCGTCTGGTCAGTACGCAAGCCAGTGCAAGCGCCCTGTCCGTGATCGGCGCACTGTCGATGTTCAGTGCCGGCGATCGGCTCGGAACCATCCCGGGAGGCTGGGGGCCGTGGACCATCTGGTTCCAGGCGGTGGCCGTCGTCAGCGCCGTCGTGGGCGTGGCACCATGGCTCTCCGAACGCTTCTCGGTCAGGATGCAGCGGGCGCTTGTGTGGGGGGCGACTTGTGCGGCCGTCGCCCTCACCATCGCAACGGCGCTCGTCGTCGATTTGCGCGCCCCGCTCGGATGTCAAGCGTTACTGACCGCCGGTGTCGTTGCCGAGTTGGGTACGGGTCGGAGGGCTTTGCGCTGGTGCTGGGGAACCGCCGCCGCACTCGTCCTCATCGTCGTCGCCTACCACATGTTCGTTGGACTACGACCGACGCCCGAGTGAGCCGCCAGGAATGTCGGCAGGTCGAGGTTGAACTTCATGTAAACGCAGCCTGAACACTTTGGTAGCCCGGTCGGTCGATTTTGATGAGCGAGGCAACGAGACGAGATTCGGCTCGGGACGTAATGAGGTCGACTTGACCGACGAGACGCCATTCGTCGTTGCCGTCGGGATCGTGCAGCGTCTGGGTGATTCGCCCCGTGACGGGGTCGAAGTCAAAACGCGAGGTGTGGCGGGCATCGCCGTCGGTCTCGATCTCGTCGTACTCGGCCCAGTAGTCAGCCATCTCGGCGCGCACGTCGAGACCCTCGGAGGTGCCGGTGGGCCGCCGTCGGCGCGACAGTTGCTCGACCCAGCGAAAGGCCTCGTTGCGTACCATCGTGCGGAATGCTCGAACATCGGTTGTGATGTTGACGTCGCCTTCGATGAAGGTCGGCGGGCGCACTTTCCCTTCGTCGTCGACTGGGTTCTGCAGGCGTTCCCATTCGTCGAGCAAGCTGGAGTCGACGTGACGCACGAGCGTGCCCAACCAGTGCGCGATCTCGTCGAGTTCTTCGTTGCCAGCCTCGACCGGCACGTTCTGGGTGAGCCCCTTGTAAACGTCGGACAGATAGCGCAGCACCACACCTTCAGACATCTTCAGCCCATAGAAATCGATGTACTCCCCGAAGGTCATGGCTCGCTCGAACAGGTCACGAACGACGGATTTGGGTTTCACCGTGTTGCCGCCAACCCACGGATGCTTCGTCCGGAACTGGTTGAAGTCGCCATACATCCAGTCTTTGAGCGGACGCGGCGGCTCAACCTGAGAGAGCCGCTCCATGCGTTCTTCGTATTCGACTCCGGACGACTTCATCTCGCTCATCAGTTCGTCTTTGGCGCGCCGAAGCTGAGCGGCAATAACGACCGTCGGATTTTCCTGCACGGCCTCGATGATCGTGACGATCGCCAGGGCGCGGTCGATGTCGCCCTTCGCGTCGACTGCCACCGTTGTCATCGTTGCCATCGTTGTCATCGTTGCCATCGTTGCCTGGTGGCTGTCGTGTGATGGTCGGAACTCAGAGTCGACCGCTTCAACGACATCCTCAACGGTGTCCGGCTGATCTGCATCGTCTTGCTCGTCGGCGAGATCCAGCATCTCAGCCAGCCCGGCAAACGCGCCGCTTGCCGTTTCCGGTCGTGGCTTGCGCTCATCGGGCTGGTTGCGCTGCTTGGAGATTCGCCGTTCGGCTGCATGACGCTTCGGCACTTCGATCTGGCGGTCGAGGTGTTCGATCGCATCGATCGCCCACAACGACAGGGGTTGGTGGAGTGCGAACTCGTCCTGGAGGTCGAAGTTGACGCGTACCCGACGGCCGAACTCGTCTGGGGTGTCTGGAAATTCAAGCAGGCCAGCGTCAACCAGCGACCGGTAGATCGCGATCGATCGCCGGATGTGGTGTCGCTGTCTGCGGCGAGGCTCGTGGTTGTCGACCATTAATCGTCGAACCGCGGCGCACCCATCGCCCGGTCGATCAAGCAAGCTCATCACCATCTGGTGGTTCACGTCGAAACTCGAGGTCAGGGGCTCTGGGTCGCCGTTGACGAGCTTGTCGAACGTGTCCTCGGTCCAGGGCATATAGCCGCGCTCCGGTGGCTTCTTCTTGACCAGCTTCTTCTTTTTCTTTGCATCCGTCTCGGCCTGATGCGCGGCACGCTCGTTGTCCACGACATGTGGCGGCGCCTGCACCCAGACGTCACCTCGGTCGTCGAAACCTCGACGACCGGCTCGCCCAGCGATCTGTTGGAACTCGCGGACCCGCAGGATTCGAACGCCGCTGCCGTCGTACTTACACAGCTGAGTAAAGAGCACCGTTCGGATCGGCACGTTCACGCCAACGCCGAGTGTGTCGGTACCGCAAATGATCTTGAGCAGCCCGGCCTGCGCCAACCGTTCGACGAGCAGCCGATACTTCGGGAGCAGACCTGCGTGGTGGACGCCGATGCCGCCCACGAGGAACTGTCTGAAACTCCGGCCGAATGGTGAGTCGAATCGGAAGCCGCCGATGATCTCTTTGACCTGTTGTTTCTCAGGCTTGGTGAGTGGGTCGAGGCTGAGGTAGGCCTGCGCCGCCTCGGTTGCCTCGCGTTGTGTGAAGTGCACGAGATAAATCGGCGCTCGCCCAGTCGAGAGCAGTTCCTCGATCGAGCTGTGCAACGTTGTCGAGCGATATGCGAAGTCGAGTGGCACGGGCCGTTGAGTCGACTTGACGAGCGTCGTGGCTCGTCCGGTTCGCGTCGCCAGATCCCGCTCAAAGAACGCTGTCGGGCCGAGCGTGGCGGACATCAAGAGGAACTGGCAATGCGGCAGTTCCAGCAGCGGCAGCTGCCAAGCCCAACCGCGCTGGGGGTCAGCGTAGAAGTGGAACTCGTCGGCGATGACGATGTCGACTGGAGTGTCGGACCCGTCACGCAGCGCCCAGTTGGCAAGGATCTCGGCCGTGCAACAGATGATCGGGGCACCGGCGTTGACGCTGCCGTCACCGGTGATCATGCCGACGAGGTCGGACCCGAACGTGCGGCACAGGTCGAAGAACTTCTCCGACACGAGCGCCTTGATAGGGGCGGTGTACACGCTGCGTTGATCGCGCCCAAGTGCGACGAAGTGAGCGGCAACCGCGACCAGCGATTTGCCCGACCCCGTCGGTGTGTTGAGGATCACATTGCTGCCGGCGACCAGTTCCAGCACCGCTTCCTCCTGTGCCGGATACATCTCGATTCCCTGCTCGATCGTGTATGCAGTGAAACCGTCGAGCAGCGCTCCCTCGTCGGGCGCTGGTGGGAGGTAGCGCAGAATTGGTCGTTGTTGCGAAACGTTCATGATCAGTCGTCGTAGTCTGCCCACGATCACAACGTCGCGGTGGGTTCGACCATTCGCATAGCCAGCGGTGTCCGTCGTATTTGAGACTAGGCATCTGTGTTGCGCCAAGCAGCGCCGGTTCCGGAGTATGTGCCGATCGGTGTATCACCAAGCCTCGGTGTACATCTCTGTGGTTGGCGGAACCCCCGCCCTATCACCAAGGAGGTGCAACGTGGCAACACCAAAGGCTCAAGTATCAGCACGGCTGCTCAACAGCGATTGTCGTCCGACGATCGAAGTAACAGTGCCGACCGGCATTTCGGTCGGCGACCTCTTCGTCGAGAAGAACTGGCTCGTCGATCTTGCCCGCAAGATCGGACCGCGCGGTTGTGAGATGTGTCTATCGGGGCGCGACTTCCTCATCCGTGAGCGCTTCGACGACGTCATCAACGTGGCGATTCCGGGACGTGGCTGAGTCGCGATCGGCGGGTGTTGGCGTGGGCGCCGTATACAGCGGTGCCCTCGCCGAACCGCTTGCTGATCGTCCCGATCTGATCGATGTGGTCAGCGTGATCCCCGAGACGCTGTGGCACGAATCCACGGGTCCCGACCGGTACACGTGGATACACAGCTCAGTTGACCTGTTCGATGCTGCCACCGCCAACTATCCAGTGGTGTTTCACGGCATCGGCCTGTCGCTTGGCACTGCCGGCCCACTCGACGTCGGTCATCTTGAGCAGGTGGCGATCGCCGCGGATCGGTATGCGCCCCTCTGGGTGAGCGAACACCTCGCCGCGTTTCGCGTCGGGTCAGGCCCGACTTCGGCGCACGCAGGCGTGGGTCTGCCGATCGCCTTCGAACCCGCCACGCTACGGATGCTTGCGCCCAAGGTCACGGAGATGCAACGCCGACTTGGTGCTCGCGTGCTGTTGGAGAACAGTGCGGTCTATGTCGACATCCCCGAAGTGCCCTGGACCGAGGCCGGACTCTTGAACCGATTGTGTGAGGCCACCGGCTGCGGTGTATTGCTCGACCTGCACAACCTGTTCGTCAACGAGATGAACCTCGGATGGGACGGCGACGAGTACCTCGACGAACTCGACCTCGCTAATGTGATCGAAGTGCACATCGCCGGAGGCGAACACATCGGACGTTGGTACACCGACGCCCACAGTGGAGCCGCTCCCGACCGTGTGCACGAACTGCTCGAGCGGCTTGCCGGTGAGGCCGACGCACTTCGCCTGGCGACGTTCGAACTGCACGAGTCTCGCTACGACACGCTCGGCATCGACGGGTTCACGGGCGAGTTGGCAGCGATCCGAACTGCACTCGACGCGGCGAACCTCGCCGATGTGGAGGCGCTCGATGTCGCTTGAGCAGTTTCAACTCGCGTTCGCGCGGCTGGTGTCCGACCCGAACCTGGTCGGCAGCGTACGCCGCGGCGAGCCAGGGCCACAGTTCAGTCGGCAGATGGATCAG
Source organism: Ilumatobacteraceae bacterium (assembly GCA_031416375.1). Classification (GTDB taxonomy): domain Bacteria; phylum Actinomycetota; class Acidimicrobiia; order Acidimicrobiales; family Ilumatobacteraceae; genus Ilumatobacter. The sequence goes on from JANOTN010000423.1 coordinate 10,258, forward strand.
CTGGATGAAATCGAGCGTCGGCGGATCACGGCGATGGCAGACGACCCACGTATGGACGTGCTCTGTGCGCTGTATCGATCGAATCGATTGACGGCGCTCGTGCGCACCGTACCGGCGCTCGTCGATGCGCTGGGCGACCGGTTGAGCGACACGGTGACGAGGTTCTGGCGCGAGATCCCGCGCCACGACCTGCAGTTCAAATCGGAAGGCACCGCCTTTTGTTCGTTCGTCGCCGACACATCGAACGACGTCGAGCTGCAACGCGCCGCGTTCGAGGCGCAAGCCGAACTCGACGCGAGATACGCCGCCTGACTCCCTTCGCCTCCAACCCGGACTGCAACTCGGACCGCACGACTGCTCGGTCGTCCGGATGAATGAGATCGACCCAGCTCTCTGGTCGGCACCCCGGGCGAGCGCCCGCCGGATTAGGCGACGTCGTGCCGCTCGTTGGTTGCCCGATAGATCACCAGGGCGAGGATCGAACCGATCACCGAACCGATCAAACCCGATGCTTGCAGAGCACCTTCACTGAAGTCCTTGCCGAAAATCGCCCAACCTAGGAATCCACCCACGAAAGACCCGACAATTCCGAGTAAGAGGGTGGCACCAATCGACATCGAATCCCGTCCCGGCACGAGGGCGCGAGCAACGAATCCGGCGAGGAGGCCTATGACCAGTAGAAAGATAATGAAACCGAGCATGACTTCTCCTATTCTTTAAGGCACAGAGCTGTGCCGTGAGCACAAGGCTTACCCCTCCGACCGGAATGCCAAACCATTCAGCGAGAATTTCTGCGCGTGATCGTGTTCTCCGGACGATCAGCGTTGACCAGCTAGATCGGGTTGAAAATGATGTTTGAGCGGTTAAACCGATGGGTAAGGTGCCCTCACCGAGCGAGCCCCACGCCTGACTCGGTGTCGATCCTCGAGGAAGGTGAACCCAATGAACTCAGAACAAATCCATGAACTGTTGTATCAGGCGCTCGAGACCGAGCAGGGTGGTATAAAGATTTACCAAACCGCTGTGAGGTGCGCCGTCAACGACGATCTTAGAGAGGAATGGCAGGAGTATCTCGATCAGACCACTAACCACGAGTCGATCGTCTTGGCGATGTTCGATCAGCTGAACCTCGATCCGTCCACCGATACACCTGGGCGTCAGGTTGTGCGCCATATCGGACAGTCACTGGTGGCGGCGATGGAAATGGCTCTCGCAGCTGGGAAGCCTGATGCCGCTCAGATCGTCGCGGGAGAGTGTGTCGTACTGGCCGAGACGAAGGATCACCTGAACTGGGAGCTGATTTCCAAGGTGGCCGAAAAGGCTACGGGTACCGAGGGGAAGGCACTCCGAGAGGCATGCTCCCAAGTCGAAGACGAAGAGGACGAACACCTGTATCACAGTGCGGGCTGGACGCGCGAGCTGTGGATTGACTCGCTCGGACTGCCAGCTGTCCTGCCTCCGCCAGAGGAACAAAAGCATGTGACGACCGCAATCGGTGCCGCGCGGGCCAAAAATGCCAGGGACGGGATGATCTAACCGGACCCCGCACCCAACGACGCGGCCAGAGACCACTACAAATGAAACCAGGGAAGGAGCATCGCATGAGCGGTCAAGTGGACAAAGTAAAGGGTCGCCTCAAGCAAGCGGCCGGGAGCGTGGCCGGTGACGAACACCTCAAACGTGAAGGCGAGCGCGACGAAGCTGCAGGCAAGACCAAGAAAAAGGTGGATTCCGTAAAGGATCGCGTCGATGATGCGATCGATGACGTTAAGGACAAGTTCGACAGCCGACCCGGGCGGTAGCTCGATCGGTTATTCGGCGATGTTCAGGTACTCGTGGACGCCACTAATGTCGAACAGCCGCTGGACGACGGGCGACGGGCGAACGAGGATGAGTGAACCGCCGTTGTCCAGCAACTGCTGATGAGCCTCGATCACGACACGGAGACCGCTGGAGTCGACGAACTCGACACCGCTCATATCGAGTTCGATCGTCTCGAGCCTTGAACTCGCAATCGCGGCTGCGATGGCGGGCGCGGTGTAGGCGTCGATCTCACCTGTGACGGCGAAACCGAGATCGGTCGGCGTAATCGAAAACGGCGAGTCAGTCATAGTTTTACTGTATCCAGTCCAGCAAAGCTCGGGTGATTCGGAGGAACGACGGGCGTGGCGATGTGGTGCAACGCCAATACAGTCAAATCATCGGTGCGGCTTCCGACCCGGAACACATCGACCGCGTCGAGCACATCGTTGATGAGCGCGTGTGTTTCGGTGATGTCGGAGGAGTGCAGGCATTCGACGAGCCGGTCGTCACCAAATCGTTCACGATCAGCACCGAGTGCCTCCGTAATCCCGTCGGTGTACAGCACCAGCGTCCAGCCTGGGTCGATAGTGACGGAATCGGTCCGCCACGCGGTTTCGAAGGCACCCAGCAGTGGACCGGTCGTGCCGAGCGCGAAGTCATCGACGCCGTTCGTGAGCAACGGTGCGGGATGCCCTGCATTCGCATATTGACACGCACCCGTCTCAACGTCGATCAAGGCCACAAACGCTGTGAGCAGGTCGGCGTGATCGTCCCTTTGGTTCTCCCGGGACAGCCAATCGAGCGCAGCGCCTGGGCTGAGGCGACCGCGAAGCGCAGCCCGCAAGTGGCTCTTCGCTTTGAGCGCGTCGAGCGCTGCGACGGCTCCGTGGCCGGTCACGTCGACCATGATCACGTAGAGGCGGCGCTGGTCGAGTAGGCCGAGGTCATAGCTGTCGCCGGCCACCAGACCTTCGGCCGGCACGAGTGCGCTGTCAACAGACCAGCCCGCAGGCGGCTCGCCGAGCTCGTTGGCGAGTTCGGCTCGCACACGGGTAGCGAGAAAGGCGCTCTGTTCCAGCCCGCGATACGCAATCAACGCCCGGTCGCGCTCGTGCTCCAGCGAATGTTGCAACGTCCTGATCGCCTCGGTCACATCCCACAGCTCGACGCTGTCGAAGTCGGGAAGTACGAACCCATCGTCGACCGACAGCTGTCTCGCCGACTGGCTGATCAGCGCCAGCGGTTGCATGACCCAGCGTCGGAACAGCATCGCGACCAACATGATCGCGCCGACCGCGGCCAGCGCGCTGGCGATCAGCACCCCGAACGTGTTTTGCTTCAGGTCGGCGGTTCGCTCCACGAGCCGGTCGAGTTCAGCTGTGACGATCGCGTCGAGGCGGTCGAGTTCGACGCGAATGGCCTCGAATCGGATTCGCCCCAGTTCGTCGTCAGGCGGTGGTGCGGTGGCGTCGAGCGCCACAAGCGCAACGTCATCCCGCCAACGGTTGGCAACTTGCTCGACCCTATCGAGCTGCGCGTCGATGCCGATTTGCTCGGTGGCGGTGTTCGAGCGGAGCCGTTGCACCATCACTCGCGCTAGCCCCGTGCCATCTCGGTACGGCTCGAGGAATCGGGCGTCTCGAGCCAACAGGTACCCGCGGATGCCGGTCTCTTGATCGCTGTAGGCCAGGCGCAGGTCGGACACCTCGTCGGACGCAATTCGAAGGTCACCCCGATCGACGACCGCGCGGTCCCAAGACACGAGCATCAGCCCGGATAGGACGACGGCGAACACCACGAGACTTGCGAAGGTACAGCCGACGATGCCGAGGCTTGTGCGCAAACTGCTCCGATTGCGGGTGCCGGTTCGAGGCATCGACGCATAGTAGGCAGGAACCTGCCGAATATCGCTCGTGACCCGTTCGGGTCACGAAAAATGACCCGAACGGGTGACGCAGGTGTGCGGCCGACGGGCGTGTGCCGACGTCAGACCCGACGCCGACCGAAGATGAAGATAAGCAAGGCAACGATGGCGAGAATGATGAAGATCGTGTACAGCATGCGTCCTCGTTACCCGGGTGCCGAGGCCGACAAACCCGATCAGAATCGAGCCACCTACAGTCGGTGTCCGCATTCGCCGCCTCATTCGCTGCCACCGTTAGGTTCACAGTCTCCGTCAACTTTGCGCACGACCCCGCAAAAACCACGTTTGACCAGCTCGGACGTCGGGTATTCGCTCACCCACTTGAGCACGACCCGTCGAACACCACCCGTCGCAAGGATTGATCATGTTTGAAATCCTCTCTACTCGCCCTGTGCGCGTCGCGCTCGTCAACGACTACGAAATCATCTTGCGTGGCCTCCACTCAATGCTTTCGCCTTACAGGGATCGCATCGAGGTGGTTGAGCACAAGGTCGGCGGCACGCCGGATCGCGTGGCCGACGTCGCCCTGTTCGACACATTCGCGGCTCGCCGCGGCGCTCTCAATCGCGCCCGTCGCATGATCGAAGAAGGGCTCGTCGATCATGTCGTGGTCTACACGTGGGACGCAGCACCCCAATTCCTCCAAATCGCCGAGGCGACCGGTGTCTCCGCAGTCGTACTCAAATCGACGACAGGTGAGGAACTGGTGAACATTATCGAGCGAGTGGTGGGAGGGGAATTTGTGGGACTCGACCGGGTAGTCCAGGGTGTTCGCTCATCGCCGTCTGACGAGCTGTCGATGCGAGAACAGGAAGTACTGGCACTGATCGCGCTTGGTCACACGAACGCCGCGATCGGACAACAACTTTTCCTTTCCGTCGACACGGTAAAGACGTATGTACGACGCGTTTTCGCCAAGCTCGAGGTCAACAACCGGACGCAGGCGGCGTTGAAAGCCGCGGGTCTGTCGCTAACGCCACGTGAGCTGAGCGGATCAGGTCCACCAATCGCATCGAGATAGTTGAGGTAATCGTGGACGCACGTGCCGGAACTACTGTGTCGTTCAGCCTCGGTCCACGACCCGCTTTGCAAGTCGTAGTCGCCGATCAGACGTCAGTCGCGGCACCAGCACACGGCCACCGGGCCTTCCGTCACCGGGGCGTCGCACTTGCCGCCGGGGTACTCTGCGCTCACCTGCCAGGTGCCGCCCGAAACGCTCGCCATGAAGTCCTCGAAGCAGCCGTTGGCGTCGGTGGTGACGGTGCGGTACGTGACGTTGCCGAGCGGGTCGACGTAGCGCAGGATCACCTCGACCCCAGCCTGCGGCGGATCGAGACATCCGGCTGCCGTGATCGGGCCGCAGCGCCTCCGGATCAGCTCGATGTCCGGCTGGCGGCCCGTTCGCTTGGCCTCCTCGGCGAGTGCTTCCCAGTCCACGCCCTCGCATGGTTGTGCGGCGGTCCGCAGGTTGATCACGGTCGGGCGGCGCAGGTCGACCTGAACGATCTGGCCGCCGACGTTGAAATTCCTCTCACGTGCACCAAGGTGCTGCACGTTCCGTCGCGAATCGTTACAGTCCGTCTGATGACGGTCCCCGGCAAGGGCGGCAGGCCACGCAAATGGCGCAGTGACGCTGGACCGCGTCCGCGCTACCGCGCCCGCCAAACCGGCAGTGACGAACCGCCAGTGCTCGCCCAAGCACTCGACGACGGCGACGAACTCGCCCAAGTTTGGGCGATGATCCGTGACCTCGGCGAACAACTCGCCACCGCCAACGCGACGATCAAACAGCTCCGCCGCGAACGCGACCAGACCCGCCGAGAACTCGCCAGCGAGCAGCACCGCTGGGGCTGGATCGAGTCCCGCAACACCGAACTCACCATCGAACGCGACCGCCTCACCAACGAGCTGACCGAAATGCGCGAACGCCACACCGTCATCGAAACACGCACACAGCCAACCGCCGCCAGCCCGAGCACGCCGGCGCAGCCGCCGTTGTTGTCACGTGCGCAACGCCGCCGGCTCGAACGCGAACAGCACCGGCGCAACGCGTAGGCTTGGGTCATGTCGATCACGATCGAGCAACTCGCCTTCCGGCTCACAGCCGAAGCGGCACGCCGCGGAATCACCACCGAGACACTCATCGACGAACTCGCGGCCCGGCTCGATGACCCGCTGGAAGCGTTCATTGGCTGCGCTGCCTCGGGCAGGACTGAACCGTTCGACATCCACCGAGAACGCGCTGACGCCGCCGGCAAGAAGATCGCCCAAGGCATCTGACGGCCGACTGTGCTGCTGATCGACACCGGCATCTTCGTTGCGGTCGCCGATCGCGACGAACCCCACCATGGCGACTGCGCCGCCCTGCTGCGAACCCGCACAGATCTCGCCGTCACCGCCACCGTGATCCCGAAGCCGCCTGGCTGATCGAAACCCGCCTCGGCCCAGCCGCAGAGGCACGCTTCCTCACCTTGCTCACCAGCCCCAGGTTCACAATCATCGACCCGATCGACGCCGACTACCAGCGCGCCATCGCCTTGATCAACACCTACACCGACCTCGGACTCGGGTTCGTTGACGCCTCGATCATCGCTGTCGCCGAACGACACAACGTGACCCAGATCGCCACACTCAACCACCGCGACTTCGCGGTCGTGCGACCGGCCCACTGCGGCACCTTCGAACTCGTCCCCTGACAACACTGACGAGTCCACCCGACGGCAGGCCTCTACACGCCCCAACAACCCCTCGTCCTCAACCAGCATGGCGCTCAACAGTCGGGTCGCCGATCGGCATGAGCATCGTTTGCTCTGTGGGCGCTGTGGCTGTGACGACACCGGCCACGTCGAAGCCGGCGAAGCGCAGCTCCTGGGCTCGTGCGTTGACTTCCTGGTGACCCTCGGTCGGTCGTGGTGGCGTCGATCATGAGGAGTCGGCCGATTCCTGGGTTGACCAGTGGTGTGTCGGTGTCTTGCCAGGGTGCGTCGGCGAGATCCTTGCCGACAACGATGATCACGTCGGCGCGGTCGATCGTCTTTGTGGTGAGTGCCGGTGTCGGCTGACCGGGCGGAATCTGTTCCCACCGGAGTGGCACCGCGCTTTCGATGGCGTTCGGGACTGAGAGTGGGTGTGCGGGTGGGTGTACATGATCGACTCGTCGAGCGCGGTGCCATCGGCTGCGTTCTCGGGTTCGAGCACGTCGTAGCCACTCAGCTCGAGCGCTGCGCTGCGCTGGAGGGATCCTGCGAGCCCTCCGATCGGTGAGGCATTAACCACCAGCACGCGGGCGTCGGGTCGGAGCCGATTGGCTGTCGCAAGCGACCTGTGTGGAGGCGACGCGCACGACAGCAGTGCTCGATTCAACTGGGTCGGCGGTACCGGTCAGTGTCCACGTCAACGGGATCGTCCGGCCTGCTTGGGCCAGCGCCATGTCGTCGCCGACAGGTTCCTCGAACCCTCCGAACCGGTACACGACACGGTAGTTGACAGTGACTGGGCCGGTGTTGCCGCGAGCGTCGGTTGCGATCACTGTGAACGAGTGCTGGCCCGGCACGGACGTGTCGAGCAGCGTCCCGACTGCCAGATCGCCGACGCAGCCGACGACCGTCGACTCGTCCTCGCAGCGGTAGTCGACCGTCGCCGCCTCGCCGAGCAGGAGTGTGCTGCCGTCGGCCGGAACGGTGACGGTGACGGTTGGCGGTTCGGAGTCGCCGCCGACCACGACGTCATCGCTCTCGCGAGTGGCGTGATCGAGACGATCCAACCGATAGAAGTCTCGATCATCACCCCCGATCACGGGTCTGCGCCTTCGTCGCCGAACAGGAAGTCGTTTCCAGGTCCGCCGATCAGCACGTCGTCGCCCCCACCACCGTGGACCACGTCGTCGCCCCCGAGGCCGCAAAGCACATCGCGACCCGGCGTCCCAACCAGCTCGTCATCACCGGCCGTGCCGGTAATCGTGCAACCCGGTTCCACCACGACCGTCAAGGTCGCACCGACGCACAGTCCGTCGGTTCTAACAAAACACCAGCGTAACGGGTGGGCGCAGAGGGACTCGAACCCCCGACCACTTCCTTGTAAGGCAACCGCATACCGTTTCTGGACGTCCCTCTACGTCCATATAAGTTGAGGTTTAGCTGGGGATATGTGGAATCTGAGTTCGCTGACGTCCGTGCACGTTCGTGGTCTTAAGGTCTCTGTTAAGGTCTCTGAGCGAGGAGATAGTGCAGGTCTTGAGAGGACGAAATTGATGACTCGACGATCACGAGGCGACGGTGCCGTGTTCTACGACACTGCCAACCAACGCTGGACTGGACGCGTTGTCATCGACGGTAAGCGCCGCACAGTCGTCGCCAAGAACAAGACCGAAGCCTCCCGCCGACTGCGCCAGCTTCGAACCGCCGCCGACGCAGGCAAGCCAATCGCCGACGGAAACCTCACCGTCGCACAACTCCTCGCCGACTGGGCCGACAAAGGGCTGCCGGCCCGCAACCTGCAGCCCGCTTCAGTCGCCGTTCACGATTGGGCACAAAAGATCATCGTCGAGGAGATCGGGTCCAAACGAGTTCGATCGCTATCCCCTACCGAGGTCGAGGCAATGCTTCACCGACGCTGTGAGAACGGTCTCTCGAAAGCGTCATTGGCGAAGCTGCGCACGACACTGCGAATCGCACTCCAGTGGGCCGAACGACGCGAGATCGTCTCGCGTAACGTCGCCCGAGTGAGCGAGCTACCCGCCGACGCACGCCCCGCCATTTCACGTCGGTCGATGACCGCTGAACAGCTGCGGTCATTCCTCGAAGCAGCCAATGGCACCCCGCTCGCGGCGATGTGGCGCACGATGGTGACGCTCGGTATCCGACCCGGCGAAGCGGCCGGCCTCTCATGGGATGACATCGACATGACCGCTGGAATCGTTCATGTCCGCCAAGCACTCAAACGCGGCAAGTTAGGTGTCCTCTATGTCGGCGATCCCAAAACTCTTCAATCAGCTCGCTCACTCGACGCCCCGGTGAGCGTCATCGAGTCGTTGCGGCAACGTCGCCACGAACAGAAACTCAATCAACTGGTCGCAGGGCCGCATTGGTCGAACATGTACAACCTCGTGTGGACCAACTCGGTCGGCTCCCCAACCGACCCGTCACGTGTCCGGCACGCATTCGAACGCGTCACCCGTCAGGCTGGCATCGGGGAAGGGTGGTCCCCCAACTCGCTGCGACACACCGCAGCCTCCCTGCTCTCCAACGCCGGCGTCGCACTCGAAGACGTCGCCGACCAACTCGGCCACAGAGACACCAGAATGGCATCACTGCACTAC
>JANOTN010000424.1:0-7820 GCA_031416375.1 Ilumatobacteraceae bacterium
AGCGTCACGCCTGACGAGGCAGCACCGATGATGGCGTCGACACCCTCGCCCAGCAGGCGGGTGGCGGTGACGGTTGCGGTGTCGGTGCTGGTGTCGCCCGAGTCGCCCTGCGAGTACTCGACAGGGTTGCCCAGAACGCCGCCAGCGGCATTGATTTCGGCGATCGCGAACTCGACGCCGGCGAACTCGGGTGCACCGAGGAACGCCAGACTGCCGGTCTCAGGAAGCAGCGAGCCAATCTTCAGCACGCCGTCACCTTCGCGCTCGACGCCAACTGGCACGAGATCGACGATCGTCGAGGCCGGAGCCTCGGCGGTGATGAGAGTCTCATCACTCGAGATTCGGTTGGTCTCGTCGAATGTGAGCACTGCGTACGAACCCTTGAGGGGCTCGCCATTGCCGTTGAAGTCATGCGGGCCAGAGATTCCTTCGTAGTCGGGGTCGCCACCGGCTTCGATGATCGCTAGGCAATCGGCATAGGTACTGCACTTCTCGCCGACACCGGTGATGCCGACGATTTCGCCGGCGTAAGCCGACCCATCGGTGCCTGCCATCTCGACCGCCAGGGCGATCACAATTACGGCGTCGTAGCTCTCAGCGGCATAGTTGAAGTCCTCGAGCGGATCGTTTCCGGCGTCCTGCCAGAACTGGTCGACAGCTGGGATCCAGGCTGAAACGTCGGCACCCTTCGGCGTCGTGCCCTTCATGCCTGCAAGTTCGCCGCCAGAGGCGACTGGCTCGGTGGTTGCTGGCTCAGTTGTGGCTGGCTCAGTTGTGGCTGGCTCGGTGGTTGCTGGCTCAGTCGTCGGCGGATCGGTCGCTTCGACCGAAGTCTCCTCGACTGTGACTGTTGGCTCGTCGGCAGCTGGCTCGTCGTCGCCGCAAGCTGCGGCAACGAGTGACAGGCCAACAAGCAGAGCGCCTACACGGCGCACACGTGAATTCTGCATGTGTTGTTCTCCCCCTGGTTTGGTGAGGCGGGATTGCCCCGCCTGTTAGGTAGCAACAGCGTAGGTGGAATTTGTGTGCCTGTACAACCATTCTTGTGATCGAATGATTACGGTCGTGTTGATGGCCGGTGTCGATCCGTTCGTCATTTTGGGTCTGAAGCGCACAGCAACGGTTTCTGAAATTGACGCAGCCCGCCGATTTCTCGCCAAGTCGGCGCATCCAGATCGTGGGGGTTCTGTCGTCGAGATGCAGCGAATCAACGCTGCAGCCGAGGCCGCCCGGGCTCTCGCCGACGTTCGACCTCCTGCTGAATCTGTCGGTCGGATCAGCCAGGACCATCCGTCGTTCACGATTGAGGCGCTCCCGGCTCAGGCATTTGAGGCGCTACTGATCGTCGCCGGACTGCTTGGGGAGTTGATCGACGGTGACCCGCCATATCAGATGGAAGTGCTGCTCGGTGATCCGTTGCCCTGTTGGTGCCAACTCTCGATCGTGCCGGATGCAGGTGCGAGCACGGTCAGTATTGAGGTCGGCAGCCAGCCGGGCGGTCCAGCGGTTGACATCGATTTGGTGCGTGACGCTTGGATCGCCGCCCTCAACGAACTCGATTGGAATGCGCTCGGTTAGGAGCGTGTAGCCGCCTTCATGAGACGATCGCGAAGGGCATGACCGATTCCTGACGCTGGTGGCATCACGACAATCAGCGCGTCGAGCGCAGCGCGGTCGGCCGCTCGCAGATCGTTGTACAACTCGCGGGCGGCAGTAACGAGGTCATCGGTCCGGTCGAGGACGTGGACATGCTGGCCATGATCGCCTCGCAGCGACGCCTCATGGTTGGCGTCGAAAGCGTTGTCGAACAACACGACCTGGCACTCCGGGGCATAGTGCGACACCAACATCCCGCTTGTTCTGCTCGGCCCGGACGCTCCGTGTACCGGCGAATCGAGAATCCGACTGATCTCATCGGCGGTGATTGCGCCGGAGCGGAGCATCTGCGGAGGGGCGACGGTGAGGTCGACGATTGTGCTTTCCACGCCGACTGGGCACGATCCGCCGTCGAGGATCACATCACGGGTGGGATCAAGAAGGGTGCCGATGTCGGCGAACACGTGCTCGGCGCGCGTTGGGCTGACTTTGCCGAACCGGTTCGCCGATGGTGCAGCAACTCCGCCCCCGAAGCGGCGCAGCAGATCCAGCGTCAGCGGGTGACTTGGTACACGCACCCCAACAGTTGGCCGTCCGCCGGTGATCGCATCGGCAACGCGGCGACCGCGGGGGAGCAGCATCGTCAGCGGTCCTGGCCAGCAGGCACCGGCGAGTGTCGCAGCATCATCGGTTAACGAGTCGACCCAACCATCCAAGTGATCGAGATCGGCGACGTGGACGATCAACGGATGATGTGTCGGTCGACCTTTGATCTCGAAGATGCGAGCGACAGCGGCTGGATCTTCGGCGTCAGCAGCGAGGCCGTAGACGGTCTCCGTCGGGATCGCCACCAGCCCGCCGTCTCGCAACCGTTCGAGCGCTCGATCGACATCGGTAGTGATGAGGTCAGCTGGGGACCGCATCAATGAACTCAAGCGCAGCGTCGATGAAGTCGAACGATTCAGGTGTCGCGAAGTGGTCGGTGCGGCGCAGAATCTTGAGCGTGGCGTTCGGCAGGGCGGCGACGAGTCGGTCCGCTGGGAGCACGAAGTCTTGGTCACCCACCGCTACCAGGGCTGGGCAAGTCACCGTCGCGAGCAGTTCCTCAGTCATTGCCGCGGTCGACCTGCATCGCAGCACAGCCGCCAGGGCGATCGGATCGTTGTCAGCCTGCGAGGCGTACTGGGAGAACAGCCGAGCCCGATTGTCGTCGGCGTGACCACGCCCCTCGACGGCATCGATGATCCGTTGCGTCGCCTCGTCGTCGCGTTCGAACACGTTGCGTCCGATCCCGCCGAGCACGAGTCGACGAAACATTCCTGGATGAATGATCGCCGCCCGAAGCAACGTCATCGCCCCGAGCGAGAAACCAACCGCGTCAACCGGTTCGTCAGGAAGCGCGCCAATGACACGCTCGGTCATGTCGGCGTAGGCCTCAGGTTCATGGGGTTTCGGTGCGCTGCCATGTCCGAGCAGATCGACACCGATTACAGTTCGCCCCGCGTCGGCGAGTAGCGCCGTGAACCCGGAACGCTGCCACGTCGTCGTGAACGAGCCGCCCCAACCGTGCACGAGCACCACGGGCGTAGTCGGCGAGTGGTCGTCGTTCGGCATGCCCGCCAGCGTACGCGGCCTGACACGCCGGTTAGCCTGTCGCCGCTACTCACGACAGGGATTTGTCAACAGTCGGATCAGGATCCAGAACGATGCGCATGCTCCACAACAACTCAGGTCACGACCTCACGTACAACGACGTCTTCATGGTGCCAAACCTGTCGTCGGTCGGGTCGCGATTCGGCGTCGACTTGACGACGCCTGATGGAGTCGGCACGACGATTCCCTTGGTCGTCGCCAACATGACGGCGATTGCCGGCCGACGAATGGCAGAGGTGGTTGCCCGTCGCGGGGGAATGGCAGTGCTACCGCAAGACATCCCGATTGATGTGATTGCGACCGTCGTCTCGTCAGTCAAGGGTCGCCATACGGTGTTTGAGACGCCTATCACACTCTCGCCGTCGAACACCGTCGGCGAGGCGTTGAGCTTGATCCACAAACGTGCCCACGGTGCCGTGATCATCGTCGACGGCGACGGTATTCCGATCGGAGTGTTCACCGAAACAGATGCCGCCGGATACGACCGATTCACGCAGCTCCAGCACGTCATGAGCACCGAACTCGACACGTTGCCGCACGACATCACACCCGAGGCTGCGTTTGGCCGCCTCAATGGTGCCCGTCGCACGCTTGCTCCCGTGGTTGACGACGATGGACAACTGATCGGTCTCTTGACGAGAATTGGTGCATTGCGTTCCACGATCTATCGCCCCGCGGTCGATGCCAAGGGCCAACTCCTGATCTCGGTAGCAGTTGGAATCAACTCCGACCCTGTTGGGCGCGCATCCGATCTCGTTCGGATGGGCGTCGATGTACTCGTGATTGACACGGCGCACGGTCATCAACGTCGGATGCTTGACGTGGTCGAAGCGGTTCGAGTGGCCTGCCCGACGACTCCGATCGTGGCGGGCAACGTGGTGACCGCTGGCGGCACCCGAGAACTCATCGAAGCAGGTGCTGACATTGTCAAGGTCGGTGTCGGCCCTGGAGCCATGTGTACGACGCGAATGATGACGGGTGTCGGCCGTCCACAGTTCTCGGCCGTGGTCGATTGTGCTGACGAGGCAGGTCGGCTTGGCAAACACATCTGGGCTGACGGCGGCGTCCGGTTCCCTCGTGACGTTGCCCTTGCGCTGGCCGGTGGAGCCGCCAATGTGATGTTCGGTTCGTGGTTGGCGGGAACGCACGAATCGGCCGCTGACACGCTCCGCGATACTGACGGGCGGCTCTACAAGGAGAGTTTCGGGATGGCGTCGAATCGTGCGGTCAAGAACCGCACGCAGGCGGAAACTGATATCGAGCGGGCTCGCAAGGAGTTGTTCGAGGAGGGCATCAGCACAGCCCGGATGTACCTCGATCCGAAGCGTCCCGGGGTCGAGGACATCATCGACCAGGTCGTCGCTGGCGTCCGGTCGTCGTGTACGTATGCCGGTGCTCGAACGATTCCTGAGTTCCACGAACGTGCCGTGGTTGGCGTACAGAGTGCGGCAGGGTACGACGAAGGCCGCCCCGTTGGGACCTCGTGGTGATGGATCACGTGGGAGCTGATCAAGTGGTCAGAACTGCGATTGTTGTTGCCATCGATGGGCCGGCGGGTGCGGGCAAGAGCACCGTCGGTCGAGCGCTCGCCGAACGGCTTGGATTGGAATACCTCGACACTGGAGCGATGTACCGGGCGATGACGTTCGCAGCACTCCGACGAGGAGTCGTAGAGGGAGATCTTGCCGACGTGGCAGCCATGGCACCCGACGTCGACATTCAGGTGCTCGACGGTCGCGTCACGGTCGACGGTGTCGACGCGACTGCGGTGATTCGGGGTCGCGAGGTGACAGAGGCCGTTTCCCAGGTGTCCGCTAATCCGGCAGTCCGAGCGGTGCTCGTCGAACGCCAACGCGAATGGGTAGCCAAGCGAGGTGGCGGAGTAATCGAGGGTCGCGACATCGGATCGGTGGTGTTCCCCGAGGCTGACCTGAAGCTCTACATCACCGCATCGCCGCGCGTACGCGCCGAGCGCAGGGTGATGGAGATCGGCGGCGACGTGAATGAGGTCGAAGTGTCGATCATCGAACGGGACCGGAAGGATTCAAATCGTGAGCACAGTCCCTTGACCGAAACGGACGATGCGATCGTGGTCGACACCACCGGCTTGACGATCGAGGAAGTTCTCGACCGGATTCTGGGGTTGATTCGATGAGCAAGCCGGACACATTTCTTGCAGGTAACAGCCTCGCCAGTCGCATCTTCTATCGGTTCGCCTGGATGCTGATTATCCCTCCGATCCGGCTCTACACCCGAATGACGATCAATGGCCGCGAACATCTCCCGAAGACGGGCGCGTTCGTATTGGCACCGGTCCACCGGTCGTACGTCGACACGCCAATCGCAGGTTGCGTCCGGAGTAAGCGGATGCGCTTCATGGGTAAAGACGGGATGTGGAAGAACCGCCAGTTCGGATGGATACTGTCGGCTCTTGGCTCGTTCCCGGTGACACGCGGAACCGTCGACCGCGAGGCGCTCCGCCGAGCGATCGACGTGCTCGTCGGTGGCGATGTCCTTGTCCTGTTCCCAGAAGGAGAACGCAAATCGGGTCCGGTGATTCAGCCACTGTTCGACGGTGCCGTGTATGTCGCTATCAAGGCCGGTGTCCCGATCGTGCCGGTCGGCATCGGTGGTTCCGAAAAGGTGATGCCGAAGAAAGCCAAGTTCATTTTCCCTCGTAAGGTTCACATCGAGATCGGACCACCGATCATGCCGCCGGTCACGCCGGACGGCGAACGCGTGCAGCGGGCGGTGTACCGCCAGCAATCCGAACTCCTGTACTCCGAACTTCAGCGTCTATTCGATCTAGCAATGACCAAAGTCCCCTGGGACTACCCACTCGACTAACCCACCGGCGGTTCCCAACAGCAACAAATGCGTTTCGGGACCACCGGTGGTGCGGAATCGCATTTGTTGCGATTCAGCACCATCGCCTTGGGGCTACACGGTCGACGGTTACGACGAGAACGCTGCTCGCAGGGCGGCTGCGAGGGCAGGTGGGTCGATGACGCCGCACAGTTCGCGGGCGGAATGCATCGAGAGTTGGGGGATACCAACATCGACCGTGTCGATCCCGAGACGTGTTGCTGTGATCGGTCCGATCGTCGAACCACAGGGCATGCTGTTGCGCGACACGAAGACTTGGTACGGCACGCCAGCTGACTCGCATGCGCGTCGGAACAACGCTGCCGTGGTGGACGACGTCGCGTAACGCTGATTGCTGTTGACCTTGATCGCCGGGCCGCGATTGACGAGTGGCCAGTGGGAAGGATCGTGGCGATCGACGTAGTTCGGATGAACGGCATGGGCGTTGTCGGCCGATATGCAGCTCGACGCAGCGAACGAACGAAGCACATCATCGCGGCTGCCACCTCGCGCAAGCACGTGTCGCTCAAGCGTTCGTTCGAGCAACGGGCCGGCCGCTCCCGTCGTTGATGCCGAGCCGACCTCCTCATGATCGTTGAGCACGATCATCGCCACCGCAAGATCCGGTTGACAGGTAATCAGTGCGTCAACTGCCGCCCAACACGACAACTGATTGTCGAGTCGCCCGCTGGCCAACAGCGAATCGTCTGCACCGAGAACCGCGGCCGGTTGCACGTCATACAGGCACAGATCCCAGAACACCGGAGTGTCGCAGCCCGCTTCGTCGGCGATCCAGCGAGCGAACTCGCCCGGCGAAGTGTGGCCGGTTGCCCACACCGGTTGCAGATGCTGCTGGACATCAAGTTTGAGTCCGTCGTTGACTGCGCGGTCGAGGTGCACTGCGAGTTGTGGAACACGGGCGATCGGTCGAGCGACGTTGACCAACAGATTGCGGCCATCGGCGAGCGTCAAACGACCGGCAATGCCGAGATCGCGGTCGAGCCACGAGTTGTTGAGAATCCCACCGTAGATCTCGACGTTGAGCTGTTTCCACCCGACAGCTCCGGCATCAGGATTCGGCTTGATTCGAAGCCCCGGCGAGTCGGTATGAGCTCCGACGAGATGAAACGGAGCATGAGCCGCAACGTCCTCGGGTGTGCGCCAGGCGACGATTCCACCGTCACGTACGACGAAACCGTCACGCGGCAGGTCGACCCACGTTCCGCAGTCATCGACTGCTTGAAAGCCAATTGCGATCAGCCGCTCGACGGCGGTTGCAACGACATGGAAAGGTGTCGGCGAGTTGTCGAGAAACAGACGTAAGTTGTCGATCGCGTCGGTGTTGATACTCATGTCAGCCATTCTGGTGGAGGCCCATCGGGAGGCCGCTATTGCGGAGATGTGCGGTCTCATTGATCGTGAGGATCGATCGTTGACCGCTCCGCGCGGCGACGACTCGGTTGATCGACGTGTAGCTCGGAGAGAAGAAACCCAGCTGGTGTGCAGCTAACCCGAGCAGGACGCTGAGGTCGAGATTGATCACCCCGGCGTGCCGGAATAGCATGACGAACCAACAACAGCTCCACGATCGGATAGATAAGCAGGTATGACCAGGCGCACCAAGATCGTGGCGACAATCGGCCCAGCGAGTGATCAGCCCGACTCGCTCGAGAAAGTGATCAGAGCGGGTACTGATGTCGTCCGAC
>JANOTN010000425.1:0-5834 GCA_031416375.1 Ilumatobacteraceae bacterium
CTAGGGTCGAGGAGTAGACCACCTTGTCAGCGGCCCGCCACGCGCTCGCGTACTCGGCGGTGAGGTCGGAGTGGTTGGCGAGGGTGGGGTCGGTGTCCCACACAGCCAAGGTCTCGTACATGCGGTGCCCGTAGAGGTACGTGCCTGCAGATCGCATGAGCTCGGTGATGAACGCGAACATGTCGTCGTCGGGCGGAGCCCAATCAAAGGCTCCGCGCTCATCCTCGGTCCAGCCGTCGAGGGACATGTTCGACGCGTAGATCAGCTTCGCCATGACACGATCCTGCACCGTCATCGGCAAGATCGACCTCATCGCCATCTCGTAGCCAGCGGTCGAGTGAGTCCGGACAACGCGTCGCGCGCGTTCGGTGCGCCCGTGAGCAGGCACTGTGGAGACGTGGTCATCCGGATTGCAGCGGGGCAGGGTGATGTTGGCAGCCGAACCACCGGCGGTCGAACGTCCGTGTGTGGCTGTCGAGGGTACGTCCGACGATTTTGCCCCTTGTCAGCGGTCCCGCGAAGGCACATACTTGATCGTGCGGCCCAGATCGGGTGCCGCGCGAAAGGGAGCAAGATGGATGTTGAGCAGAATCTCGAGACCGTTCGACAGGGCTACGCCGCGTTCAGCAGTGGCGACATGGACACCCTGATGACGCTCTACAACGACGATGCCGTACATATCGTGCCTGGCGAGTCGCGGGTCTCTGGTGCGCACAAGGGCAAGGACAGCATCCTCGCTTTGTACGGAGCGCTGTTCGAGCTGAGCGGTGGCACGTTGCGCATCCAACTCGACCACGTGCTGTCTGACGGCGGAAGCCGGGTGCTGTCGATTCACACATCGAGCATGGACAAAGACGGCGAGACGTTCACGCAGACCGAGGCGCTGTTGTTCACCTTGGTCAACGGCAAGGTGGCGGAGATTCAGGACTTCTTCGCTGATATCTCCCTGAACGACCGCCTGTTCAGCTGAACCACGAGTACGCCAACAGCAGTCCTCCGACGGTGACCGCAGAGGGCAACTGGTGTCTTCAACGGATCGTGGCCCGGGTCACCCATCGCCGCGTCTTGGGCGCATGTAGGTGCAGATCGGAGCGCGTGGCCAATGCCTCGAGGCGCCTCGTTCTGGGCCGGGAGTAGTGGGGCGCGCGTTGTGTGCGCCCCTGACCTCAAGTAGGCACCTTGGGCCTTGCTGTCAAACGATGAGGCCGCGGCTCACTTACGCTTCGTGGATGCGCAGCTCGATCATCTCACGGAGCCACAAGATCAGCTACCGCACGGGGGGCGACGTGAACCCTTGATGTTGCTATGCGGATGGTGCTCGGCCACTCGTGCGGGCGGGCGTTCCTGCTCATCTGGTGGGCCGACGCCTGTGTCTCCGCGCTGCTGTCGCGCGTCGACGACCTCGTCTTGAACCGTGGTGGCTGCGACCTAGTTCAGGTCGAGAAGGTCGGCGATCACCGAACGCAGCTGCGAAAGCGCCACGGGACCGACGTTGCCGCGGCCACCGTCATCCTTGACGCGCTCGATCTCGGCGACGGTCAACAGGTGGCACTGACCGACCGAGTTCTTGTCTAGTCCGTCGCCGTCGACCGGGACGTCGGTCGCCATCGCTCGCCGCACGTTCGATGTCACCGGCACGACATGGAACGTGCGCGGCATCTGCGTGACGATCAGGTCGGCTGTGACGATGATGGCCGGGTGCTCGAAACCCGGGCCGCTCCCCGCCGGGATGCCGAAGTCGACGGTGATGATGTCACCGGCCTGCATGCTGCTCCACCGTGGCGAGCCCGACGGCGATGACGGCCCGGTCGGTGCTGGTCGGCTCATTCGCCGCCAACTCGGCACCCATGCGCCGCTGGCGTTCCGCCCGAGCGAGACGGCGCAGCATCTCGTCGAGGGTGATGTGCTCGGCAGCGGCGAGCGCACCGATCTCGTCACGCACCGCTTTCGACACCCGCATGGTAGTCGAAGTGGTAGCTCTCCTGTTCATACTTCAGAGTCTACCAGCAGTCGAGCGGGCCGGGCCGGGCCGGCGCAGCGCCACAACCCGCCGACTTCAGCGCCGTCCAATCAGGCGCTTCGCGAGCTGTCCAGGTTTCACGAGCTCAACTGGACCGGCCGCCGACAGGCTCGTAACTCACGCGAGAGCGGAGTACACCGTCTGGAAGGCGGCCTGTGCATGCCGCCGGCGGCATGCACCGAGCCTGGTGAAGGCGCGGGCCGTAGCCATCTCGCGAAGGGCCGAGACCGCGTGCTCAATCTGGGCTGGAGATCATGGCGATCATGCTGAGCGTTCACGGATCCAGAGGGACTTCCACCTGGACGTCAGGGCAGTCCAGACCATGCTCCGCAACTGGCTCAGCGAGCGCACACTTTGACGAGAACCGATGGAGGTTCGAGCGTCCCGACGAGCGGTGTTCGACGTGGGGCGGAATCGAAACTGCCGCGCTCGACCACGGAGCGACCGTGACCTTCACCGACTGGTACGCACAATGGCCGGACCCCATCGACGCCGACGGGGGATCGCTTCGCCGGGACGCTGCAATCGGCATCGCGCTCGGCGATCGCGGCGTGATGCTGGTCATCGAGGGCGAGGATCTGATCGAACGTGACCTCGACGACGATCTCGTGTGGGAGGACACCAGTTCGCTGATCCCGTGCCTGCTCGACGACCCGCTCGTGTACACGGTCACCACCTCGTAAACGGGAACGACGACGTGCATTGGGCGCGAATGCGGCCTGCCGGTGGGATGTGGCGCAACGCTGACGACCAAGATCTCGGTGCAGAAGCGACCCGATGAGACCAACGCCAACCCGCACGACTTCGACACCAATGTTCACCGCATAGGCGGACCTCGAACCACTCGGGAACGGCCCTTGCCGCGCATCCGATAATCGCAGTGCGCGCGTACCAGTCAGCACGTCAGAGATCGCCGGTTGGCAGCCGCGCGTTATGTGCTAGCTCGAGGTCACCGTGACGCACTTCAGTTCGCCGGATCCCGGGCGGTTCGGTCGCGGGCCTGCCTGAACGAAGTGGTGCGTGCTGCCGGTCGCTCGGTCGATCATGGCGGGTTGCCAACCGGCAGTGTTACATGTAACGTTTGGGTGTGCGTCGAGCCCCGAAGCCCACACCCACCCCGCTCGCCCAACGCGTCCGTGACCACCGCCAACGTCTGCGCGCTCAGGGCCTGCGCCCCATCCAGATCTGGGTCCCCGACGTACGCGCCCCCCGGTTCGCCGCCCAAGCCCACGAGCAGTCCCTGGCGATTGCCACCAGCGGGCGCGCCAGCGACGACCAGGCCTTCATCGACTCGATTAGCCTGGACGAGGAGTGAGACGAGGCGAGATCTGGACCGCAGCCGCCGGGTCCGGCTACGTCGGCAAACCGCGACCGGTGGTCATCGTCCAAGACGATCGCTTCGATGGCACCGACTCGGTGACCGTGGTCGCCTTCACGACGGACCCCGCCAGCGCCCCGTTGATCCGGCTGCCGGTACTGCCTGACCAGGACAACGGGCTGCGCGAGTCGTGCTCGCTCATGGTCGACAAGATCACGACCGTGCCCCGATCCAAGCTCGGCCAACTGCTCGGACACGTCTCCGACGACGACATGGTCCGACTCACACGCTCCCTCGTCGTGTTCCTCGGCCTCGCAAGCTGACCCCAGCCCCACTCCCTCCCGGCGTCTCGATCGAACGCTCCCAGCGGGCGCGATGCGGACACTGCGGTCGAGCGTGCACAGCACAACACCGGGAGTGCGAGGGTCATGAAGACTTGCCCGACCAGCGAGGTGTGCGCGAACAGATGCTACGCCCGCTACGAGCCGCCCAGCCCGACCGAAATACGATCAAGGCGCTGCTGAGTGACGCTCGATAGGTCGGCTTCGCCCAGGAAGGACCACTCCGCTGCGGCCCAGATGAAGTGCCACGGAATGACGGTCGGCATCGGGCTGCAGTAGGTGTGAGCGGAGCCGATGACGGCGTGCCTGCAGGCACCACCGACGAGTCAAACCCGGTGCCCGATAAGACCATCCGATAACTGCAGACCTTCGAGTCCGCTATCGCCGGCCGGATGACGCTGCCGTGGAGATCATGGCGATCACGCTGAGCGTTCACGGATCGGGCCAAGGTCATCGCCCTCACCGGCACTCCGTGGTCATGCTGTTGACTGTCACGGACCCCGACGGAGCCTTCACGTCGTCAACCAAACCGAACCGGGTATTGCCCAGCAGGCGGTCCGGCGGTCGCCGAGTGCCCCGGCTGCCTGCGGGCGGTCAGCAATGCGTGGGCGCACTGAAAGGCACATCACGCCGACGAGATGAAATTGATTTCCACACCCGGTGCCTTCGTCGAACGGGCCACTCCGGTGCTGACCGGCTGACTCGAAGATCGACAACCCGACCTGTCAGAGCAGTGAGTTACCGCAGGGCAATTCTTGGATCGACGCCGAAAAAACGTCCCACGGGCGTCTCACAGCACCGTGATAGTCAACCGTTTACTACCGCTGACCAGGACTTTCGTGGTGGGCGATACCGGGCTCGAACCGATGACCTCTACGGTGTGAACGTAGCGCTCTGCCAGCTGAGCTAATCGCCCTGGCGGGTTGGCAGATTACCAGCAGCCGAATCAGAAATACTCCCTCAGCCGACCGCCACCAGCGAGCCAGTCACGGGCTCGGCTCCAAACGGGATCGCGACGCAGACAAACCGGCCTTGGAACGGTTCCCAAGAGGTCTCGTTCGGCGCAATCGGCAACAGTCCAAAATCCTCAATCAGGTCGTCGCCGACCACAGTGCAGGCACGATCGATTTCGGCGAACATCTCGGCGTCACTCGGATACGGGCGATCGGTTCCGGGATTCAACGTTCCGACGAACACCACCTCGGCATCATGCGAGTTGTCGCAGTCCAGGACGTCAACCGTGTCAATGTCGGCGGAACCAACTTCCAGGTCGATCATGAAACAGTCCCCTACCTCGAGTTCCAGAACCGTGGCATCGGACGAGGTGGCTAGAACGATCAGCAGCGCCGCCAGCGCGCCGACACCCACGACGGCGCACAGCACCCCGATCATCCAACCGCGCATGACTCACTCACGGATGCACGCAACTCCCAGCCCAAGTCGGTCGCGATGCGACACCGTCTGCGTTGGGCAGGTCGCTCCGGTAGGTATCAGTAGGTCGACCACGATGTCTGACTCACCGTTGCAGGCGATCTCACGCGCATCACCGTTGCTCTCGATTTCAACGCATGAGCCTGAGCGAATGATCCCGTCTGGTGGCTCGACAGAGGGCGGGTCTTCCCTGGCTGCCGACACCAGGACGACCAACGATCCGAGTGAGGCGACGATTGCCATCAGCTTCCAAGGAACCCTTGCCGGTCCAGACGGCGACAACGCAGAGTGACGAAGCGTCACCGGGGGCGAGCGGTGCACGGTTTCGTCGCCACCATTCCGATCGGTGACCGGAGTGAGAGTGCGGTCATACATCAACCGACGACCCGAGTCAGACAACACCCGGTGCGCTTCGTTGACGGCCGACATCAGATCAGGATCGGACGAACCCAAGCCGACACGATCGGGGTGTAGGAGCCGCGCCTGATCTCGGTAAGCAGCACGAATTGCGACCGCAGACGCATTCGGAGCGACACCGAGAACCTCGTAGTGAGTTGGAATCAGCACAGGTTACGCCGGAAATAAGGTCGTGGGCGGTCGAAAACCCCAGTCACCGTATACTCCCGCCCCGGAGCCAATAAACATTTTCCCCCCGGTTTAGGGACCACAACCGGTTCCCACCAAAAGTTCGCGTCATGACGAGTGTAAACCACAAAGGGCGTTG
>JANOTN010000426.1:0-1992 GCA_031416375.1 Ilumatobacteraceae bacterium
TGGACTGCCCCCCCGCAACAAATGGGCGCATGCGGCTCAACAGAAAATCCACGCGACCGCGTTCGGCGTGTCCGTTCGATCGCTCGGACTCGTACTTCTGGTAATACACGAACTCGCCGCCGGCATAGGCGGACACCTTCACGAAGCGGGTCCGCGAGAACAGGGCGACGTCGGGTAGTACTGCCGCGACGTAGTCCTCCTTGGGATTGACGCGCTCATCGTAGATGTTCGAGTCCCAGCCGATCTCGCGCACCACGATGCCCGGCGCCAACTTGATCGGCCCCAGGCCGATCACCCCGGAGGTAGGTTCGGTTTCCGTGAGCGTTCCCGTGAGGGGGCCCGACCCGACATTGCTTTGCGTCCACGCGTCCGATGGCCAGGCCAGGAACCCCACACAGATTAAGACGGGCAACTTCATCGTGCCTCTCCCGGCCTGGTCAGAGACACCGCGTTGGGCAGGCGCACAAACGTGCCGTCCCGCTCCGGATCGGTCTCAATCGCTTGAAACTGTCCCTTGGCATCGTAGAGCAACCGGCGGTCGGCGCGCCCGATCCTGAGCGACGTGTCCAGCGCCACCTCGCGGAGCACGGTCCCCTCGTGTCGCTCCCACTTGTCGACCAGCCCATCCGCATTGGTGTCTTCTTCCACGCGTACCAGGGCATCGTCACGATAGAACTCGCGGCGGTCGATCTGCCGATCCCGCTTGCGCGATCGAGCCACCTGTCGCTCACCGTTGGCGATGACCGCGGGCATCCACGTATCTTCGACCCCATCGTTGCGGCTGGATGTGCCGACCTCGGTCAGCACCGAAGCCGAATTGAAATACTCCCACCGGTCGATGCGGCCGTCGCCATCGGTATCAGCCTCGCCACGCAACGCGCGCTGGCCGTCGAGGTAGGACCACTGATCGGCGCGACCGTCACCGTTCTGGTCTGCCACGAGCTGGACGAGCCGACCCGTGAACTGGTCGTAACTCGGCACGACGGCCGCGGTCTCGCGCGCCGGTGAACACGCCACCATCAGTTCCAGGATGATGGCTGTCACGGCAATCGAAGCGAGCCGATTGATGAGCGACCGGGTGGACATGGCTTCGCCCTCTCACTTACATGGAGCTTGATAAACAATAGCACGTTAACTGACTCTATGTAACTTTAAAGACCAATGAACAGGCGCATACTTTTCCTCTGCCTACGGTAGCTTATCGGCGCCTGCCAGGTTTGGAGCACCTAGCCTCGCTAGGAAACTACGATACTATTCTGGCCATGTCTCAGCTCGGTCTCACCGATTCCATCGCCATCCCGGATGCGGTGGTTTCACGCGACCTTGGAGGGGAAACGGTCATCCTGAACCTCGAAACGGGGATCTACTTCGACCTCGATGGCGTGGCAACGGACATCTGGCAGGCGCTCCAAGGCACGGGGTCGCTGAACGATGCCTACCAGAGGGTACTCGCGATGTACGAAGTGGATGCCGCGGTGCTGACGGTCGATTTCCTTCGATTGGTCAACCAGATGGCGGCCAAGGGCCTGTTGCAGGCGGCGCAGTCAGCCGCCTGAGCGCCGACCGACGGATGGACGCGCCACCCCTCCAGTTGACGGCTCGCGGGCCGGTACTTGGACACCCATCCGGTGTTCCCGCACTCGTGAACCAGTTCCGCGAGCAGCAAGTCATCAAGCTGTCGGGGTTCATCGCACCACCACTTCTGTCCTGGATTCATGGCCAGGTCGCCGCCGCCTCGTGGTTCGAGCGCCAGCACGAAGGACTCGCGGCCACCGAGCTGTCGATGCACGACAATACCTGCCTTGGCCTACTGCACTTCCTGGTGAACGATCCGGTGGTCCTGCGCTTCGCGGAACAGGTCGTCAGCCACCAACCGCTGACGGCATTCCATGGCCGTGTCTATCACCGGATGCCTGGCCGGCATCAGGACGACTGGCACGACGATCTCCATCCCGACCGCCAGGTGGGCTTGAGCGTGAATCTCAGCGCCGG
>JANOTN010000427.1:0-2398 GCA_031416375.1 Ilumatobacteraceae bacterium
GTACCAGGCCGGCACGACGTGGGGGAAACCCTCGTCGTTGATCGCCGAGATCCGCACGAGCGCTCCACCTTCGAGATAGAAGTCGCGTCGAGCCGGTTCCATTGCCCCGATCTTCCCGCGCCAGCCCTCAGCCATGACCTACTCCTTGGTCTCATCCTGCTGCACCTGTACAGGGTGCAAGATTATAATGTTGCACCATAACGGTGACGTCTTGGCGCTGTCAATCGAGACGAGATTGCGGCTCGACCCACCAGTTGTCAGCCGGCCGCTACCGACAAGACGCTTCGGCGATGTCATTGGTCGGGTACGTCGTACGCCTGCGCCGTGAGGCCGCCATCGACCACGAGGTTGATGCCTGTCACGTATTTCGCCTCGTCCGACGCGAGATAGAGGAAGGCGTGTGCAATGTCGTCCACTGAGGCCAACCGGTTCAGTGGCACCACGGGGAAGCCCTCTGCGCGCCACTTGGACATCAGTTCCTCACTGGTCAGATCCACCGATTGTTGCGTGTCGGCTGGGCCGGGGCTGACGCAGTTGGACCGGATGCCGAACGGCGCGCACTCAACGGCGATCGCCTTCGAGAGAGAGACCAGGCCGGCCTTGGCCACAGCGTACGACGTGAAGCCCCGGCCGTGCCCGAGCGAGGCGATCGATGACGTGAACATGATCACCCCGCCGCCCGTGTTCTTCATCGCGTTGGCCGCCCGGTGTGCGAGCACGAAGTAGGCATCGAGATTGACCGACAGCACGTGCCGCCACGACTCATCGGTCATGTCGAGGAAGTCCTCGTTGGCCCAAGCCGCCGCGTTGCTGATCATCACGTCGAGCTTCGGGTCGACGCTGAGTGCTTGGGCGATCGCATCGCCGGCATTCGACATGACGCCGAGGTCGGTGCAGATGCTCACCGGAGTGGCGCCTGCAGCCGCGACCCGTTCGGTCGTGATGTCGAGCCGCTCCTGCAGGCGATCGACCAGGTAGACGTGTTTGGCGCCTTCGAGCGCGAACAGTTCGGCGGTTCGTTGACCGAATCCGCTCCCCGCACCCGTGATGAAAACGTTCTTGCCGGCGAAGCGACCCATTTCTCAACCTCCTGGAACCAGTTGTTTCGGCGGCACCCGTCGAACTGGTGAGTGCATCCATGCTGTGCGATTCGTTGCAACTCATCGAAAGCCACAGTTTGACGGCCGATCGACGCTGAATGCTATAATAAACCGAGTTGAGCGTCAAAGGGGGCAGTTATGGCTGAGTTCAAGCAGACCCGGTACTACGAGGAGGGGTCAGGGGCCGGGGGACTCTCTGACGATGAGGTCCACGAGTTCCTCGGAAGTCCCGACAGCACCTGGTTATTGAAGCTCTCGTACCTCGACAAATCCGGATGGCCCATGTCGGTGCCATTGTGGTACCACTGGGATGGCGAGGCGTTCTTCGTCGTGGGTCGCAAACGTTCGAAGTGGGTCGAGCTGCTCAAGAACGACGACCGATGCGCAATCTGCATCGAGGAAATGGCGCACCCGCGGATCCGCAAGGTTATCGCACAGTGCCGTGCCGAGATCGTGGAGGGGCCGACCACAGGCGAGGGCTCACAGTGGGTGCCTGTCGCCAACGCGATGGCACTACGTTACTCCGGCCCTACAGGTCCGGAGCAGCTCAAGGCTTCGTACGGATGGGAGCGCTACCTCGTCAAGCTCGTGCCGACCAAGAAGCTCACCACCTGGCAGGGTGCCGATTGGTCCTTGCGTTACTTCGATCCCGGGCAGCGCCCCGACCTCGAAGCCAAGGCCGGGTAGCCGTAGCGTGGCGGACATCACACCGGCTGCATTGAACTATCGCCGTTCGGCCATCCGCGTCCTCTTCGATGAGGCCGCTCGAATCGAGGGCGCGGTTCGTCTCGAAGTGGGCGAACCGAGTTTCGTCACGCCGGCACACATCATTGATGCAGCGCTCGAGGCGGCACACCAGGGGCACACCGGGTATGGCCCGAACGGTGGCCTGCTATCGCTCCGCAATCTCCTCAGCGACAAGCTGTCGCGGGTCAATCGGATCGACGCCGGGGTCGACGACATCATCGTCATGCCCGGCGGTATGAACGCGCTGTACAGCGCCTTCGCGATCCTCCTCGAACCAGGTGATGAGGTGCTGCTGCCGACACCGGGCTTCCCGAACATGGATGAAATGGTGCGCCTGCTGGGCGGCGTGCCGCGCTTCTATCATCTGCGTGCCTCGGCAGGCTTTCTGCCCGACTACGACGAACTGGCGTCGCTCGTCACTGAGCGAACAAAGGTGATGTTCACGAACTCCCCCTCGAACCCGACGGGTCGTGTGTACGGCGAAGACATTGTGGGCGGCGTCGTCGAGTTCGCGAACCGCCACGACATCTGGCTGATCAGCGACGAGGTCT
>JANOTN010000428.1:0-12413 GCA_031416375.1 Ilumatobacteraceae bacterium
ACAGGCGCGCGGTTTTTCCCCCTCGGGACACTGACCGATTCTGGACCCGCGCCATAGCCATGCTCTGCCAGCGCCTCAACCCGAAACGTCGACTCAGATCCAGCCCCCGGCTGATCAAACGCAAGATGCCCAAATGGCACGCCAAACGAACCCGCCACCGCGACTGGCCACAGCCCACCCGGCCCCCCACACCCACGATCCACAGCCCTAACTGAACGGCATTGGCTCTAGCCGCGCCGCTCCCGGTGAAGACCCGGCTCGAACGCCACTTCGATGTGAGCGCTGTCGATAGCGTGACTCCCACTTGTGACCACGAACATCTTCATCTCGGGGGCCGTCAATTGTCCCGCCCGTGGGACGGCTGTGGGACGAAACGCGGCAACATGCGGCAACATTGGTGTGTCGGGAGTCGTCGTGACGTGCGGTTTGTTGCCGTTTGTGGCCGTCTGCAGCGCCTCGATTAGGTTCACACCGTAGAGGTCATCGGTTCGAGCCCGGTATCGCCCACTATTTCACCAGGTCAGCGGCGGTAAGCGGTTGACTATCGCGGCGCTCTGAGACGCCCGTGAGACGTTTCTTCGGTCTCGATCCAGGAGCGCCCTTCGGAAAGTACTGAGCCGTCGTTAGAAGGCTCGGCGAAGCGAAGAGACGCGGCGACCACATTTCATTCGCCAGCCAACCGTTCCATCTGGCGTTCCAACCCGTTACCGGCCGGCCGCGACGGATCGCGCCGGTTCCGCGAGCGCTTCCCGTCGGTCGCTGGGTGTCACTGGTGCACCTTTGTTGTGTCGGGATCCGGCAGTGTTCGGTTGAGGTCTCGATGAGGATGGGGATGACGGCCAGTGGTGGTCGCCCTTCGAGGGCCAACATGACACTGCCGCTCCCCATCTTCTTCGGAGTCTTGAACCGGCAAGAGAGGGAAGCGCCGTAGAGCGCCAGTCAGTGACCGCCCGGCGAGGCCCCGCTCATCGCGAGCTCGAACACAACAACCTGAGAACAAGGAGGACAAATGAGTGAGACCGTGCAATTGTTGGCGGCGTTGTGGTTCGTTGGCATCGATTGGGCCAGTGAGGAACACGCCGTCCACGTCGTCGATGTGAACGGCCGTAAGGTCAAAGCGTTCATGATCAAGCATTCCGTTGACGGGTTCGATCAACTGTTGGGACGGCTTGCCAAGCTGGGCCCAGCGGGTTCGATCCCGGTCGCGCTCGAACGACCCGACGGCCGCTTGGTCGACGCGTTGTTGGAAGCCGGGCATCCAGTCGTGCCGGTCTCGCCAAACGCGATCAAAGCGTGGCGAGATGGTGAAGTGATCTCCGGCGCGAAGTCCGACGCCGGCGACGCCGAAGTGATTGCCGAGTATCTGCGGATGCGTCAACACAAGCTGCGGGTGCTGGCACCGTTCAGCGATGCGACCCGTGGATTGCGAGCAGCAGTGCGAGCCCGCGATGCGCTGGTCGATCAACGTGTCGCCGCGAACAACCAACTCGAAGCCTGCCTGGAGGCGTTCTGGCCAGGCGCGAACGCGATCTTCGCCGACATCTGCAGCGACATCGCGCTCGCGTTTTTGGAGCGCTACCCGACCCCGGTCAGCGCCGACCGGTTGAGCGAGAAACAACTGGCAGGATTCTTGACCCGGCACAGCTACTCCGGCCGGCGAACCGCAACGGAGCTCCTCGATCGGCTCCGATCGGTGCCTGCCGGCATGACCACAGGCTTCGAGACCCAAGCCCGCAAAGCCGCCGTGGTTGGTTACATCGGCGTGATCCGAGCACTCAACACGGCGATCAAACAGCTCGCCCGGGAAATCGCCACCCAACTCGGGGAGCACCCCGACCACACGATTTTCACTTCCCTGCCAAGGTCCGGTTCCATCAACGCAGCCCAGATGCTCGCCGAGTGGGGCGACTGTCGAGAAGCCTACGACACACCCGAAGCCGTCTGCGCGCTCGCCGGACTCGCGCCGGTCACCAAACACTCCGGCAAACACCACGCCGTTCACTTCCGATGGGCATGCAACACGCGATTCCGAAACGCGGTCACCACCTTCGCCGACAACAGCCGACACAGCTCGCCATGGGCTGCGACCGTCTACCAACGCGCCAGAGACCGCGGCTGCGACCACCCCCACGCCGTGCGCATACTCGCCAGAGCATGGGTACGCGTCATCTGGCGATGCTGGACCGACGGTGCCGCCTACGACCCCGAACGCCACGGCGGAGCACAACAAATCGCCACCGCCAAAGCCGCCTAAAGAAGAAGGGGTTGACATAGAGGGTGTCATGTGTGCGTCATGATGGGCCAGTGAGCGAACTCTGGCAACTCGATGCCCTGCAACTTGCTGAACGAATCCGTTCCGGTGAGGTGTCAAGTCGAGAGGTAGTGGAAGCGCATTTTGCCCGTATCGACGCCGTCAACCCGCATCTGAACGCGATCGTGCGGCGGCTAGATGCCGAAGCACTAGCTGCAGCCGACGCTGCCGATGCCGCGGTCGCCGCCGGCGAAACCCTCGGCGTGTTCCACGGCGTGCCATTTACGGTGAAGGAAAATATCGACGTTGCAGGAACACCAACGACGCAGGGCATACCGTTCTTGGTTGACGCGATTGCACCGATCGATTCGCCGACGGTCGAGCGAATGCGTGCCGCGGGGGCAATTCCGTTTGCCCGCACCAATATGCCTGATCTGGGGTTGCGAGTCCACACGCGGTCAACGTTGCACGGACTCACGAGAAACCCTTGGAACCCGAACGTCACCGCTGGCGGCTCGAGCGGCGGCGAGGCGTCGGCGATCGCTTCGGGGATGTCACCGATCGGGCTGGGCAACGACATCGGCGGCTCCCTCCGCAACCCAGCCCACTGCTGTGGAATCGCGTCGATCAAACCGACCGTCGGCGCAATCCCGATGGCGACCGTTATTCCTCCGGAAGACATCATGCTGGCGGCACAGCAGATGCTCGCGGAAGGGCCGATGGCCCGCCGAGTTGGCGACGTTCGCGCCGGTTTCCAGACGCTTGCGGGCTGGAGTGCACGCGATCCACGCTCGGTTCCGGCGGTGTTCACCGATCTTCTCGAGGGCGAACGGATCACGATCGCTGTTGTGGCCGAGCCGCCCGGGGGTGCGACCCATCCCGAGATCGCCGCGGCGGTGCGCCGGGCTGGCGACGTGCTCGCGGACCGAGGTCACCGCGTCATCGAGATCACCCCCCCGAGCTATGAGCGCGTCACCGAACTGTGGGCGATGTTGTTGATCGCCGATATCAACGAGACGCGGGTGCAGCTCGATCTGGTCATGTCAGAGGAAGCGCGTATCGTGCTCGACTCGATGATCAGCCAATACCCGAGCCCGACGTTGCAGTCGAGCGTGATGCTCCAAGGCGAACGGTTCAAGACCCTGCGCGAATGGTCGACGTTCTTTGCCGAGCATCCAGTGATGATTTCCCCGACGTGG
This sequence comes from Ilumatobacteraceae bacterium, assembly GCA_031416375.1. Lineage (GTDB taxonomy): Bacteria > Actinomycetota > Acidimicrobiia > Acidimicrobiales > Ilumatobacteraceae > Ilumatobacter. The sequence goes on from JANOTN010000428.1 coordinate 3,451, forward strand.
GGTCAACCTGCGTTCGAACACGATGCAGATACCCGCGGTGACGAAGTCACCCAAATCATGCGCGACACGTTGCGGCCTGTCCTCCCAGGCAATTTCCTTGGGATTCCCGGTGTGGTCGTGCCGTTCGGCATGGCCGCAGGGCTGCCGGTCGGTGTCCAGATTCAGGGCGACCGCTTTACGGATCTGCGATGTCTGGCGATCGCAGAGCAAATCGAGCAGGCCTCAGAGATCGTGACGCCGATTGACCCTGTCATGGCCTAGGTCGTGAACCGCCTCGTCGCTCTCGACCAGCCCGGCGGTCCGGAGTTTGTCGACCTTCTTTGTCGGATCTGGGACAGAGGCGACGCTGCTTTCCCGGTTGACCAACGGCTGCCCGGTCCGGCGAAACAGTCGCTATTCGATCGCTTTCGAGTCGGTCAACTGATCGAGCCAGGCGACGCGCTGGTGATCGCCACCAGCGGTTCGACAGGTGAACCGAAGGGCGTCGTACTGACTCACGACGCCGTGGCCGCATCAGCGCTGGCGACATCACAACGTCTCAACGTCACCGATCAAGACCATTGGCTGGCGTGCTTGCCGCTCTCGCACGTCGGGGGACTGTCGGTTATCACGAGGGCACTGCACACGGCGACCCGGCTCACTGTGCTGTCCGGCTTCGACGCAGGCGTCGTCAACTCCAGTGATGCGACACTCGTTTCGTTGGTTCCGACGGCGCTGCAGCGTGTCGATCCGACTCGCTTTCGGACGATCGTGGTCGGCGGTTCACGACCACCTACCGACCGACCAACCAACACGGTAACGACCTACGGCATGACCGAGACCGGCAGCGGTGTCGTTTACGACAGGCGCCCGCTCGATGGGGTCGAGCTACGAATCATCGATGGTGAGATTCAGGTTCGCGGTCAAATGTTGTTGCGTTGCTATCGCGATGGCACCGACCCGAAGGTCGACGGGTGGTTTCCGACTGGCGATTTGGGCGAAATCGGCGCTGACGGCCTCCTCAGCGTGCACGGACGAGCCGATGACTTGATTATCACAGGCGGCGAAAACGTGTGGCCCGAGGCGGTTGAGGCCGTGCTTCGTGATCACCCTCACATCGCCGACGTGGCCGTCGTTGGTGAGCCCGATCCTGAGTGGGGTGAAATTGTGTCGGCCTACGTGGTTCCGTTGAATCCAAACATCCGATTGACATTGGTGGAGGTCCGTGAGTACGTCAAGCGGCGACTTCCTGGTTTCGCGGCACCGCGGCGAGTGACCAATGTCGCAGTTATTCCACGTACCGTGGTCGGAAAGGTGCGAAGAGTGAAGCTGATCCGACAGGTGGAGTAAGCTTTCCGACCGTGAGGCCGCTCCCGAACGTTACAACCAGGCGAGCTGCGTGAAACCAGGTGCATCGGGCGGCCTGCCGCTCGCCTACTGGCGGCAGTGGACCGCCAGCACGATTAGCAATCTCGGCGACGGAATTAACTTTGTCGCCATGCCGTTGCTGGCATTCTCGCTGACCGACGACGAGCGGCTGCTGTCGCTCACGACCTTTGCAACGTTGCTTCCCTGGCTGCTGCTGGCACTCCCGGTCGGCGTGATCGTTGACCGGGCCGACCGCCAACTGCTGATGGTGGCATCGAGCCTGATCCGCGTGGCGCTCTTCGCGGCGATCGGGTTTGCCGCCGTTTCCGAGAATCTGTCGATTTGGGCGCTACTTGGCTTGTTGGTGATTGTCGGTTCCTGCGAAGTGGTTTTCGACAGCAGCGCTCAGGCATTCCTGCCGATGATCGTAGGACCGGAGGACCTGGCGCGAGCGAACGGCTTGCTCTTCGCAGCTGAGGTGGTCGCCGGGAGCATCGCTGGGCTGTCGATCGGGGCAATCCTGTTTGATGCCTCTTCGGCACTGCCGTTCTCGATCAACGCCGTTTCGTTCGCAATCGCGGCGATTCTGATCATCACGATTCGCACCACGCGAATGCCGGCAATCGTGCCCGAAGGCCCACTCGACCTTCGCCTTGGATCGAGCGTCCGCTGGCTACTGGAGCACCGACTGCTGCGCACGATGGCGCTTCTGTTCGCTGTCACCAATCTTGGCTTGATGTTTGGTCAGGGAATCTTCGTCAAGTACGCGATTGTTGAGTTGGGCCTGAGCAACGCCGAGTTCGGATTGCTGTTGGCGATCACGGCGATGGGTGCCGCCACCGGCGGGCTGCTCGGACATCGTGTGATCGGCGCGATCGGGCTCACATGGGCGATCGTGGTGCCATACCTCGCGTTTGGGATTGCCCAGCTGATTCTTGGACTGGCACCAGCTGTCTGGATCGTGGGGGTTGCCGGATTCGTGCTCGGAGCTGGCATCACGGTGTGGAATGTGGCCACGGTCACCGTGCGTCAACGCTTGATCCCGTTGGATCGTTTCGGTCGCGTAAATAGCGTCTATCGCTGGCTTGGCGCTGCCGCCAGCGCCAGCGGGGTTGCCCTCGGAGGGCTCGTCGCGTATGCAACCAACCTCCGAGCACCATTTCTGATCGGCGGGGCAATCACGTTGGTCGCTGCCGTGGTGTTTGGTGGTCCGATACTCGCCGGATTGTCGTCAGACGAGGCTCAGCCGGCCGCCGCCCGAACGCCGGCCCCACCGTCGACCACGTAAGTTTCACCAGTGATCCACGAAGCCTTGTCTGATGCCAAGAAGACCGCCAGATTGGCGATGTCATCGGGCTCGCCGAGCCGCTTCGTTGGCATCTGGTGAGCTAACTGCTCGCCGTAGTTCTCCACCAGCACCGCCGCGAAATCGGTCTTGACGAGTCCGGGTGCAATACCAACCACGCGGCACGGCCCGAGCTCGCCCGCCAACTGACGAGTCAGATGAATGAGTGCCGCCTTGGTCAAGTTGTAGACGCCAAGCCCGCCTTCGGTTCTGAGCCCGCCAACCGACGAGATGTTGATGATCACGCCCGGTCTCGCGGCCATTGCCTGCCGGTGGGCTGCCTGAGCCCAAAACAGTGGACCGCGCAGGTTGACCTGGAACGTCTTGTCGAACTGCGACGGCTCGACCCCGATCGTGGGTCCGTAGTACGGGTTGGTTGCTGCGTTGTTGACCAGGATGTCGAGTCCGCCAAAGCGATCAATGGTCGCAGCGACGCAAGCCTCGGCGGCATCGAGATCACCTGCGTTGGCGGCGTATACGGCCGTCTCGCCTGCTATCTCAGAGGCTGCCAGTTCCAGTTGATCGAGCTTGCGGGAGGACAACATCACCTTGGCACCAGCCTCGGCCATTCCAGCAGCGATCGCCCGACCAATCCCCTTCGATGCGCCGGTGACGAGGGCGACCTTGCCTTCAAGCGAAACGATCATCAGTCAGATTCTTCTTCGTCGATCGGTGCCAACACGACACGAAGCCTCCGAATTCGACGGCCCTCGACTTCCATCGCGACGAACTGCCAACCGTCGTGTTCGATTGCATCGCCGACCACTGGCGCATGCCCAAGCGTGTTGAACACGAATCCGCCGATCGTGTCCCAGTCGTCATCGGGAATGTGGATTTCGAGCAGGTCATTCAGTTCCGACACCGACGCGACACCGTCAACGAGGTAGTCGCCACCGGGCAAACGCTCGATCTCTGGCGTTTCTATGTCGTATTCATCGACAATCTCGCCAACGAGCTCTTCGAGACAGTCTTCTAGGGTGATCAATCCGGCAACATCGCCGTATTCGTCAGCGACGATTGCGAGGTGGATCTTGCCGACTTGCATCTCACGCATCAGTCGATTGACCGGCTTGTTCTCGGGGATGAATCGGACCGGGCGGGCGAGTTCGACGACCGAGATGTCACCGCGACCCTCACGCTCGGCTCGAATCAGATCCTTGGTGTACGCAAGTCCGATCACATCGGTGTCGCCGGGGCCGAACACAGGCAACCGACTGAAGCCATTGGCGATCGCCAGGTCGAGTGCGCCGGACACTGTTGCGTCATTCGGAATGATCGCCATGTCGGGTCGCGGGACCATCACCTCTCGCACGACCGTGTCGCCAAACTCGATGATGCTTTCGATCAGTTCACGTTCCTCGTGTTCGATCACGTCGTCGTCCGCAGCCGCACCGACAATTCCGAGCAGCTCCGACTCGCTGACAAAAGGACCCTTCTCGAGCCCTTTACCTCGAACGATCACGTTGGTCAGCCAAATCAACGCTCGCGAAACCAACTGGAGCGGTGGCGAGGCGACAAGGATGCTCATCGGGCGGGCCGTCAGAAGTGCGGCGCGTTCAGGGTTCTGGGCGGCGTAGGTCTTCGGGACGGCCTCGGCGAACACATAGAACACGACGATGTTCAGGAGCACGCCGGCAGCAACTCCCCACCCGCCGAAGAGGTGACCGGCAACGATTGCGGTCAACGTCGTCTGGATTGCCTGGCAAATGAAGACGGTCAGCAACAGCGGGTTGACCCACCGCTCCGGATGGTTGGCCAGTTTCAGTAACGCCGGGCCGGCACGATGACCCTGATCTGCCATCGAGGCCGCCTTCGGCCTCGTCATTTTCGACAACCCCATCTCGGCGATCGCCAGGAAAATCAGCACGAACAGCAACGCAACGATCACGATCACCATCAAGGTGTCGGTGCCCGAAAACCTGGCGGCAATCATGCTGGTTGCTCCTGCGTGAATCCAGTTGGCACTGGTCCGTGCCAGTGGTGTTCGACCAGCAACTCCAGCTCGCGCGCTCGCATCACGGCAGTCTCGTCCAGCTCGGCATGATCATGGCCGAGCACATGCAGCACGCCGTGGACAGTCAGTAACGCCAACTCGTCATCCGTCGTGCCGGCGTGCGTTGGTGCCGACTCAGTCGCAACAGCCGGACAGATCACCACGTCACCGAGCAGGACTGGACCCCATTCGGCTGGTATCGATCCAGGGTCTGCGTCGGCGTCGAGTGGAAACGAGAGCACATCGGTGGGACCAAGCTTGCCCATGTACTCCTCGTTGAGTGCCGCCATTTCAACCACGTCGATGAAGGTCAGGGTCAACTCACCAGCACGTCCCTCAGAACGCAAAACTGCGGCCGCCAAAGCGGCCCACCGATCGGTGTCGACGACAACATCAGTCTGCTCATCGCTGACCACGACCTCAACAGGTTTGTCGGAATCACCCACGCGATCCACCATCGGCGTTTCGTTCATAGGCGGCAACGATGTCGGCGACAATCTTGTGACGCACCACATCAGCCGAAGTGAGATGTACGAACGCCAACTGCTCGACGCCCGTCAGGACACGCTCGAGTCCTTTCAGGCCGGAGCGGCCGTCGGGGACATCGACCTGCGTGACGTCACCAGTCACGACCGCCTTCGAACCGAAGCCGATCCGAGTCAGAAACATCTTCATCTGCTCTGGCGTCGTGTTCTGCGCCTCGTCAAGGATGATGAAACTGTTGTTGAGCGTCCGGCCACGCATGAACGCCAGCGGGGCGACCTCGATGGTTTGGCGCTCAATCAATTTCTGCGCGCCTTCTGGTTCGACCATGTCGTAGAGGGCGTCGTAAAGCGGCCGCAGGTACGGGTCGATCTTCGCCATCAGATCGCCGGGGAGGAAACCAAGTCGCTCGCCCGCTTCGACGGCAGGACGAGTGAGGATGATTCGTTGAACCTGCTTGGCCTGCAATGCCTGAATCGCCATCGCCACTGCGAGCCACGACTTTCCGGTCCCTGCCGGACCTATGCCGAAGGTCACGATGTTCGACTGGATGGCGTCGACGTAACGCTTTTGGCCGGCGGTTTTCGGCCGCACCTGGCGACCCTTCGAGGCACGTAAGACCTGGTGAGTCAACACTTCGGTCGGTCGCTGATCAGCGCGAACCATCCCGATCGAACGCTCAATCGTTCGTTCGTCGAGGTCGTGTCCACGTTCAAGCAGACCGACCAGTTCCTCGAACAGCCGCCCGAGTTGCTCGGCATCAACGCCGCGCAACGCAATCTCGTTGCCACGTACCGAAACCGTTGTCTCCGGGAACTCTTGCTCGATGAGGCGGAGGTTTTGGTCACGCGGCCCGACGAGCGCCGCCATCAAGTGCGGCCCGGGTACGACAACAGTGGTGGTCAGTGTGTCGATACTGGTCATACGAGGGCTCGGACGCCGACGGCGTGCATCCGCTTCACGGTAGCGCCTCTGAAGGTCATCGAGATGACTGTGATTCGCTACGACACGCAGCAGCGACCGCCGCTGGTCAGATTTCCTAAAGATTTTCCTACGGAATCTTGAGAATCCGTCCGATACACACCCGGACCCATCCGCCGATTTGGACGTGGCCCTTGACCATCGACCGCCGACCACCAACCAGCGAACGGAGCCTGATGAGGAGAGTGCTTGCCGGACTGCCGTGGCTGCTTGCCGCAGGTGCACTCGGAATCGGCGCGCTCGTCGCGCTGACGGCTGAGACGGTCGGCCCGTTCTGGCGCGTACTTGTCGTCGTTGCTAGCCTGATTTCTGGATACATGGGACGGCGGACAAACCGACTTCCGATGATCTTTACCATCGTGTTTGTGCTCATCGGAGTGCGGCTCGCTGCGTTAGACCCAGGAGGAATGCGAGTTCACGCGAACATGCTCACGTGGGGATCTGCGGTCTCGGACGTGGTCGTCGGGTCGATTCTGGTCGCTCTGTTAGGCGTTGCTCTGCGCGCTCGGCGTACTGAAGTCAATCGACGCGACATGGTCGATGGTGTGATGGTCACGATCGGTGCATCACTGGTCGCCTGGGTTGGTATTGCGAACCCGCTGATCACGCAGTTCGACGTAGCTCCGGGTCTCGCCGTAGTAGTGGCGATGTACCTACCGATCGCGGTTTTGCTGACCACCTTTACGACCGAACTGTTCCTGACCGGTCTGGAGCGCAACCGCGGAATGTGGTTCATTATGGTTGCCGTTTCAAGCAATCTATTTGCGACCCTGCTGATTGACTTGAGCCTGATCGACAAGGCGATCTGGCGAGCCGGCCCGATGTCACTCGGCCTTTTCATTGGTGGATTTCTTTTCCTCTGCGCCTCAGTCAGTCACGCCGATCTCCCTGCAACATTGCTCCCGATCGACAGGTCACTTCAAGACAATTCCAAGACTCCGCTGCGACTGATCCTGATTGCGATCAGCCTGATTGCGCCGGTTGTGCTGATCGCCGCCGTCGCCCCGACCTCGACGACCGATATCGCTGTCCGAACGGCCGGCACGATCGTCGTCGTGATTGCTGCTGTGTCGCGTCTCTTCATGGCGCTCGAAGCCAACGCACGTGCTCAGGAAACACTCGTTGGGCGGCTCAGCCGCGACGAGGTCACCAATCTGCCGACACGCAGTCTGTTCACCGAATTCGTGAGCGAAACGCTCGAATCAACGTGGCGCTCCGAACACCAACCGACGTTGATACAGCTCAATCTCGATCGTTTTAAAAATCTGGCTGACAGCCTCGGCCCGCGGGAAACCGATCGCGTGCTAATTGTGATCGGCGAGCGACTCACTGCTGCCGCCGCAGACTTTGGCGGATTCGTTGCCCGCTCATCCGGAGACGAGTTCGTCGTGATCGACGCCACGACAACATCGACCGTCGATGCGATGGCCCGCGCCGAATTGATTCGTGCGTCGATCGCTGCGCCGATTCCAGCCGGTGAGTCATCTGTGTTCGTGACGGCCAGTTTCGGCGTCGCCGTCGCCCCGAGACACCGGACGATCTCGGCCGAGGAGTTCATGCGACGAGCCGACATCGCCACCCGTCGCGCCAAGTCGGACGGCCGGAATCGAGTCGCCCTATTCGACGAATCGATGCAAGCCAACCTCTCACACCGGATGGATGTCGAGCATGCGCTCCACGGTGCGATTGGTCGCCAGGAGATGCGGCTCTATCACCAACCGATCGTCGACATCGTCAGCGGCCGGATGAGCGGATTCGAAGCTCTGATCCGCTGGCGTCGGACCGACGGCTCGCTCGTCTCACCAGTCGATTTCATCCCAATCGCCGAGGAGACCGGGATCATCTGCGAGCTCGGCGCCTGGGCATTAGTCGAAGCGCTAAACGAGCTTCAGAGATGGATCGACGACGGCGTGATCTCCCCAACAACAACCATGTCGGTGAATGTGTCGCCGCGCCAAATCACCGACGCCAACTTCGCTGATGTCGTCCGCAATGCCCTCGATCGATCGGGAGTCCGGCCGCATCTGCTGTGGCTTGAGATGACCGAATCGATGATGCTCGAGGAGCCCGAAATTGCGCTCGGCACGCTCCGACAAATCCGGGCGATGGGCGTTCGGCTAGCGCTCGACGACTTCGGGACCGGGTACTCGTCCCTATCGCTGCTGCAGCAGTTCCCGTTCCAACGGATCAAGATCGATCGCGCCTTCGTGCAAGGCATCGCCGAACGAAGCAATGATCGATCCTTGGTCCGGACGATTATCGCCATGGCACAGTCGATGGGCCTCGACTTGGTCGCTGAAGGCGTCGAGACGATCCAACAATTGGAATCGTTGCGTGAGTTCGGCTGTGATAAGGCGCAGGGTTATCTGATCAGCCACCCGGTACCCCCTGAGGCGATGCGGTCCACGATGGCAGCCCTCAACGAGTTCGCCTCATTGTCGCTGTTTGGTGCTACGGAGCCGAAGCCGATGGTCGACGACGTGCCCTATCGAGTCCCAGAATCGGTGACATCGCTCCGCCACTCAGTCAGACGCTGATCCGACCAGAGCAATCGGCCGGGAGAAAAACTCAGGGCCCCCGACCCAAAGGTCGAGAGCCCTGTTCCTGGAGGCGACGCCGGGAATTGAACCACATCGAGCCGGTTACGGCGCGTGCCGTCCAGTGCGCATACGTCCAGCTAGATGCCACTTTCCTGCACAGTTCCTAACCGGTCCGTGATGCCTAATCCCGCCCCGTGGTCACACGTTTGTGACCACGATGTGACCACGGAGGCCGTTTATGTACGCCGCGCCGCCCAAGCCTGTACCGAGGCCG
>JANOTN010000429.1:0-9220 GCA_031416375.1 Ilumatobacteraceae bacterium
TGATGTTCTGGCGGCTGAGGACCAACGCGGTCGGGCCGTCGTGTTCGACAACGTCGCGCCATGCGGCGGCAGTCTCGTTGGCATCTGCCGGCCGGATCACGTGCAGATGGGGGATCGCACGCAGCGTGGCGATGTGCTCGACCGGCTGGTGAGTCGGGCCGTCTTCACCGACACCAACCGAGTCGTGCGTGAACACGAAACAGGCCTTGGCCTGGGACAGCGCCGCCAACCGAACGGGCGGACGCATGTAGTCGAGAAACACGAAAAATGTGCCGGCGACCGGGATGATTCCACCGTGCAGCGCCATGCCGACAAGTGCGCAACCCATTGCGTGTTCACGAATCCCGTAGTACACCTGGCGACCACCGGGGTTGTCAGCCGACTGAGCGGTTTCACCCTTGAGTTTCATGCCCGTGTTGCCGGTCAGATCGGCCGAACCGGCAACGACACCGGGGAGCTTGGCGAGCGTGGCGTTGATCGCCGCTTCAATTGCCTTGCGGGTGGCAACGCTTTCGCCTTGGGCGTACGTGGGGAGGCCATCGGTCCAACCAGCGAGGCCGGTGGCGTTCCAACACGCCTGCCATTCGGCGGAAGCGGTCACAACCGAGTTAGCTGCGGACCACACGTCATGCGCATCGGTGCCACGACCGGCAGCGTGAGCCCGGTAGGCGTCGACGACTTCGGCGGGTGTCCAAAACGGTTCGTTGGGAATCCCCATGACCGCCTTCGTTCGGGCGATGTCGTCGGCGTTGAACGCCAGCCCGTGTGCCTCATGGTCGTCGGTGTGATCGGGAGACGGGAAACCAATGTGCGACCGCAGAACCAGCAAACTTGGCTTGTCGGTTACTGCCTTGGCGTTGTGAAGGGCCGATTCGAGAGCGTCGAGATCGTTGGCCATTTCGCCCAACTCGACGACGTCCCACCCGTAGCTGCGGAACCGGCCTGGCACGTCATCGCTGTAGGCGAGTTCGGTGCAGCCGTCGATCGTGATGTGGTTGTCGTCGTAGACACAGATCAATTTGCCGAGCCCGAGGTGGCCAGCCAGCGAAGCGGCCTCGTGGGAAACGCCCTCCATGAAACAACCGTCTCCGGTGATCACGAACGTGTGGTGATCGATCGCAGCAGATCCGAACTTGCCAGACAGGATTCGTTCGGCGAGTGCCATCCCGACCGAGTTGGCGAAACCCTGGCCGAGCGGGCCGGTCGTGGCTTCGATCCCAGCCGTGTGACCTGCCTCGGGGTGGCCGGGAGTTGCGGAATCCCATTGGCGAAACTGTTTGAGATCGTCGAGTTCGAGCCCGTGGCCGGCCAGATAGAGCAACGAGTACTGAAGGATCGATGCGTGCCCGTTTGACAGCACGAATCGGTCGCGGTCCGGCCACTTGGTGTCGGCGGGGTCGTATTTCATCACCCGGCTGAACAGCACATGGGCGAGTGGAGCGAGCGCCATCGCGGTGCCCTGATGGCCGCTGTTGGCGGCGGCCGGCCCATCCATCGACAGCCCTCGAATGAGATTGACGGCCTGTTGGTCAAGTTCAGCGGAGAGCGAAGGCATCGGTTGTGACACTATCTGTTGAGCAACCGCCACCTCAGATCACGACGCGCCCGTCAGTCGACGGGCGGTAGCAGCGTGAACGGGACGACGTGCCAGGGGCCTCGGCCTACTCGGCAATGGGCGAAGATCTGCTTGTAGCTATCGAAGGTCAGTTCGCCCTTCACGAGACGGTAGGTGAACTTGCCCGGCTCGACGCTGAACGGGCTGACGTTCCGGGCCATTGGCTCGTCATCTGATTCTGCGTCGAGGGTGTCGCGGAAGATGACCTCGAAGACGCCTTGTCCTGACTCGCCCAGTGGGCAGAAGATCAGCCCAATCAGATGGGGAGAGATAGTCAGCGGCAACGGATCGGGGGCGGCCATCGAGAACATTGCGCCGGTGAGGTCGATTCGAGTCGACGGCCCTGGCGCCTGGCGTATCTCGAAGTTCTCGACAAACAGTGCTGACACGATCTGCATGGAATCGAGGGTACCTGTCAACATGCTTCTCGTGCAGGCCGACGCCGATCGATGGGATACCCGGTATCAGGACCGCCGCACTGGTGAGCCGTCACCTCCGAAGGGATTTGACTCGGTCGAGTTGGCACAGTCCGGGCGTTGGCTCGACGTCGCCTGTGGTTTGGGTGAGCAAGCAATCTGGGCGGCGTTGAGGGGCTACGAGGTTGTCGCTCTCGACGCTTCCCCTGTCGCGATCCAGCGACTACGAGACGCCGCCAGCGAGCACGGTGTCGCCGACGGTATCGATGCCCAAGTCTGTGATCTCGACAACGGTCTACCGGGAGATGTCGGTGGGTTCGACGTCGTGCTCTGCCAACGATTCCGAGGTAATCGGATCTATCCCGAACTGGTTCGCGCAGCACTACCCGGCGGAGTGATCATCGTCACCGTGCTGTCACATGTCGGTCGTGGTCACGTCGAGATTGGTCCGTTTCATGCGACGCCTGGTGAGCTGGTCGACGCCTTCCGCGATCTCGATGTCGAGATCGCGGTCAACCACGAATCCGAAGGCGAAGCAACGCTGATCGCCCGGCGTCGCTAGCCACCCTGGGACGCTCGACTTTCGTTCTGAGCGCGCGATATTGACGACAGATGTCGATATCGCGCGCACGGACGCTTTGCCGGCGTTGCTACTCGGCGTGGAGGTCGCCATATCGACAGTGTAGGCGAACTACGTTCCGGGCCATGTCGCTCGCTCTGCAACGTCGCATCGCATGGGCGGTACGGATCGCGCTCGTGATTTCTCTCGCAATCACGGTGGGATTCCCGAACTGGGAACAGTTCGATGGCAAGGGGATGGCGTTCCGCGCACCGTTCTACCTACTTCCGATCGCGGTTGTCCCGGTGATTTGGCGGTTGCGTGGGAGCAAGCCGACGTATCCGTATCTGGTCGACGCGCTCGTGGTGGCTCCGTTCCTGGTTGACACGCTTGGCAACGTGCTCAATTTCTACAACAACTACTCGTCAACCGATGACGTGTTGCACTTCGTCAACTGGGTGCTCCTGATGGGCGGGATCACGCTCGCACTCGCTCGGACGGGGATCTCGAAGTTCAACGCCTGGGCGCTCGGCTACGGAATCGGCGGTCTGGCGATCGTCTGGTGGGAGTTCGCAGAATACGTGGTGCAGGAACTCGGCACTTCTGGGCTCGACCTCACATACGGTGACACGATTGGCGACCTGATGCTGTCGAGCACCGGCGGTGCGGTTGGAGCGGCTCTTGCAATCTGGATCGGCTGGCCTGATCGAGACCCGTCCGCGATCGGATAGTTGCGTTTGGGTGTCTCGGCCGTTCTAGAGTGCGACGTGTCAGCCCAGGGTGGGTCGTGAAAATGAGAAGGAGTGAAGTATGGAACTGTTCGACAATTTCTTCGACTTTGGGCAGGGTCTGCATTTCTTGGCTCGTTATACCCATGTGCTGTTCGGGATCACTTGGATCGGTCTGTTGTACTTCTTCAACTTCGTCCAGGTGCCCTCGTTTGCTGAGATGGAAGCGGCCTCCCGGTCGGAAGCGCTTCGCAAGATCACGTCTCGCGCCCTATGGTGGTTCCGATGGTCGGCTGCTCTCACGCTCGCCAGCGGACTTCTGATGTGGGCAATTGCGGGGAAGGACTACAACCCGAGCACATCGCTCGGCCTCAGTATCACGCTCGGGTCAATTCTCGGGATCACGATGGCCGCCAACGTGTGGATGGTGATCTGGCCAAACCAGCGGATAAACATTGCCTCGGCGGAAGCGGTTGCGGGTGGCGGTCAGGCAGATCCGGCAGCAGCTGGTGCTGCCAAGGCAGCTGGCCGAGCCAGCCGAGTCAACGCCTTCTTCTCGATCGCAATGGCGTTCTTCATGGTGTTCACCAGCCATTTCGCCCCTAACTTCGCCGATCCGAGCGGCGGGTCAGCAATCGCCGTGTGGATCATCTTTTTGGTGATCTTGGGCTTCGCTGAGTTGAGCGCGCTCGGCAAACTTCCCGGCGGACTCGACAGTCCGTTCTGCAAGCTGGTGCTCGACGATCACAAGAAGGTGATTCAGGCCGGCATCGTCTTTACCGCAGTGATGTACTTCATCGGCTGGGAACTGATTCTCGGCGGAGTCTGAACGACGCAGGTGCTGCCTAGGTGGCGTGATGCCACCCGGGGTCACGGAGTAACCGTGAGCGTGCCTTCCATGCCCGCCTCGCGGTGCCCGGGAACGTCGCAGAAGAACGTGTACTCGCCCACTGTCAACTCAATCAGTTTGTTGCCGTCGTCGACGAGCTTAAAATCTTGACCTTCGAGCACGAACGTGTGAACAACCGATCCTTCGTTGATGTGCTCGATGCGGACCTTGCCGGCGGCGGTCGAAACAGCGGTCGGGTCGAACTTGAGGCTGTCGAGTGACCTCACGGCGATCGTCGGCTGATTGGAGTCGGCAGTGTCGCCAGACCCTGTCGAAGATTCGCCTCCGCCGCAGGCGGACAGCAGCAACCCAATCGCCACGGGCAGAACTGCAGATCGTCGCATCGATGTCGTAGATATCAGGGTCATGGGCCCAGGCTAGCGACGACGCTTCGGCCGCCGCGGTGTGACAATCGGCGCAGTTTACATCCGCTCAACCCTAGCTCTGGCCGGTGGGTGCTGCCAGCGGGATCAGTGTTAGTTTGACCCCCTGATGTCCACGACGACGGTGCGCGATTCCGACACCGGCCAGCGATCCACCCGACACCAGATCCTTGACGAGGCGTTGGCCTGTTTCGCTCAGGCCGGGTACGAAGGGACTTCACTCAACGACATCGCCGCAGGCGTCGGGATTCGGCGACCGAGCCTCCTGCACCATTTCGCCTCGAAAGAAGCGCTGTACCAGGAGGTCTTCGAACACCTCCTGTCCGATTGGTTTGACCGTCTCGCCGGAGCGATCCGGTCGCCCGAGGAGGGCTGGTCGAAAGTCGAACTCGTGCTTCGCGCGGGATTCCGTTTCTTCGCCGACAACCCGAGTTATGTCCGTATGGTTCGGCGCGAAGCGATCGACGCCGGCCAGCATTTCGCGATCGACATGGCCAGCGTGCTACGACCGATGTTCGATCAAGCAGCCAACTATTTCGACCGGGAAATGGACGCCGGAACCTTCCGACGCCAAGACTCCCGTCAACTGCTGATCACCGGGTACGGGGCGCTGCTCAGCTACTTCTCCGACGAGCCGTTCCTTGAGGGCCTACTTGATATTGCTCCGCTCTCAGCGGAGGCGCTGGTGGCTCGTGAGGAACATGTCGTTCAGTTCTTCGCCGCTGCGTTACTGCCCTAATTGCGGCAGCACGATCGGGATTGCCGGACGTAGAGCACGTCGGATGGGTACCGTGGACACCGCATGAGTACCGGTGCCACCCTGTCAGAGTCCGATTCGAAGACACTGCTGATTCCCTACGGATTACCGGTCTCCGAAGAGCGTCTGGTTGAGTCGATCAGCGAAGCCGTACGGGCGGCGACCGATCTCGGGTTCCCCGTCGTCGCAAAGCTGGCTGGTGACTTGATCGCCCACAAGACCGAGCGCGGCCTCGTTCGATTGAACCTCGCAGATCCTGCGGCGATCGAACAGGCAGCGACAGAATTGCTGGAGCTAGCGACTCCCGCCGACGGCGAAGTCAGTGTGCTGGTTGCGCCGATGATTCGAGGCAACCGCGAGCTGATCGTCGGCATGCTGCGGGACCCTCAGTTCGGGCCGACGGTCATGCTTGGGCTGGGCGGCGTGCTTGCCGAAGCCGTGGCAGATGTGGTGTTTCGGCCGGCACCGCTTGACGCGATCACGGCCAACGAGATGCTTGATGCGCTCGGTTCGCAACGATTGCTTGGCGAGTTCCGAGGCGAAGCGGCAGTCGATCGAGCCACGCTGGTGACGTTGCTCGTCGGCCTCGGACGGCTTGCGGCAGACCACCCCGACGTCGCCAGTGTCGATGTCAACCCGCTGATCATCACACCTGGCGGGCAACCGATTGCCGTTGACGCGTTGGTTGAACTGGGCGAAACGTCGACGACTCACGCTCCGACCAGGCCACGTCCGGATGACGCCCTGTTTCGGGCGCTGTTCGAACCAAAGGGCGTGCTGATCACCGGCGCTTCGACCCATCCTGGCAAGTTCGGATTTGTCGCCCTACACAATTTGCTCGCTGCCGGTTTCGCTGGCGGCGTGTACGCCACGAACCTGCAGGCGGAAGTGGTCCTCGGGGTACAGACCGTCGCTGACATCGCCGAACTTCCGGACGGCGCGATTGATCTCGTGTTTGTGTGTACGCCAGCGAGCACCAATACCGACATCCTGCGAGCCTGTTCCGCCAAGGGCGTCAAAGCCGCATTCCTCACCTCCGCTGGATATGGAGAATCGGGCGAGGAGGGCCGGATCGCTGAAGCTGCCCTTGTTGTTCTCGCCGACGAACTCGGAATCCTGCTGGCTGGGCCGAACGGCCAAGGCGTGGTGTCGACACCGGCCGAACTGTGCGCCCAAATCGTGGCCCCGTACCCACCGGCGGGTCGGATCGGTGTCGCCAGCCAGTCAGGCAACTTTGTGTCGAGTTTTCTGAATTTGGCTCGCTCAAGCGGGGTCGGTATCAGTCGCGCCGTGTCAGCCGGAAACGCCGCAGCCGTTGGTGTCGCCGACTACCTTGACTTCTATGCCGACGATCCCGCAACGGTGGTTGGCCTCGCCTACATCGAGGGAATTACCGACGGCGAGGGTCTGATGAGACGCCTGGCTGCTGCAGCAGCCCATAAGCCGTTGGTGCTGCTCAAAGGCGGAGCGACCGCCGCCGGAGCGCGGGCGGCGGCCAGTCACACGGGAGCGCTGGCAGCTAACGACAAGGTGTTCGATGGGGCGTGTCGGGCGGCCGGAATCACACGGGCGATGAGCGTCGAGGAAGCATTCGAGACGGCGGCCAGCTTTGCGACGCAGCCGTTGCCGAAGGGTCCGAACGTGGTTGTGCTCACGACGGCGGGCGGTTGGGGTGTCATCACTGCCGATGCGATTGCTCGTGACCCCGACCTGCAGTTGCTCGATCTTCCTGACGACCTGTTGACAGCGATCGACCGCTATCTGCCAGCTCGATGGAGCCGAAACAATCCAGTCGACTGCGCAGGCGGTGAGACGCGAGACACGGTTCCGACTGTGATGGAACTGATCGCCCAACACTCGTCGGTCGACGCGATCGTGTACATCGGTCTCGGGATTCAGTCGAATCAGGCACGGATGATGCGGGAGGGCGGCTTCCACCCCGGTCACGGGCTCGACCGAATCGTCGAGTACCACGAACGCCAGGACCGCCGTTTCGCAGAGGCCGCTGCCGAACTGAGTCAACGAACCGGCAAGCCGATCATGTGCGCCACCGAACTGGCGGTTGCCGACCCGAACAATCCTGGGCCCGCCGCCGTCCGCCAGTCGGGACGACTCTGCTACCCCAGCGGGGATCGTGCGGTCGTGGCACTCGCGCACCTCTATCGTTATGCCCGTCACAAGGAGCGTCGGAGCCTGTGAGAACCCGACGCAGCTCCACCGGCCCGATGATCGTGTTGGTCGTTCTGGCCTTGATCCCCGGACTGCTCCTGTGGTCGATGTTTCGTTGGTCAGATGGCAAGGCGAATGCCGCCGCCGACGCCGTTCCAGCTGCAACCGACACTGTCGCGTTGCGTCCAGCGGGATTACCCGCCTTGAGTACTTCGTTGCTGTCGTATCGTCGAGCCGCCGAGCAACTGTCGCTCGATCTCAACTTCGCAGCCTTCGAATCGGCCGTCGGGCCTCTCTTGGGTGCCGTCAACGACAGATCCTGCGTGATCGTGTCGTTGAATGGTCGGCTCGTCGGAGCCCGCAACGCAGCGACGGTCGTGATCCCTGCAAGCAACCAGAAAATTCTTGTTGCAGCCGTCGCCCTCGAGGTCCTCGGTGAAGCCTTTCGATACAAGACGACAGCGGTCGCTGCGGCACCGATTGGCGGTGTGATCTCCGGGGACCTGTTTCTGGTCGGCGGGGGAGACCCATTGCTGTCGGGCACCTGGTACCCGACTTCGAATCTCGATCGATTCGGGGCATTCAACATCACGCCACTTGATGACCTCGCGGGCCAACTCAAAGCCGCCGGCGTGACCTCGATCCAGGGCGCGGTGCGCGGCGATGGCAGCAGGTATGACAATGAGCTGTATGCGCCCGGTTGGGCGGAGGGCGTGCAGGGCTTGGAGGCGGGGCCGTACGACGCCCTCCTGGTGAACGATTCACGCGTCCAAGGTGATGACCAGCGCGGTGTCGACCCGAGTGAGGCCGGTGCCCGCGAGTTCGTTCGGATGCTTATCGAGCAAGGAATCACGGTGACTGGCGGGCCAGGAGTTGGTACCGCGCCTGCTGGTGGGAACGTGCTCGCCGCAATCGAATCTCTGCCGATAGGGGCGGCGATTGCCGAAATGCTGACCAACAGCGACAACAACACGGCCGAGTTGATGGTCAAGGAGATCGGACTTGCCGTCTCGGGACTCGGCACCCGACAGGCCGGACTCGATGCGATCGTGACGACGGTCCAGAGTTGGGGGATCGATACCACCGGGATGGTCCTGGATGATGGCAGCGGCCTCAGCCTCGACAATCGAATCACCTGCTCGACGCTGATGGCTGTGTTGCAACATGCCGGATTCGAGAGCCCCGTCGGGCAGGGCCTTGCCGTAGCTGGTGAAACCGGCACGCTGATCGACACCTTTGGAGACACGGTGTTGACCGGGAGGCTTCGGGGCAAGACCGGTACGCTCAACAATCCTCCGTTCAACGAGGACCCACCTGCGGTGAAGGCCTTATCTGGCTATCTTCCCGTGGAAGGCGGGGGAGCGATCGAGTACGTGCTCGTGCTCAACGGGCCAACGATCTCGGATCAAAGTGAGTACCGGTCAGTGTGGGGCGAGTTGGTGACAGCGTTATCGTCATTTCCTGCTGTCGCCGGCCCGGCGGTACTCGGACCTCGATGACACGCCACCGTTCGGCTTCCCGGCGTGCGGTTCCGATCGCCGTTTTGGTCGGG
This sequence comes from Ilumatobacteraceae bacterium, assembly GCA_031416375.1. GTDB lineage: Bacteria > Actinomycetota > Acidimicrobiia > Acidimicrobiales > Ilumatobacteraceae > Ilumatobacter. The sequence continues at coordinate 9,069 of JANOTN010000429.1, forward strand.
TTTTCGTCGGTTCCGTTGGTGCTGATCGGTGGTGTTTGGCAGTACGCCGAGGCCAACGTTCCCCCATCGACGACAACCACGACGACGACGCTTCCGCCTGATCCGAAAGACGAACTGTCGACGGGTTTGCTGTCGTTCCGGCGACACCCGAC
>JANOTN010000430.1:0-7899 GCA_031416375.1 Ilumatobacteraceae bacterium
GGGGCATTCTGCAAGGTCGATGTGACCAACACCGACGACATCATCGAGGCCGTCGAAATGGCCAAGTCGATGGGTCCGGTGCGCGTGCTGGTCAACTCGGCCGGGATCGGTTGGGCGCAGCGCACCGTCGGCAAAGACGGAAGCTACGACTCCGCCCACGACCTACATGCGTTCAAACGTGTCGTGGCGATCAACCTGGTTGGATCGTTCGACTGCATTCGGATTGCCGCCACGGCGATGAGCCAAACCGAGCCCGACGAGTTTGGCGAGCGCGGGGCGATCGTCAACATCGCCTCAGTCGCTGCGTTCGATGGGCAAATCGGTCAGGCCTCATACTCGGCGTCGAAGGGTGGTGTTGTCGGTATGACGTTGCCGATTGCCCGCGACCTGTCGGCGATCGGCGTGCGCGTCAACACCGTCGCACCTGGGTTGATCGACACGCCGATCTATGGAGAGGGTGAGGGCAGTGAGGCCTTCAAGGCCAATCTGCAAAAGGGTGTGCTGTTTCCGAACCGCCTCGGTGACCCGTCCGAGCTGGCCTCGATGGTCGTCGAATGCATCACCAACAGCTACATGAACGGCGAAACCATCCGAGTCGACGGCGGCATCCGCATGCCACCCAAATAAGTGGCGGGTTCGTCGTCCGCTTCGCTTCCTCCTCGCGCCGCTGTGCAGCTCGTCGCTGGCGCTTCCCTCGCTGCGCGACGCAGAGTCGCGACGTGCGTCCAAGTACCTGCTGTCGATGGCCCAAACACGCCACTTAACTCGTGTAGTCGGCGTTGATTCTGATGTAGCCGTCGGTCAGGTCGCAGCCCCATACGGTTGCCGTCGTGTCACCGGTCATCAAGCTGACATGGATCGTGACCTCGGAACCTCGCATGTAGTCGGACAACGTCTGAAGGCCAACGTCGTTGACCTTGCGGGGGTAGACCTCGGTGGTACCGAAACGGATCACCACCCGCTCCTGGTCGATGTCAGTGTCGTCGCTGCATTTGCCGACGGCCATCGCCACTCGACCCCAGTTCGGGTCGGCACCGTGGACTGCCGTCTTGACGAGCGGTGAGTTCACGATCGCCTTGGCGACGCGTCTCGCCTGAGCGGTATCACGAGCCTGATCCACCGTGACTTCGATCAGTGTCTCCGCACCTTCACCGTCACGGGCGATCATTTTCGTCAAGGCCAGGCTGACCTCAGCCAGCGCGTTTTCGAACTCGGTAAGATCGACGACACAGGCGTTCCCATTCGCAAGAATCACGGCGGTGTCGCTGGTTGACGTGTCGGTGTCGACACTGACACAGTTGAACGTGTGATCGATGACCCGGCGAAAGGTCGAATCGAGGTCGTCGGCACCTATATCGGCATCGGTCAGGATCACGGCGATCATCGTCGCCATGTCAGGTTCGATCATCCCGACACCCTTGGCGATCCCGACAACGCGGGCCGGCCCTGAGCCAACCACAGCCTCGGCGACTTTGGCGAACGTGTCGGTGGTCATGATTCCGCCAGCGGCGGCATCGGCGGAATCCGAGACAAGTTCGCTCGGTAGCACAGCGACTCCGGCGCGGATTCTGTCCATCGGATACTGACGACCGATCACTCCGGTTGAGGCGACGAGCACATCGGCGTTGTCGCAGCCGAGACGCTCGGCAACTCCAGCGACCAACTCGCGGGCGTCGGCCAACCCTTCCGGGCCGTTGGCCACGTTGGCGTTCTTCGACACGATCACGATTGCTTGGGCCCGTAGCGATGCCAGGTTCTGGCGGCTGACCAACACGCTCGGTCCCGCAAAGCGGCTCTTCGTGAACACGCCGGCTGCAGGTACCGGCCGATCAGCGGCGATCACCACGAAATCATCGGTGGAGTCTTTGACGCCGATATTGGCGACGTAGCAATGGAAGCCTGATGGCAGCGAGATCACGGCCATCGTTCTACCAGTGATTACTGCGACAGGATCGCTGTGAAGGCATCGCCCACGTCGGCGTGTTCGAACGTGAATCCGTCGTTCAGGAGTGCTGCGGGCAAAACCCGCTGACCCTCCAAGAGCAACGAATCGGCCATGTCGCTTCCCAACAATAGTTTTGGCCCGAAGCCCGGCACGGGCACGAGCGACGGTCGATGGAGCGCTCGACCGAGCGCCTTCGAGAACTCTCGGTTGGTGACCGGGTTCGGCGCCGTGAGGTTGACCGGCCCGCTCAGCGAACTCGTCAGGAGATGTTCGATCGCCCGAACCTCGTCAGTCAGCGAAATCCAACTCTGCCACTGTTTGCCGTTCCCAAATCGACCACCGATGCCCAGTTTGAACAGCGGCAGCATCTTCTTGAGCGCCCCACCATCCGGGCTGAGCACGATCCCCGTGCGGAGGTGAACGACGCGTGCCCCGGCCTGTTCGGCGGGCGCAGTCGCTGCTTCCCAAGCGGTGCAGACGTCGGACAGGAAGCCGGTTCCTCGGCCTGACTGTTCGTCAAGCACTTGATCGTGACGGTCGCCGTAGATTCCGATCGCCGAACCGCTCAGCAGAATCTTTGGTCCGCCCTGAGTCGACGCGATCGCCTCAGCGATCCTCGTCGTACCGGTCACCCGGCCCGCAAGAATTTCCTCCCGGTAGGCGTCGGTCCATCGCTTGTCGCCGATCCCCGCACCGGCGAGATGAACGACCGCATCGATACCGACTAGATCGCCCAGGTCGAGCCCTTTACCGGACGGATCCCATCGGATCTCGCCTACTTCCGGAACCCGACGGACGAACGGTGTCACCTCGTGGCCGTTTGTCCGCAGGTGGGCTGAGAGGGCCTTGCCGATCAGGCCGGAAGCACCCGTGATACCTACTCGCATGCATTGACACTACGCACGGTTTGGAGGCTCAGCGGATAGGTGAGGATTTTTTGTGCCGGAGTTTTCATTTCGCCTGCTGCGCAGTCGAAATAGCGCACCGTAACGATTGGTCGCCTCGCCTATCGGCTCGTCTCCTTAGCCGAGTTGGATGCCCGAGGATGATCGCGATTCAAGCGCGATCGAGCTGGCCCCGATGAGATCAGTACGAGGTTCGAGAAAACTCCAGCGAGCAACCCAACTGAATAGGTACGGTTACTGACGATGAACGACGATTCTCCCTGGCAGCCACCATCCGCCGGAGCGGTTCCGCCGCCTCCCGCAGCTCCGACGCCGCCTGTCTCGGCGTGGTCGGCTGACCAGGTTCCCTCGACCGGAGTGTTCGGTGACAGCACCGAGATCGACACGATCCTTGCGGGGCCGGATGATCGGCCGCGCCGGTCCAAGATGCTCCTTGGAGTCGGTGTGGCCGCGGTCCTGGCCGTCGGTGCGGCGGGAGTGTTCGCCGTCTCAAGCTTCGCGGGGTCGTCAAACGGTGGAGCGTCGAGTCCAGACGAACTTGGCCTGGCGCTCCTGACTGCGTTGGAGAATGAGGATATTCTCGGAGCGGTTGACGTGCTGGTGCCGGGTGAGCGGGATGTGTTCCGAGACCCGCTGGTCGACGTCGTTTCCGAACTGACTCGGTTGGAGGTGTTGTCGCCCGACGCAAGCCTCTCGCAGATCGCCGGCCTCGATGTCGTGTTGGAGAACGAGGTTGTCGTTGTCGAATCGACCAACGTCCCTGACATCGTCAACATCAATTTGCAGGCCCGGGCGACGGCAACGGTCGACGGCAAGCTGCTGCCGGTCGGCGATCTGATCAAGGACAACCTGTCTGATGACGAACGTCAGGAACTCGATGACCTGGGCCTCGAGCCGCAACCAGAGCCAGAAGACCTTGACTTCTCCGTGACCGCCGTCGAACAAGATGGTCGCTGGTACTTCAGCGTGTTCCATACGATCGCCGAAGCCGTACGAGCGGATCAGCTACCGGACTCCGGGATCCCGCTCGAAGGGATTGGCGCGGTCGGGGCCGATTCGCCGGAAGCAGCCTTTGATGAGGTGCTAAATCGTGTCGAAGAACTCGATCTCAGCGGTCTGATCCAGACTCTGAACCCAGGCGAGGCGGCCGCCCTGCAACGCTACGCGCCATTGTTCATCGATGATCTTGAAGCGTCGCGTGCCGATCTGCGATTCGACTGGAAGATCACGGAACGTAACGTTCGAGTCGAGGGAGACGGCGATACTCGAACGGTGTTCATCGATGGGCTCGGCGTCGAAGGCACGATCGAAGATGAACCGTTCTCTGCCAGTTTTCGTGGTGACTGCTTCTTGGTCTCGTTCGGTGAGTTGCAGATGGACGAATGTGTCAGTGACCTGTCCGGGATCGAAGAAGCCGAGGAGTACTTCGCCGAGGAGCCCGAAGCCGAAAAGTTCCTGACGACGCTCCGAGACGCTCTGGCCGACATGCAGCCAAGCGGAATCGAGATGCGTAAGCACGACGGGCAATGGTTTGTGAGTCCGGTATCAACGTTCACCGAGGCCGCTCTGAATTTGATGCGGGCATTGACCCGCCAGGAACTCGCGGACATCATTGAGACCGGTCGGGCAGCGTCGGACGCCTTCTTCGAGGGAATCTTTGGGTCTGACGTGTACATGGAGGAGACGTTCGAGGAGTTCAGCGCCGACGACCCGTTCTTCGACGATTCGCTTTCGGCTGCGACACACGAAGAAACCACACCCCAAGAAATCACCGTGAGCGAAGAAATCATTGTCGACTGGACCGAGTGTTACAGCGAGCTTGACGCTGGGTTGGCGACCGACTGTTTCAATCGTTACATCGCTACCGGTGAGATTGATGCTTCATATCTCCCGATCGAACTCCGGTTCCCTGAGTGCGGGTATCAAGCGGCGTGGAACGAACTTCGGTCGCTGCCAGATGCCGAGTTCGTTGCAACGATTGAGTCCGCTCGGCCCTGTTTTCTTGACTTGGTGGCTCAAGGAATGCTCGAGGACTGGGAGCTGCCGAACGAGATTGCATACCTCGAATGCTTCGAAGGTCGCAACTGGTACAACGTGTTCGACGACCCTGCGTACGACGAGCGCTATTACGCCTGCATCGACGACGCGATTGGGCGGGCCGACGCAACGAGCGGCGGGTAACACGCCGTTAGCCTCCGAGGCGAATGAAGACCCGAACACTTCTGTTGCTTGCGCTGGTGTGCGGCACGGCGATCCTGCTGGCTGGCGGAGTGATGCTGTTCCAACTGACCGGCGAGAGTGATCTCGCTGACCCGACTCCGGTCGGCGCACCAGCGCTGGTTGGCGACATGACGGTGATTGTCGAGGATGTAGATGAAACGACGGGCGAACTAGAAGTTCTGCTGCGGATCGGCGGCGTTGATGACCCGGACGGCGGGTCGGGGTTCCGATTGATCGCCTCCGGCCGCCCGGTGCTCCCTACTGCTTCTCCGGAGCTCTGCGGTCCCACCACTGTTGCTGAGCAGGTCTGTTCGCTCCATTTTGACGTGTCCTCAGCGGACGGTTCGTCGCGTGTGCTGTTCTACGAACGCGGCGACGAGCAGGCCCGTTGGGTGCTCGACCAACCCTGATTCCCGTGCGCTACCGGCGGGTAAGGACGATACGGTTGCGGCCGTGAGTGACACGTTTGATCTTGTCGTGATCGGTGGCGGACCCGGCGGCTATTCGGCCGCCCTGTACGGGGCTTCGGCCGGTCTTCGAGTGGCTCTTGTCGAGAAAGACGCATTGGGAGGCACCTGCCTCAACAGGGGTTGCATACCAGCCAAAGCATTCCTCGAAACGGCGTCAGTCAAGCGCCATGTTGACCATGCCGCCGAGTTCGGCATCGATTCGAGTGCTCCATCGGTCAACTTCGCCGTCACCCAGGCACGCAAGCAGAAGATCGTGCAAGGTCTCGTCGGTGGCATTGCGGCGATGTGTAAGGGCCGCAAAGTCGAGGTGTTCAACGGTGTCGGTGCGCTCGGCCCGAAACGGTCGGTGACGGTGTTGCTGGCCGACGGCAGCTCAGTGGTGATCACTGGCGACAACGTGATTCTTGCGGCGGGTTCCGTGCCCAGGACGATCCCCGGGTTTGATCGCGGCGGTCCGATCATGACGAGCGACGAAGTCCTCGACCTCGATCATGTGCCCGCCCGAGTCGCCGTGATCGGCGGGGGAGCGATTGGTTGTGAGTTCGCCTCCACGTTCGCCGATTTGGGTTCCTCGGTCACGATTCTCGAAGGCCTTCCAAAGATCTTGCCCGGCCTCGACGCCGACCTCGCCAACGTGGTGGTTCGCAGCTTCAAGAAGAAGAACATCGACATCCGAACCGGAGTCAACGTCAGAGGCCACACGCCAAACGATTCAGGCTCGACCACCGTCCACTTCGGCGACAACGAATCATTGGAAGTTGATGCCTGCATCATCTCCGTCGGGCGCCGTCCGTACGCCGACCAACTCGGCTTGGCTGGCACCGACGTGACTGTCGACGAGCGTGGTTTCGTGTCAGTCGATGAGTTCTGCCAGACGGGTGAGCCGGGGGTGTACGCCGTTGGCGACTTGATCAACACGCCTCAACTGGCGCACGTCGGCTATGCCGAAGCAATCCTTGTGATCAAGCATCTGCTCGGCGAGAACCCGATGCCGGTAATGTACGACCGGGTCCCGTGGGCGATCTACTGTCACCCTGAGGTCGCCTGGGCTGGCCTCGGCGAAGATGCGGCACAGGCCGCCGGACTCGACGTTGTGGTTGGCAAGCACCCGTTCAAGTTCAATAGCCGAGCGATGATCGTCGGAGAGACCGAAGGGCTCGTCAAGGTGATCGCCAAGAAGAACCCCGATGGTTCCGCAGGCCAGGTGCTTGGCGTCCACATGGTTGGCCCGTGGGTGACGGAACAGTTGTCGGCTGGGTACCTCGCCGTCAACTGGGAGGCCACCGTTGCCGAGGTCGCCGAGTTCATCCAGCCCCACCCCAGCCTGTCCGAACTGTTTGGTGAAACGATGTTGTCGCTCACCGGACGTAGTTTCAACGGCTGAACATCTCGCATTCGACTATCCAAAACAGCACACAAGGAACCCCACCATTCATGGCTGACGTCACGCTTCCACAGCTCGGTGAAACTGTCACCGAGGGCACTATTACGCGATGGTTCAAAAAGGTTGGCGACACGATCGCCGCCGACGAGCCACTCTTCGAGGTTTCGACCGACAAGGTCGACACAGAGGTACCGTCACCGGTGGCCGGTGTCGTTACTGAGATCCGCGTCCCCGAGGGTGACACGGTTGCCGTCGGAACCGTGGTTGCCGTGGTCGGCGCCGTGGTCGGCGCCGTGGTCGGTGCCGTGGTCGGCGCCGCGGCGGATGCTTCCGCTGCCCCAGCGCCAGCCCCCGAACCGATGGCTGCGCCTCCCGCACCCGAGCCCGCACCGGTCGACGCGGCGCCGGTCCCCGCGGTGCCGGTCGCCCCCGCACCCGCGCCGGTTGCTACCGCGCCGGATGTTGTCGAGGCACCACCCAATGCGAGCGACTCGCGCCTCTTGTCGCCAGTTGTCCGGCGTCTCGTCAATGAGCACCAAATCAATCCTGATCTGCTCACCGGAACTGGCCCTGGCGGCCGAATCACCCGCGAGGATGTGCTCGACCACATCGACAGCACGCGTTCGCAGCCGACTGCCTCAGCCCCTGCCCCCGAAGCCGTACCGGCCCCTGTTGTGGCCGCCCCTGCCCCTGCCCCTGCCGCTCCAGTCGTAGCACCCGCCCCTGCCCCTGCCCCTGCCCCTGCCGCTCCAGTCGTAGCACCCGCTCCGGCCCGGCCAGCCCCGCCCGCTCCCACCGCCGGCGAGCGCGACACGACGGTCAAGCTGTCGAAGATCCGTCAACTGACCGGCAACCACATGGTGATGAGTAAGTCGACGTCGCCGCACGCCTTCAGCGTGGTCGAGGTCGACTTCGCCAACGTCGATGTTGCTCGCAGTGCCATCAAGGCCTCGTTCAAGGCGAATGAGGGTTTCA
>JANOTN010000431.1:0-2442 GCA_031416375.1 Ilumatobacteraceae bacterium
TTGAATCGCTGATCAAGGCCGGAGCATTCGACCGTCTCGGTCACCCACGACTCGGTCTCCTGCGCTCGTTCGAAGCGATTCTCGATGTCACGATCGAACGTCGCCGTGAGCGCGACCAGGGCGTGATGAGCCTGTTCGGCAGCTGGAACGACGCCGCCGCCGCCGAGATTGGCACAGCACCGGCATACAACGAGCGGATCCCGATTCCGAACATCGAATTCGACAAGAACGAGCGTCTCAAGGCTGAGAAAGACATGCTCGGCCTCTACGTCTCCGACCATCCATTGTTCGGCGTCGAAGCGGCGCTCAAACGCAAAGTCGATCACAGCCTGAGCGACCTGCCGGAGATGGAAGACGGCACACCGGTCAAGGTCGGTGGCGTGATCACGAATCTGGCCAGAAAGTTCACGAAACGCGGTGATCAGATGGCCGTGTTCGTGTTGGAGGACCTCGAAGCCACGATCGAGGTCACAGTTTTCCCCCGAACGCTGTTGGAGCAGGGCCATAAACTGGAAGACGACATCATCGTCACGGTTAAGGGACGACTCGACCGCCGTGACGAGTCCCGTTTCGGCTTGATCGCCCACGACATCGAAGTCCTGTCTGGCTTGACCCAGGGCAGCGCACCGCCGCTGCGACTCGCGCTCCCGACGCATGCGCTTGATGAACTCAAGATTCAACGACTCAAACGAATCCTGCGGGATCATCCTGGGGACTCCGTGGTCCAGATTGAGCTCGGTCAGGGCAAGGTGCTGCGGCTTGCTGACGAGTTCCGGGTTGACATCGACCGAGCCGCCGGAGAACTGCGAATGGCCTTCGGTCACGACGCGGTTCTGTTATGACGCGGTACCTGTGACAGCGCCAGTTGACGAGCTAGTTGACGAGCCCGTTTGTCAATCCAGCCCGATCCGGTGGCAGAATGGTGGTCCCATGACGTCCGCGGGAGGGGACAATGCCGATCGAAGTACACACAAACGACGCAATCTCGCTGACCGACGCTGATCTCGATGAGATGGGCTCCATCGAGGCTGCGTTCGACATCGGCGCGATCTCCAAGGCCAAGGAAGATTGGGTACTCGTAACGACCGCCCGAATCGACGGCAAGCTCCACGGATTCACGTTCTCGACACTTGAGCGAATCGGCGGTACTCCGTGCGTGCTACTCGGGATGATGAGTGTTCGCCGATCGTCGAAGCGCGAGTCCGTCCTCCGTGGCCTGATGGGCGAGGCATACCACCGTGCCTTGATGGCATTCCCTGACGAAGACGTGGTTGTCGGCTCTCGATTTGTGACCGCTGACGCGGTCGAGGCGTTCGAAAAGCTTGACGACGTGATCCCGTCGCCTGGCGTCCGCGCCGTCGGCGAGGAACGAGCGTGGGGCCGTCGCATCGCCAAGCGGTTCGGTGTCGAGTCGCAGTACGACCCTCAGACGTTCATCGCCAGGAATGGCCAGTCCGGCTTCCTTGACTTCATCACGGCTAAGCCTGAGAAGATCAAGCCGGCGATCGCTGCTCTCCTCGCTGATGTTGACGTCGAGGCTGGTGATGCCATGGTGATCTACGGCTGGACGATGGCGGAAGACCTCGTCAAGCTCGGCCGCAGGATTTAATCGGCGGATTCGTGGGTGAGTTCGCCGACGTCGTACGACGCAGGCGGATGACGCGGTCGTTCACATCCCAGCCACTGCCCGACGGACTGCTCGACGAACTCGTCGAACTTGCCAATCGTGCACCCAGTGCCGGCAAGAGTCAGGGTTGGCACCTGATCGAGCTGCAAGGTCAGCAAACCGCTCGATTCTGGGACACGACGTTGCCACCGATGCGCCGCGGCCGATTCAAGTGGCAGAGCTTGATGGACGCCCCCGTCATCCTGCTGCCGCTTGCTGATTCGAAGGCCTACACCGACCGCTACGCGGAACCTGACAAGGCGGCTACCGGTCTCGGTGCGGGTGTCGCCGCCTGGCCAGCGCCATATTGGACAATCGACGCGTCGATGGCGGTGATGACGTTGCTGCTTGCAGCCGAGGCGGCCGGTCTCGGTGCGCTGTTCTTCGGCGTCTTCAAGGGCGAGCGAGAACTGCGCCAATCGCTCGGAATTCCGCCAGGGCTTGATCTGCTCGGGGCGATTGCACTTGGCTACCCGGCCGAAGGTGCCGAACAGCGTGGTCGCAGTGCTGGGCGACCTGGCCGCGGCGCGGCCGGGATCATCCACCGGGGTTCGTGGTGAGTGTTGTGGTGGGTGTGGTGGTGGGTGTTGTGGTGGGTGTGGTGGTGGGTGTTGTGGCGAGATTGATGCTCACGCCATCGGGCACCGGGTGCCCGGCGAGTTGCTCGTAGAGCGCCTCCGGCGTCTCGGTGGGGGCCTCGCAGGCGTAGTCCCGACACAGGTACGCCCGGCCGGGAGTTCGGCCTTCCCAGAGCGGGGAATCAAATGGTTCGCCCC
>JANOTN010000432.1:0-4710 GCA_031416375.1 Ilumatobacteraceae bacterium
CCACACGTTGGCGGGCCCCGTCTACTCTGCACGCTTCCCGCGGCTGCCCGTGGTGGCCACCAACCACATGCCCTTCACGCGCACGATGACAGCGATCTTCGGCGCCGCCGTGCCACGCGTCGCACTGGTGGCCATTTCGCACTCACATGCCGCTCCCACGCAACTGCCGATTGCAGCCGTCGTACACCACGGAGTCGACCTCGCGGACTTCCCCCAGGGTGCCGGCGACGGCGGGTACGGGGCCGTGCTCTCGCGGATGACCCCGGAGAAGGGCGTGCACCGTGCGATCGCGATCGCCCGGGCAGCCGGTGTACAGCTCCGAATCGCCGCCAAGATGCGCGAGCCTCACGAGCACCAGTACTTCGACGAGTTCGTGCGACCGTACCTGGGCGACGACGTGCTCTACCTCGGCGTGCTCGGTGTTGACGACAAGCGCGCTCTGCTCGCGGGCGCAGCAGCGTTGCTGAACCCGATCGCGATCATGCTCTTGATCAGGGGTCGACCACGGCGGTTCGAGCTTAGATTGCGGCGTCACCTGAGGTGAGCTGCTTGACGAAGTAGACGCGGCTGTAACCGCTGTCTGTTGACCGGTGCGTCTCGACGAAACCGCGCCGTGGGTAATAGGCGAGGTTCGCCGTCATCAGTTCGTTGGTGTACAGCATGATCTTGTTGAGACCGGAGCGTCGAGCGGCTGCCTCGGCCTCATGCAACAGCACTCGGCCGAGACCTGAACCCTGGGCGTACGGAAACACGGCCAGGTTGTCGACGTAGTAGTGATCGCTCTCCGGCCACATGACGATCAGGCCGAGGATCGAACCGTGGCGTTGAGCAACGTGCACGACGCCCTCGCTGATCAATCGTGCGTAGTCCTCGGTCATCGGTGCCGGCGGCCTGCCGATGATCTCGACGTAGTGCTCGTAAGCGGCGGTGACGCAGTGCTCCACGCGTGCCTGGTCGGCCGCCGTGGCCAGTCGAATCGTGAAAGTCGAGTCGTCATTCACACGATCGAGCGTAGAACACACCGACTGGATCGCGGGATCAGCCGAACCGCTCACCGAGTTGGGAGTAGCCAGATGGCGGCGTCTTGGGGGAGGACTGATTCGAGTCCCCCTACCGATGACACCAGGATGGTTCCGGTTGGCAACGTCATCGCATCTTTGCCGAAGTTGACGATGCACAGCACGCCTGAGCCGCGGCGGAAGGCGAGCACCTCGTCGCCTAACTCGAGCCACTCGAGTTGTTCGTCGGCGGTCAGGTACTTGGCACGTGCGCCGAGTGCTTGGCGATACATCTCAAGCGTTGAGCCCGTGACACCGGTTTGCGCTTCGACCGACAACTTGCCGAAGAAGTCAGGTTGCGGGAGCCACGGTGCACCATCGCCGAAACCGAACGATGATCCAGTGGTCGTCCAGGGAATCGGTACTCGACAGCCATCGCGACCCTTCTGCTCGTGTCCAGAGTTCTCCCACACCGGGTCATCGAGCACCTCAGGCGGGAGGTCCCACACTTCCGGGAGACCGAGCGCCTCTCCCTGGTAGAGGTACGTCGAGCCCGGCAGAGCGAGTAGGAGCAACGTCGCCGCCCGTGCCCGCCGAAGGCCGAGTTCGACGTCGAGATCTTCGAACGGACCGGTGACCGGCCAGGTCCGCCAATTGGTGTCGTTCGGCAGGCCGTAACGGGTGGCGTGTCGCATCACATCGTGGTTTGACAAGGTCCAGGTCGGTGTTGAGCCGACCGCCGCCGCACCAGTCAACGCTCGATCGATTGCTGTTCGGGCGGCAGCGATCACCCACGGAGTTTCCAGAAACTCGAAATTGAACGATTGGTGGTACTCGTCGGGGCGCAGATACAGCGGCAGACGGGAGGGGTCGACCCAGGCCTCGGCGACCATCATCACGTCCCTACCCGACGCATCGAGCACGGCTCGCCAGCGGCGAATGATGTCGTGTACGCCGTCACGATCCCAGAAGGGATGGTCGAGGGTTCGGCTGGCAGCGAGTAGTTCGGGGTCAAGCTCGACATCTGGGAACGCCGGATCTTTGACGAGACCATGGGCGACATCGACACGGAACCCGTCAACGCCACGATCGATCCAAAATTTGAAAATGTCGTCGAACTCGACGCGGACTTCTTCGTTCTCCCAGTTCAGATCCGGCTGCGTTGGATCGAACAGATGCAGATACCACTCACCATCTGGAACCCGTTTCCAGGCCGAACCGCCGAACACTGCGATCCAGTTGGTCGGTGGCCGATCGCCATTCGGCCCTGTACCGGGGCGGAAAATGTATCGGCCACGCTCCGGTGAACCTGGCGCCGCCGATAACGCCTGTTGGAACCACGGGTGATCGCTTGAGGTGTGGTTCGGGACGAGGTCGACAATCACTTTGATGTCGTGTTGGCGGGCATCGGCAATCAACGCCTCGGCGTCGTTGAGGGTTCCGAACTGCGGGTTGATGTTCCGGTAGTCGGCGACGTCGTACCCGCCATCGTTGAGCGGTGACGGATACCAGGGGCAGATCCAGATTGCGTTTACCCCGAGATCTCTGAGGTGCGGCAATCGGGACCGAATCCCGTTGACATCGCCGGTTCCGTCGCCATTGGCGTCGGCGAACGATCGGGGGTAGATCTGGTAGACCACAGCCCGCCGCCACCAACGTGGAAGCTCGGTATCGGCGATTGGAGAGGTTGACCGGGTACCGGTCTGCTCGTGTTCGAACATCCATGTATTATGCAGCCGATTTGGTGGCGGTCACATGTCCGATTCGTAAAGCCCAGGCCCCGCTACGCTCTCGAGTCGATGGGGAATCAACACAGACCAGTGCACGGAACTACGCCACCGAAGGGGAAGCCGACGAGGTCGAAGTACGACAACCTGGCACCGAGGCGGGCGCTTGGTTCAACTGCACAGTGGATGATTGTCGCATTCCTGTTGGTAGTCGCCGTCGTCGTGATTTACATCCTGGTTGACGGTGGAGACTTCAATCCCAACAACGATGGCGTCGTCGGAGCGGCGGCACGGGCGGTCATCCAGGGGTAGCCGGGCATCCGATGTAAATCAGGACATTTTCGGCGTGCTTGGCATACACCGATGCTTGATCACCGATTGTTGGGTCGGCTACTTGCGCGGCCCACAGGTCGCGTTGGGCGGTAACACCCTCGCACCCGGATTCGAAGGCGATGTCGACCGTCTGTTGAATGACGGCCGGAACGTCACCGACGAACTGCGTGTTTCCGTCGGGGCGAATCTCCACCGTTCGTCCATCAAGCGCTTCGCCGACGAAAACGAGCTCAACCTCAGTCGGAGTGGACATGGTCGTGGTTGGCACCGCGAACGCGGTGCATGTCGCCGCACGGCGTACCGAATCGTCGACGGCGTTGATGCAGCGCAGCGACACGAACGTTTCGGTGCTGTATCCGGTGATCCCTGGGTATCGATCGAGTTCGGTCGTTAGCGCGACATACGAGGAACAGGCGACAATCGCCGAGTCGAGCAGTGTCACTTGATCGTCGACCTCTCTGGCGAGTGATGCCTCTGCAACGATCGCGGCGCAACCAGTGACGCCCGATCCGTCGTCGGTTGCATTATCCCGACTGCAGCCTGCTGCGAGGATGAGGACCGGGCCTGCTAGGAAAGCCAGGCGACGACGGGAGATGAAGGTGCGATGGGGGCAGGAGGGTGGAGTCAGACAGAACACGCTGCCGCCATGTTGACTCAACGCGATGGCGAGCGCCAGTACCCCGCTATCCTCGTGCCTGCTGGCGACGTGGCCGAATGGCTTAGGCAACGGCCTGCAAAGCCGTGTATCCGGGTTCAATTCCCGGCGTCGCCTCTGTAAAGGTGCTGGTCACGGGCCTGGAAACGGGCCCGTGGTCACAGTTTGGTCACAGAAAACCTGTGACCATCACAGTTACGAACCGCCGAACATCGCCGCCACGAGCGACGCAGCCGCCGCATCGTCGCCAGGCATCACGTGGGCATACACCCGTAGCGTGACAGCGATGTCAGCGTGACCGAGCCGAGCCGAGAGCACCTTGACCGGCACGCCAGCGTCGAGCGCCGCCGTGGCATAGCTGTGCCGAACGTCGTGCAACCGAATCGCCGACAGCTCCGCCGATTTCGTCGCGGCGTGGAATCTGCGCGTAAGCACCTGTGGATGAATGGGGGAGCCATCCGGCTCCGTAGCGATCAGGTCATGCGCTGCGCCCTGCCAGCCCGAGCCCATCAATAGCCGTTCCTCTGACTGGAGCCTGCGCCACCGCTTGACCACCGTGACCGTGTGCTCGTCGAGTGCAATCACTCGTGACCCGGCCGCCGTTTTCGGCGTGCCGACCATAGGCCGGTCGCCAGCCATCGAAATTGTCTGACGAATCGTGAGCCGCTGCCTGTGGAAGTCGACGTCTGCCCACCGGAGCCCGAGTACCTCGCCGCGTCGCATCCCGGTCGTCACGAACAAACGCCACACCGCCGCCAGCCGATCGTCTGACGTGCTCGCCAGGAACGCCGCGAGTTGCGCCGACGACCACACCCGCATTTCAGGTGTCGACTTGCGTGGCTGGTCCGCGGCATCACACGGGTTCACGTTGATCCGTCGCCAGCGGATCGCGTCACGAAACGCCCGGTGCAGCATCCCGTGGACGTTGCGCACGGTCTTGGCCGAGAGCCCGCCAGTGCGACCAGAGGCCCCGGTGCGACCGTCTGCGAGCAGTTCA
>JANOTN010000433.1:0-1915 GCA_031416375.1 Ilumatobacteraceae bacterium
AGTCAACCCCGACTACCTACCGAACTTCGCCCTACCCGACCAGTTGCGAGCGACAGATTCGCTGGAAGAGGCGGTGTCCGATGCTGACGTGGTGATCATGGCGGTGCCGTCGCACGGCTTCCGTGAGGTCGCTCACGACGCATCGCAATACCTACGACCGTGGGTACCGATCGTGAGCCTCACGAAGGGTATTGAGCGCGAGACGTTGATGCGGATGACGGAGGTGGCCGCCGAAGAGATGCCGGGTCGTCCGGTCGGGGTGATGACCGGCCCGAACTTGGCGAAGGAAATCATGGCCGGGCAGCCGGCCGCCAGCGTCGTGGCGATTCCTGATTCGACGATTGCTGCAGAGCTACAACGGATTCTGACTCGACCAAGTTTGAGGGTGTACACCAATCCAGACGTCGTCGGCTGCGAAATCGCTGGTGTGGTCAAGAACGTGATTGCGATCGCATCGGGGATGGCCGAGGGGATGGGGTTCGGCGACAATACGCGGGCGACGTTGATTACCCGCGGCCTCGCCGAGATGACGCGACTCGGAGTGGCGATGGGTGCTGACCCGTCGACGTTTGCGGGACTGGCGGGGATGGGAGACCTGATAGCTACGTGCTCGTCGAAGCAGAGTCGCAACAACTCAGTCGGAATCGCGCTCGGGCAGGGTCAGTCGATCGGGGACATTTTGGCAGCGATGCACATGGTTGCCGAGGGTGTCAAGAGTTCACCGAGTGTGCTCGACCTTGCTCGTCGGTACGGTGTCGAAATGCCGATCACAGAACAGGTCGTCGCTGTGTGCCATGAAGGTCGCGGGGCTGGAGAAGCACTCGCGGCGCTGATGTCACGCACCAGCCGAAGCGAACTCGGCTGACGCGATGATCACGACAGGAGTGACGGGACAACTTTGGCGCGCATCGGTGACTACTTGGGGCGCCGTCGAGCCTTGGGGCCGGACGCCGTCGCTGAACTGGTACGTCGCAGCCGACGACCGCTGGCATCTTCCAGCCGACGAACCGACGGTGCGTCAGGTCCGAGTTGAGGGCACAGCAGTCGTCGAGACGCGAGTGCGTGTGCCGAGCGGTGACGTGGTGCAGCGTGTGTACAGCGTCGCCGATGGCGGCGGGTCGACAGTCGTCGAGATCGAAAACGAATCGACGTTGCCGGTGGCAATCGCCTTTGATCGTCGTGATGTGCTGACCGAGCGACCGATCGTTGACATGCCGATCGAAGGCATCGCGCTGCCACCCGGGGCGTTCGCCTTGCCGCTTGGCCATCGCGCGTCATTGCGAGTGGCGATTCCACACAGTGAATCGCCAGATGGGCAGCGCGGTGGGAAGCGCGGTGGTCCGCTACCTACCGGCTTGCCGACCTCCGAACAGGTTGTGAATGGCTGGTTGTCACTGACGCAGCGGGCAAGTCGGTTTGTGTTGCCTGAGGGCGATCGTTGGGCGACTCTTGCTGAACGCGTGACCGCCGAACGCTGCGAGTTGGCGCTCGGTTCGATTCCGCGGTTGGAGGAAGACCCCGCAGGTTTTGCGATCGCGCTCGGCGAGTTGGTGCGAATGGGTGAGAAACCGGATCATTGGCTGCCGGAGTTGGTGTCGGCTGTCGAGCGAATCGGTCCGGTATCCGGTTGGAGCGAGGATGCCGCCCTACTGGCTGCGGCGCGAGTGCTCGGGGCTGCGGGCGAAACTCGGGGGCGACGTGACCTGCGACGAATCTCGATAGGTCGTTCGCATTCGGCCCGACCGGCTTCGGCCCCGGATGGTGTCCGTCTCGTGCCGTGGCTCGAGACGCTGGTGGCTGACGGCGATGTGCTGCTACCGCATGGGCTACCGGAAGCATGGCTCGGTCACTCAGTCGAGACGTACGGAGTTCCGATCAGCGATACGACGTCAGTTTCGTTGGCGTTACGTTGGCA
>JANOTN010000434.1:0-3241 GCA_031416375.1 Ilumatobacteraceae bacterium
CGCTGATTCGAGGCCTGTCATTGGTGCTGACGGTTCGATCGGCCGACGGGTGCGTTCCGGCATCGGTGGCGGAGCCGAGCCAACGCGGTTGCGGCGATTGAACTGGACGAAGACGATCGCAGCCAGCAGCACAACTGCCACAGCGATAGCGATCACGATCCCCACAGTCTGGAGGTTAGCCATAGTCAGCGTGCTGGCGTAAGTGCGGCGATGAACTCGGGGTCGCGGCCACGCAAACGCCGGGTGGCGAGCGCAACACCAATCTTGAGCACGACCCACCCGGCCACGATTGTGAGCACGCCGAACACGGTGACCAGCATCGTCCTGTCTCGGTCGGTTGCCCAGAGCAGCAGCAATGCAATCGGCAGGGTGGCGACGGCGAGACCACCGAGCACGACGAACAGCAGTAGGGCGGAAATGATCCCTTTGCCGGATTCACCGCTGGCGAACGGATTGTCAGACTCGGGAACTGCAATCGGGACAAGCGCTGACTGGATGACCGCTGCTCCGGTGCCAGCTAGAAGTCCACCGACTCCAACGCCGAGCCCGGCCACAAAGTAGTGCCACTCGTCGGTGATTGCGGCGGCGGCCAGCGGGCCGATGAGCGCTAGCGGGGAGGCGACGATTGCGATCGATCGTGCCTTGCCGCGCACGAGCGTCCCGGCGTCGATACCCGCAAGCAGTTCGTGTGTCGCAGCGGGTCCGTCGACTCCGAAACTGTTCCCGGACATGAACAGCACCGATAGTTGAATTGCTCCGCCGACCAGTACGGCACCGCTGCCAGGACTGTCGCGGAGAATTGTCGGTACGAGCACGGCGGCGAGCCCGACGCCTGCACCGGTGAATGTCTCGAGGATCGTCCGCGGGGTTCGGAATCGGGTCAGCATGGAGCGCCACGCGATCGCTCCTTCGGGTCCATCGCCGCACGCCCGTCGGATCAGGAGGCCGAATCGGCGGTCGGTCGGGTTGGCCGTGTCGTGACCGCCCGTGTGGCGAATTGCCAGCGACAAGCGTTTTGCCGACCAACCGAATCCGACAGCGAGGGCTGGGAGCCACAACGATCCGATCGCGAGATGGCGGAACGCCTGCGCCGCGGAGTCGCCGGCCGTCGCCAGCGATCGGCCAATCTGGCCGGAAGGCGTCCAAGCCATCACGTCGGCGACACGTTCACGTTCCTCGTCGTCGAGTTTACCGAGCACGGCAGGAACGAATTGGAATATGCCGTAGAACACGAGTCCGCAGAGACCAACCGTGATCTGACCGGCGCGCGGAAATCGGCTTGCGAGCAGTGACAGCAAGTTGGTGGCGGTTCGGGCGATCAGCAGCAACGACAGCAGCCACGAGAGCACGGCCAACACGATCACGGGCACCGAAGTGGCACCACGCGCCATTCCGAACGCCAGGCCGATTCCGAGCGTGATCCCAGCCAGTCCGGGCGGTCCAAATGCTGAGCCTGCTAGCAGGCCTGTTGCCCGAGCGCGATCGGCGAGTGGTTCGGCTGCGATCACCCGCGGGTCAATCGGCTGCGAGACGCCGGCGACGACACCGAACCCGAGGATTGCGATGGTCACAGTTGCGCACAAGATCACCGCCAACTCACGCGGATGATCGGTGGTGCGACCAGCAACCAGCACGGCTCCGCCAGCGCCGAAACCGACGAATGCGGATGCCACCGTCGACACGACAGCACCTACCTGTTCAGTTCCGCCATGCCGAACAGCACCTCGTAGTAGCCGCCAGCGAAGGCGAACGCAGGCCCAGGCGATCGGAGCCATCAGCCGAGCCAGGCGAGCGCATCGTCATCGACGGCTGACGCACCGACCACGTCGATGAAGACCTCATCAAGCCGTCGGCCGTTGCGGAGTTCGGCGGTCGGGCCACTGGCCACGACGCGCCCGTGGTGGATCACCGCGACGTAGTCGCACATCCGCTCGACGAGATCCATCACATGGCTCGAGAACACGACGGTGCCGCCACCGACCCGGAAGCGATCGAGCATCGAACGCATGGTCCGTGCGGACACCGGATCGACTCCCTCGAACGGTTCGTCGAGCAGCAGTAACCGCGGCCGGTGAAGCACAGCCGCTGCGAGTGCGGTCTTCTTTCGCATTCCGTGGCTGTACCCGGCGATCTGTCGATCAGCGTCGCCGGCAAGTTGCAGCGTCTCAAACAGTTGCCCGGACCGTTCCTGCACGACGTCGGCATCCATCCGGCGTAGTTCGCCCATCGTCGCCAGAAACTCGCGTGCGGTCAGTCGCTCGAAGAGTTGGAGCGGATCGAGCACGACGCCCATGCTGGCGCGGGCTAACAATAGGTCGACAGCAACGTCGTGACCGCACACCTCGATCGACCCGCTGTCTGGTCGAACTAACCCGATCACAGATCGAAGTGTCGTCGACTTGCCACTTCCGTTCGGCCCCACCAACCCGAAGCAACTGCCTGCGGGCACGTCGAGCGTCAACCCATCGAGTGCCTGGGTCTCGCCAAACCATTTCGTCAACCCAACAATCCGAAGCGGTGGTTGCACGAGGAGAGTCTGCCTGACTCTCGATTGCTGGGTAGTATTTCAACCCCTGTGTCGGCGGATGATCGCGGGACCGGATGATCCAACGGTTGGAAGCGGTCGATCCGAAGTCGGCGGCCGACAAGTACACGGCTGAATATGTCGAGGTGACGGTGTGGGAAGCACTCGAATCGCTTCGTTCGCCGGGTGCTGGGGAGTTCTTCGGACGGATCGATGAACCGGCCCCTGGTGAACCCACGGCCTGGGTGGTGCGGTGGCAACTACGATCGGCGATTGTGAACGGCAGCGAGGCGTCCGAGAGTCGTGCGACCGCGGTAGAACAATTCGTCAGCGAACACGGTCCCCGTGTCGACTTCGGACCCGACACGACCGAACCGATGACATACGGCGACTACCTGCATCTTGATGCGGTCTTGGGGGCGCAGCACCCGCTCTCGCCTGATCACAACGAGATGCTGTTCATCGTGCAGCATCAGACGAGCGAGTTGTGGATGAAGTTGTTGTTGCACGAATTGGTCGCCGCCAAAGCGTCGATCGCCGCCGACAGAACCGGGCCCGCATTCAAGATGCTGGCGCGGGTGTCACGGATCTTCGAACAACTCGTGCATGCCTGGGATGTGTTGGCCACGATGACCCCGCCTGAGTACTCGGCGCTGCGCCCGTACCTGGCCAACTCGAGCGGGTTTCAGAGTCATCAGTACCGGTGCATCGAGTTTC
>JANOTN010000435.1:0-6339 GCA_031416375.1 Ilumatobacteraceae bacterium
CAGGCGAAGGCGAGGAGATCGTTGGGGTCGTGGCCGAGGAGCAGTGCGCCGAGCACAGCGATCGACTCGGTGGCGACGGTGAGAAGGAACCAGGAGCCGTTGATGCCGGTTCCCAGACCTGGCTTGTCGTGGCGTAGCACGTCGGCGATCAGTGTCGAGTACACGAGGAGCACGTACAGCGGCAGGCTGCACCACCACAGGATCTCGGCGAGGGTCCACCAGCCGTGGATCAGTGCCGATGCACTGCCGAGGACGTTGGTGCCGGCGACGATGGTCAGGAACGCGAATCCTTTGGCGTGGCTGGTCAGGTCGGCGACGAGCCGTTTCGTGAACACGACGAGGCGGATGACGATCAGCACGACGAGCATGACGTACGCAGCTGCGGTGACGAGGTAGAGGCTCTCGGCGAGCCAGACGATCTCCTGTTGTTTGGCGGCGATGGCGATGATCCCGGTTGCCATCACGAGCGCGAAGTAGCCGGGGAAGAGCGTCGCCACCGGGTTGACGCTGACCGATGGTTCTGGCTGGGATGTGGGGGCGGCGGTCATGGTCGGAGGTAGCGCAGGAAGGCAGCGGCGGCGGCAAAGACGGCAACGGAGACACCCGCAGTTGCCCACGCGAGTGACTCGGTGTCGGTTTGGAACGCCTCGACAGCGACGGTGATCAGGAACACTTGGAACGCGACGAGGATGATCACGTAGAGCACGACGGCCGATGAGGTGCGCCGTCCGCGAGCGGAGGTCTTCATGTCTGGCGCCCGAGCGCCCAGATCATGCGGTCGTCGCGAACTTCGAGGTCGATGCGGCCGAGTGGTCGGGTGGGTGGTCCGGAGATGACAGCACCGGTACGCGCGTCGAAGTTGCCTTGGTGGCAGGGGCAGTGCCAGCGCTGCTCGTCTTGCTGGTAGTAGACGACGCAGCCGAGGTGGGTGCATTTCTGGCTGAACGCGACGACCTCGGTATCGGTGAGACGGACGAGGATCGCCGGGTCGTCGTCACGCGGGTAGCGGAACAGGAAGGTGCCACCGACCTCGACGGCATCGAGCTCGGTGATCGCCCGTGGTTCGCCGGCGTTGATGCTGCGCAGCTGGGTCCACAGGGCGAGTCCGACGTTGGAGGCTGCCATGGTTCCGGCACCAAGGACAAGGTAGCGGGCGAACTCGCGGCGGGTGACTTCTTCCTCGGATAGCGCTTCGTATGGGAAGTCGCGTTTCCACGGTGGCGCGACGGGGACCGGTTCGATGTTGTGCTTCATGATGTCGCCTGCACTTGGTCGAGGCCGAAGGGATCGTCGAGCCAGGTCGTCGTGACCCCTGCGAGGACGTCGAGCGGGCCGCCGAGCGCGTCATCGATGACGGTGTAGACCTTGGTGCGGACCTCTTGCCGGCCGAACATGAAGTTGCGGAAGAGCGAGCCGCGGCGGGTGTCGTGGAACTCCTCGATCGTGCCGTACCAGAGTGCTTCACTGGGGCATACGGATGCGCACATCGGTGTGAGGCCTTCGGAGGTGCGGTCGGTGCACATGTCGCACTTCATCATCTGGTCGAAGTCGGCAACGTACTTGGGAACCCCGAACGGGCAGGCCAGCACGCAGTTGGAGCAACCGATGCAGCGAGGCTTGAGCGCTGATTGGACGATGCCGTCTTCGGTCTGCTTGATCGCATCGGCCGGGCACACCTGCGCGCAGGTCGGGTCCTCGCAGTGCATGCACACCATCGGCGCGGTCTGTGTGCTGGTGGCGCGGTCGACGCGTTCGAGGTGGATCAGCGACTGTCCACGGTGCGTGCCGCATTCGGCGCAGGCCTGCACACAGGCTTCGCAGCCGATGCAGCGGCTCTGGTCGATTACGAACACCGGGTGATCGTCGATGCCGAAGCGGCCGGAGCTCATGGCCGTTCCCCGTGCAGTTCCAGGTCGCGAGCATCGGTGGTGGTCGCGTGTCCGCCAGCCCGCTCGACGCGCACGGCCGCCACCTTGAACTCGGGCATCTTCGACACCGGATCCACCGCTCGGTTGGTGAGTTGGTTAGCGGCCTTGTGACCGGGCCAGTGGTAAGGGATGAACACGGTGTCGGGCCGGATGGTGTTGACCACATGGGCCGGCAGCGTGATCGTGCCGCGTCGGGAGGTGACTGTGACGAGGTCGCCGTCGGCGATGGCGAGCGGTTCGGCGAGCTTGGGATGCATCTCGCACAACGGTTCCGGGTACTGGGCGACGAGCGCTGCGATGCGCCGCGTCTGGGTGCCCGACAGGTACTGCGAAACGACCCGGCCCGTGGTCAACAAGACCGGGTAGTCGGCATCGACGACCTCGGCGGACGGCTTGTACGGCACTGGGTGGAAGCGGGCTTTGCCGTCGGGGTGGAAGAACGTCCCGCCTTCGTATAGCCGGGGGGTGCCGGGGTGGTCGGCTTCAGGGACCGGCCAAAACAGGCCCATTTCGTCCTCGATGCGTTGCCAGGTGGCTCCGGTGTAGTCGGCGGTACCACCGGTGCTGGCCCGGCAGAGTTCATCGAAGATCTCTTCGGTGTTCGTGTACGGGAAGTACTCGCTCTTGCCTAGGCGTTCGGCGATGTCGAGCAGGATCTCCCAGTCACGGCGGGCCTCGCCGGGCGGGGTGACGGCGGCGTTGATCTTGATGATCCGTCCCTCGCCGCTGGTGGCGGTGCCTTCGTCCTCCTCGTGCAGCGATCCGGGCAGGACGATGTCAGCGTGGTGGCCGGATTCGGAGAGGAAGAAGTCGATGACCGCGTAGAACTCGAGCCTGTCGAGTGCCTCGCGGGTGAAGTTCACATCGGGCGCCGATACCGCCGGGTTGAAGCAGATCGACAACAGTCCCTTGATCGTCCCGTCGTGGATCGCCTCGATCAACTCCTGCGCCGGCAGGCCTTTGCCCGGGATCTCCGACTCGTCGCAGTTCCACACCTTGGCCACGTCGGCACGGTGCTCGGGATTGGTGATGTCGCGATTGCCGGGCAACTGGTCGCACTTGTGCCCGTGCTCGCGGCCACCTTGACCGTTGCCCTGCCCGGTGATCGTCGAGACACCGCAGCCCGGTTTGCCGAACTTGCCGGTGGCCAGCCCGAGGTTGATCGCAGCGAGCACGTTGTCGACGCCCTTGGTGTGCTGCTCGATCCCACGGGCGTGCAACATCATCCCGGTCGCCGAGGTGCCCCACAACTCTGCCGCCTCCTCGATGCGAGCCGCCGGCACGCCGGTGATGCCGGCCGCCCAGGCTGGTGTCATGTCGGCGACGGCTGCGGCTGCGTCGTCGAAGTGGAGGGTGTGAGCGTCGATGAAGTCGTGGTCGAGCCAGTCGCGATCGATCAAGATGTGCAGCACCGCACCGAACAGCGCCGAGTCCGTGCCCGGCCGTACCGGGAGGAACAGATCCGCGGTGCGGGCGAGGGGCACGACGCGTGGGTCCTGGACGATCAACTTGGCGCCACGATCGCGGGCCCGCCAGATGTAGCTCGTGGTGATCGGGAACGTCTCGGCGACGTTCGAGCCAGCGACCCACACCACGTCGGCGAGCGGGATGTCGCTCCACGGGTTCGGGGCACGATCGACACCGAGCGCTTTCTTGTTCCCGGTGCCGGCCGACACCATGCAGTAGCGGCCGTTGTAGTCCAGGTT
The DNA here is from genome assembly GCA_031416375.1 of Ilumatobacteraceae bacterium. Classification (GTDB taxonomy): domain Bacteria; phylum Actinomycetota; class Acidimicrobiia; order Acidimicrobiales; family Ilumatobacteraceae; genus Ilumatobacter. The sequence goes on from JANOTN010000435.1 coordinate 3,635, forward strand.
TGCTGTGTGTAACGCGAGTCGGGCGAACTTGCCGACGAGGTAGCTCTTCTCGTTCGTCAGCGACACCCCGGACAACATTGCGAACGCGTCGTCGCCGTATTCGGCCTGGATTCGTCGGATCTCGGAGACGACACGGTCGAGCGCCTGGTTCCAGGTGATGTTGCGGAACCCGCCGGGAGCGGTTTCGTCGCGTTCCATCGGGTGTATCAGCCGATCGGAGTGCCCGCCCTGCAGGTAGCGCTTGACACCCTTCGGGCAGAGCTTGCCTTCGTTGAACGGGAAGTCGTACCACGGCTCGAACCCGACAACCGCGTTGTCATGCACCTTCAGTTTGATCCCGCACTGTTGACCGCAGAAACAACAGTGAGTATTCACGACCTTGTCGATCTGGAGACCGGCGTCCCATCCGCCAGGCGGCGCTTCGTTGAGGTGTGGCCCGTAGCGGGCGATGAGCTCTTCGTCGGTGATCGGTGGTCGTGCCATCAGCCGAACCCTCCTACCCGCGCCGATTGGGCGAGCGTGACATGTGCGCGACGGCAGCGCGGACAGGTGTCCTGATAGTTGCCGCCCCCATCGATCGAGTAGTCGAACCCGACCTGTGGGAGCACTTCCTTGAGATCTGCGATCTGCTGCGCGCTCGCGAACGGTTCACCACAGCGACGACACACGGCAGGTTCGCCTTCGGCGTTGGCGCGCTTGTAGTAGACGACACCGAGGTTGCCTGGACGCTGGAAGATGTGGAACAGCTTCCCGAAGGGCAGGTACATCAGCCCGAGGATCACGGTCAGCGCGTGGATCGTGTTCAGCGCCGAGTAGAAGCGGCCCTCGAGCCACGTGCTCGACACCGTCAAGAACAACCCACTCACGGAGACGGCGAACAACCCGGCGAGGGCGAGGAAGTCGCCGGAGCGTTCCGTCGCTAACGCGCCCAGGTCACGCAACCGGCGGCGCAAGAAGATGAACACCCCGGCGAGCACGAGCACGGCGGCGACGTCGAGCACGTGGAAGATCAGCCAGCCGAGGATGCTCTCGGCATCGAAGCGGAGCGTGCCGACACGCGAGACGTACACCTGGTAACGGTCGGCCTGCTGTCCGACGCTCTCGAAGTGCAACAGGCCGAGCGTGAGCGGGATGGTCACCAGCCCAGCGAGGATGCACCCCCAGAACACAAGTTGGTGGGCGAGCCAGCGCGCACGAGACCGGCGACGGATGAAGCCCTGCGTCAGCAGCTGAGTCGCGACGAGCGACGGCAGCGCGGCGACGTTGTGGGCCTTGCGTTGACGGAACGCTTCCCAGCCCCGGCGGTTGAGCATCGCCGTCGGTGGCCGACGCAACCAGACGGCGTACCGATAGACCACACCGAACACGGCGAAGATGACGCCGAACAGGTAGCCGACGAGCGCCGCGTCGAACCACACGAGACCATCGCTGCCGACGAACGTCAGTGCGACCACGACCGCCACCCCGACGACACCCCACGCCAGCCCGCGGCGATCCAGATAATTCGGAGAACGGCTCACGGCGACACCCTAGATCCAACCTGAGCAGCGACGTTGCGGGTCGCGTCAGCCACCATCAACGCGTCGCCACATCGTTCGATCGGTGCGGTGGCGCTGGCCGACACGCCCTCGGACGACGGCACCGGGTTCGCTGTTCCGATCATCCGTTTGCCACCGCAGCCCGTTCGGCTTCCAGCTGCACCACCAGGGGGAACAGCACATTGTTCTCCTTGTGGATGTGCAGGTGAGTGTCGGCCTCCAGCTCCGCCATCTCCGCGAAGCACGCCACGTACGAGGCGCAGCCGTCCGCCGGCGGTGTGTAGCCGTTGGTCAGCCGATGCAGCCGGGCGAGCAGGTCGCCGACAGCGTCGTGCTCGCTCAACATCACCGAGATCGGGTTCCGCAGCGACCCACAGTGGAACGACGGCATGCCAGTCGAGGTCGCCAGCTCCCGGATCATCGGGAACAACATTCGCTCCTCTTTCACCATGTGTGGCTCGAGATCCGCGCGCACATGTGCGAAGCACGACGCAACCTCCACGAGCTCGGGGTGTCGGGCACCATGGACCGACACGATCTTGTCGACCAGCGCGGTCACCCTGGGGATCTCGTCCCACAGGTACCGATGATGGGTGGCCTCGAGGTGATCGACGAGGACGTCCGCCGTCATCGTCGTCCACTCAGCGGAGCCCGACGTCGCTGCCGCCGCCGAGAGCTCGGCGGCGGTCGCCTCCGGATCCAAGCCGATCAGCGCACACGCTTCGCCGAGCGTGCGGCGACCGCCGCAGCAGTAGTCCAAACCCCGACGCTCGAACTCACGCGTCAACTGGGGAAACGCGTCCACCGCCTCGGCCAACGTCGTCGACACATCGATCTTCACCATTTGCTTCTCCTTCTCGAAAGACACGTACGAATTTGGTTCACCACATCACGCCCACAGCCGTCACCGCCACCAGTGCAAGCCCCATACCCATCTGTCGCAGACCAACCTGCTTCGCCGGTATCGGCGCACGACGCACCCACACAGATTGCATGGCCGCCAACATGACGACTCCCACGAGCCCCAGCAGCAGCCGATGATCGGCGATCACCGCCGCCGTCGCGACGGCCACGCTCACAACCTGCGCTAGATCGCTCTGCCACACCGGCCCGTGACGGCCGCGCAGGCGCAGGATCTGAACCCGAACGAACGGGATCGCACCGACA
>JANOTN010000436.1:0-1915 GCA_031416375.1 Ilumatobacteraceae bacterium
GTCCCAGACCGACCACGCTGCGCCTAGCACCGGGACGCAGGCCACACCGGCGGCCCCGGGTCGCCAGAACGTCGTCGTACGTTCACTGATCCGCTTCCCCATGCTCTACGTCCTGGTCGTCCTCCTAGCACTGACCACCTACCTTTACCCCGGCTTCTGGGACCCCACGAACCTGCAGAACCTGATGATGCAGAACGTGGCGCTGGTCCTGGCCTCGATCGGCATGACCTTCGTGATCATGGCCGGCGGCTTCGACCTGTCCGTCGGTGCGGTGTTCGCCACCGGTGCAGTGTTCTACCTCTCCTTCGACGGCGTCGCCCCCGCGTGGGTCGCGGTACTCGTCGCGATCGCGATCGGCCTGTTGTGCGGAGTCATCAACGGCGTCCTGGTCAACGTGTTCCACATCAACCCGTTCGTGGCCACCCTGGGTAGCTCATCGGCCTTCATCGGCATCATGACCCTGTACGCCGGAGCCAACACCAAGTTCTCCGCGTCCGATGAATTCGGGTTCCTCGGCACCTACAGATGGCAAGACCTGGTCCCACTCTCCACAGTCGTATCCATAGCCATCTTCGTGATAGCGGCCATCGTCTTGGCCAAGTCGACCTACGGACGCTCGGTCTACGCCGTCGGCGGGAACAAGGAAGCCGCCCGACTCAGCGGCATCAGAGTCGGCCTCATCAGCGCAAGCACCTTCGTCATCATCGGCGGCCTCGCAGCACTAGGCGGCGCCTTCACCGCAAGCCAACTCGGCACAGCGCAACCGAACTTCGTCGGAACGATCACCCTGGACGCGATCGCCGTCGTCATCATCGGCGGCACGTCCCTCGTCGGTGGCGAGGGCGCCATGTGGCGCACCGCAGTAGGACTCGCGATCCTCGCCATCGTCAACAACCTCTTCGCCTCACTCAACCTCGACCCGTCGCTGCAGCTGCTCTTCAAGGGCGTGATCGTGATCGTCGCCGTCGGCGTCGATGTGTGGACCCGCCGCCGACACTCGACGTGACCGCGTCAGACCTTCGGGGCGTCGGGTTCGCCCCGCGAAAGGAACATCGTGATCAAGTTTTTCGGTCTCATCCCGCGAATCTCCGGTATGGCGCCCCAACGCTTCCACGACCACTGGCGGCACCCGCACGGCACGCTTGCACTGCCGATCGAGACCTACCGCGGCTATGTACAGAGCCACCAGTTCCCCCACATCGCGCTCGGCGAGGCGACCAGCGTTTTTGAGGGCTTCGCGGAGGTCTGGTTCGACGACCTCACCGACGCGACGAATCTGGCGACGCACCCTCAGTACCTCGCCTACATCAAGGACGATGAGTCCAACTTCGTCGATCTGGCGCGACTCAAGTGGCTCAACACCGAGGAGGACGTCGTCGTCGACGAGCCCGCCGGTGGCCACGACGGCCACCAGGGGGACCTCATCTGGAGCCACCTGACAGCGCACACGGCGATCAAGCTGTTGCAGTTCCTCACCGGACAGGATCCCCTGTTGCGTGCGGAGTTCGGTGAGGTCGCCCGTGCGGCCGGCGCCGTCCGGGCGGTGCACTGCACCGGGGTCACCGCAGACGCCTCAGTGGCGCCGGCGTTCGCTGGCGTGCGCGAGCTGTGGTGGCCGACGCTGAGCGCGTTCGAGCAGGCCTACGAAGCGCGCCCCGAGGCGCTGCGCCGGCTGCTCGCGGCACCCGTGGGGACCGAGACGGCTCTCGTGACGGCGGAGCGCTTCCTGTGAGCCCGAAGGGTCACCGATGATCACGCTTGTGGCGGAGCTGACAACGAAGCAGGGCGTGGCGATGACCGACCTCCATGCCTACCTTCGTGGCGGATTCAGCGAACAAGCCGTGGTGCACGGGGGGTCTGCGCGACTCCAAAAGTTTGTGCTGAGCCTGCGATTGCCCGATGCCGACATCGACAG
>JANOTN010000437.1:0-1694 GCA_031416375.1 Ilumatobacteraceae bacterium
CGCTACACATGGCCCACCCGCGCCGGGCTCGCCGGCTCGATGTTCACCTGGATCGAAGCCTGGTACAACCCAACCCGCCGACACTCCACCCTCGGCTACCTCAGCCCCGTCGACTACGAGAACCCCCGCCAATGCGGCATGATCAAACCCACAACCAACCCGTCCGCCAAACGGGGGGAACTCCACTTACCGAACACCTTGGGTTTAGAGCGCGCGCCGATAGGCGGTTGAGTTGGTGACCATCCACTGGTCGTGAGGTTGGCCCTGTTTTGATCAGGGTGCGATCCAAATCACAACGACCAAGTGGAGGTCACCGTCATGCTCGCACTTCATCCGCGTGTTGTCACGGCTATCTGGGCGGCGGTCGAACCGCGACTGCCCGATGTGGTCGACGAGCATCCGTTGGGTTGTCACCGTCCGCGACGCGATGACTTCGGATGCTTCGAAGCGATCCTGTTCCGTCTGGTCACGGGCTGCTCCTGGGATGTTGCCGGTCGCCTCGGGAAAGGCTCGGAGACGACGCTGCGGCGGCGTCGCGACGAGTGGTGGGAGGCCGGTGTGTTCGATGGTCTGGTCGACGAAGCGCTGGAGGGCTATGACCGGGTCATCGGGCTTGATTTGTCCGAAGTCGCAGTCGACGGCTCCCAGCACAAGGCACCCTTTGGTGGTGAAGGGACCGGTCCGAACCCTGTTGACCGGGGCAAATGCGGGTGGAAGTGGTCGATCGCGACCGAACGCAACGGGATCCCGATCGGCTGGGAACAAGCAGGAGCGAACCGCAACGACTGCGTGCTGCTCGAAGCCACGTTGGACGCGGTCGACGCCCGCGGGCTGCTCGCAGACATCGAAACGCTGCACTTGGACCGCGGCGATGACAACAGCGTCGTGCGCGCCTTGTGCGTTGAGTTGGGCATCGACGATCTCGTTGCCGCGAAGCGCCGCAAGCCCGGCAACGGCAAGACCGTCAAGAAGAAGCCGGTGTCGCTCGGGATGCGCTGGCCCGTTGAACGGACGAACTCGTGGATGTCGAACTTCGGGCAACTACGCCGCAACACCGACCGGTTCATCCACCACCGACTCGACCAGATCGCACTCGCCGTCGCCCTCGTGATCACCGTCAAGCTCGTCAAGTGGGCCGACCGCTGGAGCCCAGCCACTTGACCTATCGGCGCGCGCTCTTAGCGACGTCGCCGCCCGGCGTGCGGTTCTTAGCGTTGCTGACCCTGGCCGAGACACTCGTCACTGTGGGCGAGTACGACCGAGGGGCGAAGTACTGCGTCGACGCGGACAGTCTCGCAAGAGCGATGGCAAGTGATCGCGCCATATCTATGGTCTTCCACTCGCGCGGTGTGGCGGCAGCGAGGCAGGGCGACTTCGCGCGGGCGCTACAACTGATGGAGGAAGCTGCCGCACGGGGCGCCATGCCTCGTCGTCTCCGTCAGGACATCCGTGTCGTATGGAATCATCTCCGCATCCGGGTGATGGCCGGGCTGAGGGTCACCGGCGCCGGTTCGGAACCTAATGGGGGTGCAGCAGATCGCCTCTTGATGGGGCAAGCTGTTGTGTCGGGCCGTTGGCCGGTGAGCACTTTCGGAACCTGAACGTTGAGTTCTCTTGACAGAGCGTGCCCCTGCCGGTGGGTCGAGAAGACATGAGTGCTGGTGGGATGTCGTGCCTCGAGCACTGTCCATTAG
>JANOTN010000438.1:0-5882 GCA_031416375.1 Ilumatobacteraceae bacterium
TGAAGTCGCCAGCCAACTCCGAACGTTCCTGAAGGATTGATCATCACATGACTGTTACCTGCGAATACACGCCCGGTTCCGCGCTGGGCAAGCGAGCGGCGACGATCGCACCGCTCGCCGATAAGTGGGCCGAATACGCCGACGAACAGGGCAGACTCGCCCCAGAACTCGTCGATCAGTTGCACGCCGACGGCTTGTTCGGAATATGGGTACCAAAGGAACTCGGTGGGTCGGAGCTCGGCCCAGTCGAGTCGCTCGAAGTCATCGAGCAGGTCTCATACGGCGACGCCTCCGCCGGCTGGGTCGTGATGGCCGCCAACCTGTCCATCGGGACAGCCGGCGCGTACCTCAGCGAGGACGCAGCGAAAGTGCTGTTCAGTGGCGACCGAATGCCGGTGATCGCCGGACAGGGCACTCGGCCTGGCACTGCTGTGACCGATGGTGACGGTTACCGACTGACCGGCGCGTGGAGTTTCGGCTCCGGGCTCCTGCACAGCACCCACGTGCACTCGCTTGGCATCATCCAGGAAACTGGCGAGCCACGGATCTTTGTGACGCCGATCGAAGACGTCAACCTGCTCGGCAACTGGGACGTACTCGGCCTGCGAGGCACCGGCTCGGTGGATTACACGATGGATTCTGTCTTCGTGCACGACGACTACACACACTTCGCTGTTACCGAACAGGGCAGGCGCGGCGGCAACCTCTACCACCTCGGCATCATCGGATTTGCCGAGATATGCCATGCGGGTTGGGCGCTTGGTCTCGGGCGACGAATGCTCGACGAACTGGCAGAGCTGACCTCACAGAAGGCGGGCCGACCCGGTGCGAGCAGTGCCAGCGATTCGTTCGTCGAGGGCTTCGCCAACGCAGAGGGTACCTTCCGCGCCGCTCGCGCTTTCGTGTACGAAGTCTGGGGCGATGCAGCTGCAACGCTGGCTACCGGAGCACACCTTTCGACCGAGCAGCACACATTGATCCGCCTTGCGCTGACACACGTCACACACGCGCTGCACGAGGTCGCCAACCACGTGTACCTGGCGGCGGGTACCACGTCGTTACGTCGAGGACGCCTGCAACAAATGATGCGAGACGTACACGCTGGAACGCAGCACATCACGTCGTCTCCGATGGTCGTCCAGAACATAGGTCGCATGCTGTCGGGTGCCACGTCCGGCAAGAAGTGGCAGTTCCTCGATCTTGTCGACGCATGAGTCACGACGCATGAGTAACGATCAACGTCAATTCGAGGCGCTGCTGCTCGACATCGGTGACGTAATCACCGCTCCGATCTGGGATCAACTGGACGAACTCGAACAGATCACCGGCCGCCGTTTTGAAGGTCGCGGCCCAATCGATCCAGACGGTGATCCACTCTGGCAGCGGTACGTCCTCGGAGAACTGTCGTTCTACGACTACTGGCGCGAGTACTCAACCGCGGCTGGATACACCGACTGGCGCGACCTTTTCCGGGAACTCACGATTCATCTTCCGCATCGGTTCGGCGACCCGGATGCCTATGCGTTGATGGCCGACGCTCAAGCCGCCGGATACAAGGTTGGCGTACTCACCAACGACGGCATCGGCATCGGCGGTCATGATTTCTTCTCCGAAATCCCCGAGTTCCAGGTGCTTGACGCGTTCGTCGACGCACGCCAGTTTGGGTCGGCCAAGCCGGACCGGGAGCCGTATCTACGAGCCGCAGAGGCGCTCGACGTTCCATCAGAACGAATCGTGTTCCTCGACGATGCCCAGTACTGCATCGACGGTGCCCACGCCGTTGGCATGACCGGCGTGCTGGTCGACCCTGTCGACAAACTGCCGGCGTTCGGGCGAACTCGGGCACTGCTCGGGTTATCTCCCGCCTAGCCTCGCAATGGCAGAGTGGAGACCGTGAACGACAACACGTTTCGAGTCGCTGCCGTTCAGGCGGCACCCGTGTTTCTCGATGCGACAGCGTCGACCGACAAGGCGTGCGGCTTGATCGCCGAAGCGGGACGACAGGGGGTACAACTGGCGGCGTTTGGTGAGACATGGTTACCCGGCTACCCGCGGTGGGTCAACTCCCCGATCCACGTCAACCTCAAACGCAAGATCGGTGGCCGCTATCTCGATGCGGCGATCACGGTGCCTGGCCCCGAGACACAACGGCTGTGCGCTGCGGCCCGCGACGCCGGCGTTGATGTGGTGATCGGTGTCGCCGAGCGGGATGCATCAACAGGTGGAACCGTCTACTGCACGCTGGTTTTCATCTCGACCGACGGCGGGATCATCGGCAAGCACCGCAAGCTGAAGCCGACCTACGGGGAACGGTTCGCGTGGGGCGAAGGCGATGGTTCTGGGCTTCGGGCATGGCAACGGCCATACGCCCGGATCAGTGGACTCAATTGTTGGGAGCACAACATGGTGCTACCCGGCTATGCCTTGATCGCCGACGGAACACAAGTTCACGTCGCCGCCTTTCCCGGATATGAAAGCACGCGGCAATTGCTGCTCTCGCGGGCGTTCGCCTCGCAAGCCGCCGCCTACGTGATCGTCGCTGGCGGGATGATCGATCCTGCCGACGTGAAGGATGCCGAGTTACGCGAGGCAATCTCGATGCTTCCGCCAATGACCGGTGATAGCTACATCATCGACCCGAGCGGTGATGTGATTGCCGGGCCCGCGGTCGGCGAGACGTTGTTGATCGCCGACATCTCGCTCGAGAAGGTGCGTGAGTCGAAAGCCCTATGCGACACGGCGGGCCACTATTCCCGGCCTGACGTCCTGCGCCTCGTTATCGACCGAACTCCGGCCCGCCGTTTGATCGAGATCGTCGGCGAGACGACATGACTCGGTTCACCGATCTCGTTGGGTGCGAGCACCCGATTCAGCTGGCCGCGATGTCGCGCACCGCCACACCGGCGCTGGCGGCAGGCATCTCGAACCTCGGCGGGCTGGGAATGTTGGCGATCGGTCGCCTGACCCGAGCAGCGGCGCAGGCTCAGGTCGACGACGTTCTGGCGCTCACCGACCGTCCGGTCGGCGCGGGGTTCCTCGTGGTATTCCTCGATCGACAGATCCTGGAGGATGTCGCTGCGCGGCTCCCAGTGATCGAGTTCTTCTGGGGTTGGCCGGATGCGGACCTGGTGTTGGATGGACTCATCACCGGCTGGCAGGTCGGCACGGTCGATGAAGCCAAGGCGGCGGTCGACGCCGGATGTCGGTACGTCGTCGCCCAGGGCGTTGAAGCCGGCGGCCACGTGCGGGGAGTGATTCCGCTTGCCGAACTGGTTCCTGCCGTTCGGGCGGCGGTAGATATCCCGGTCGTCGCAGCGGGTGGAATCGGTACCGCCGCGGCCGTCCGGACAGCCCTGTTGCGTGGCGCCCATGCCGTGCGAATCGGAACACGGTTCGTGGCGACGGTCGAGTCCGATGCTCACGATCACTACGTCGATCTACTCGTGCGATCGAGTGCTGGAGACACCGTCTTGACCGAACGGTTCGACGTCGGCTGGCCCAACGCGCCAGTACGAGTGTTGGCCTCATCATTGGCGGCCGCCGAGCAGTCGCCAGACGGAACCGTCGCCCAGATGGCCTTGCCGGATGGGTCTGTCGCCGACATCCCGAGGTTCTCGACCACTCCCCCGAACCGCTCGACAACCGGCAACCTCGACGCGATGGCGCTATACGCAGGCACCAGCGTCGATGCTGTCACGGAACGAACCACCCTCGCCAACGTGATGAACGAACTGCTGGCCGGAACAAGACCAGCCGAAACCAAACCCGTATGAGCAAGACCGTTGTGATCACCGGCGCTAACCGAGGCCTCGGCCTCGAGCTCGCCCGCGCATATGGCAGCAGAGGTGACAAGGTGATCGCCGGTTGTCGCACGCCAGCGACCGCCACCGATTTGCTTGCAGTCACACCACATGTCCATGCCCTCGATGTGGGAGACGAACCGTCGATCAACGCGTTTGTCGCAGCCTTCGGCGATCGCACCGTCGACATCGTGATCAACAACGCTGGGATCGATGCCCGCAACCTCGGTGTAGCCGATGGCGACCGTGACGTGCTGACACAGTCGGGCGATCACGTACTCGGCCAGATTCGTGTCAACGCCGTCGGCCCAATGCTGTTGGCACGTGGCCTGCTCGCGAATCTTCGCCGGTCCGGTTCCCCGCGCATCGTCAACATGTCATCGCAGGTCGGCTCAATGGTGATCGGCGCAGGCATGGGCCGCGACGTCGGGTACGCAGTGTCGAAGGCCGCCCTCAACATGATCACGGTCAAGTTGGCCGCTCGACTGAAGGATGACGGGATCATCGCTGTTGCCCTTCACCCCGGCTACCTCCGCACCGAAATGGGAGGTGCCACCGCCCCTTTAGGTCCCGATGAGTCAGCCGCCAGCATTATCGCCCTCGTCGACGGATTGACGATCGAAGACTCCGGCAGCTTCAAGAGGTGGGACGGCACCCCCCACCCCTGGTGACGAGCGAAGCGCGTCAGCAGTCCAGACCGTCGACGACGCCGATTGAACGATCACACTCCTCACTTTGTGGCAGTCATCATGACGACTTCCGCTCTTCTGGCTGCCACAAACGCCGCATCAAGGTTCTGCGGCAGGGATCACGACGTCTGTGGTCATGATGACTGCCGCAAAGTTCTTGTGTGCAGCGGCTCGCACGAACACTCATCGGCGATGCGAGTGCCGCCGAAGATCTCGTCGCTGAGGCGATCGCCAGAACGCTGCCGAAGTGGCGGGAAGGTTCGGTCGACGACTGCGGTGTCTACCTGCGGCGAGTTGTCGTCAATCTGGCGGCGCGTCGATGGCGTCGGCGGGCGCTCGGTCGTCGACGAGATCACGCAGCCCTCGACTGGCTCGAGTTCACGCACGACCGCGTCACAGTCACACGGAATGGGCGACCATCCGCCGTACTGATCAGTCCGGAAGAACTGACATCGCTCGAAGACACCCTCGACCTGCTCTCGGACCCCGAGGCGATCGCACAACTTCTTCAATCGCAGTCCGCCCACGTTGCAGGCGACTATGTGACCGGTGAGGAACTTGCCGCGAAGTATCTGAACCGTTGAGCGAGCAGGCGACATACCGCCTACGCGTCACCGGTCCCGCCGAGCGAGGACTCACTCGCCGACCGGAAGGAACGGCGGCCGCAATTGTCGAGTTCATGCTCGGTGCCCTGATCGACAATCCACGACGCGTCGGTGGACGGCTACACCGTGAATTTGCCGGCATGCACTCTGCACATCGGGGCGTGTACCGAATCGTCTACGAGATCATCGACGCGGAGTCGTTGGTCGTGGTCCATCGAATCGATCACCGCGCCGTCGCGTATCGACCATGCTGAAAGAATCTTGACGTTCGTCAGAGCGGGACGCGTCCCTTCCTCGGAAACGGGCAATCGTGCACAATGGACCACATGACGTTCTTGCGGAACACTTGGTACGTGGCGATGTGGGGGCAGGACCTCGAGCCTGGCGAACTGACTCAACGAGTGATCTGCGACGAGCCGATCGCATTGTTCCGCAAAACCGATGGAACTGCCGCCGCAATCGCCGATCAGTGCGCTCACCGGTTTGCTCCGCTAAGCCGCGGCAAGGTCTGTGGCGACAAGGTCGAATGCCCATACCACGGGCTCCAGTTCGATGAGAACGGAACGTGCGTCGTGAACCCCCACGGCAGCGGTCGAATCCCACCCTCATTGAACATTCGCTCGTACCCGATCGTCGAGCGCCACACAATTCTCTGGATCTGGATGGGCGATCAGCCTGCTGATGCCAGCCTGATCCCCGACTACTCACATCTTGATGAGGACGCTCCCGGTGTGGTGTCGAAGCGCGACTGGATGGTGATCGATGTCGATTACCGCCTGATGGCCGAC
>JANOTN010000439.1:0-24794 GCA_031416375.1 Ilumatobacteraceae bacterium
ATCCCCCACCGTCAACCAAGACCAACCACACCGAGACCCACCACCCCCCGAACGCACAACAGGACCCAAAGAAGCCACAACCGTCACCGTCCCCGAAGAGGAATCCGAATCCGCCGTCGTCTGATTTCCTGCCGCACCAACCGACAACGGCGTGGCTGCGCCAGCCATCGCGAGCACCAGCAAAACGATCGACCGGGTCAGATAGCTGGGCACGTTGTTGCTCCGAGCGTGTCCTGAACGAGCGTTCCACCATCCAGCTTCCAGACGCCGTCCTCAAGGTTAAACCTGGAGACCGCAACGGTCCGGAGAACCTCGTCATTGAAGATGATCGGTTCGGCCCCGGGCGTTGGAGGGGGTTCGACTACCACAGTTGAGTCGACTCGGCACGTTTCTGCTTCCGCACGTGTTCCCGAGTCATCAACGAGGATCGGGCCCGATGTGAGCATGATCACCGGCGCAACTTCGGAACTGAGTTGTGTGACCAAACCGTTCTCAACAAGGAAGGCGAGAAACTCGAGGCTCGAATCGCGGGCACGTCCAGAAAAGTACCTTTCAATCGACGCCCTTGACTCCGCCGACGACGGGTCGGTGCCTGCTTGTAGGAGCGCCGCATCACCTGCTTGGAGGTCGCGCTCAATAGCGGCTGCTAGATCCGACGGTTCGTTGAATGGCTCCGTTGTTGTCGTGCTCGTCGTTGTCGAACTCGTCGTCGGGGTTGGGTTCGTTGTCGGCCCTGCCGTGGTTTCTGCCGGCTCGACATCTGTCGTCTCCGCTGGCAGGGTGGCCACGGTCTCGGGTGGCAGCGGGAGTGTCGTCGATACGGCATCTTCGCCACCACCGCAGGCCGCGAGGGCAAGCAGCGCGACGCAGGTCAATCCGAGACGCGGGAACATGTGTCCAAATCGTACTTGCACAACCGGAGTGGGGGCACCGAGATTCGAGAAAGGGAAGCGTCATACCGACTCACCAAACTGTCTGCTGGCGCGATCATGCGCAACCAGCGCGTCTTCGCGCCAGCAAAACAGGGGGCTGCCGTCTGCTGGCGCGATCATGCGCAACCAGCGCGTCTTCGCGCCAGCAAACGACGCCAGCAGACACGACGTCAGGTTCGACGTTGTGTCAGCCGGTGCGGTCGAGGAAGTTCCTCAACAGGTCATGACCGCTGCCAGTCAGGATGCTTTCTGGGTGGAACTGAACACCCTCGACATCGAGTTCACGGTGGCGGACACCCATCACGATCCCGTCGACCGTTCGAGCGGTGACCTCGAGACAATCCGGCATCGACGCCGGGTCGATCACCAGCGAGTGATACCGGGTGGCGGTCAGCGGTGACGGCAGACCGGCGAATACACCCAAACCGAGATGCTCGATCGGCGATGTCTTGCCGTGCATCAACTGCGGTGCCCGCACCACTTCCCCGCCGTACACGTGGCCGATCGCCTGGTGCCCCAAACACACGCCGAGCAGGGGAATCCCCGCCGCGGCGAACGCCGGGATGGCGTCGCAAATGATCCCCGATGTCTCCGGCCGACCCGGCCCGGGCGACAGCAGCACGCCGTCGGGTTCGAGCGCCAATGCCTCGTCGACCGTGATCGTGTCGTTGCGATGGACGATCGGTTCGGCCCCCAGCTCACCCAGATACTGGACGAGGTTGTAGACGAAACTGTCGTAACTGTCGATAACCAGGATACGAGCCACGCCCCAAGCCTGCCCGCTGGCGAGGGTCCGTGTCGAATGTGTTCTCAGCTACCTACCCAGCCGACTGGCGCTGAGCGCGCATATCGACCGCTCGAACCCACGAGGCTCGGCCACTCAGCGCGATCAACGCCTAGACTCGTTGTTCGTGGCACCTCCGAAGCACAAGACTGGTGGCGGTCGTACGACCCCGAAGGGCACTCGGCCCGGCGAGCAGAAGTTCGCCAACCCCGAGTCGAACAAGGCTGGCGTGCACACGTCGTCGCGTTACACACCGCCGGTGCCGATGGCGATGAAGATCGGCAAGCCGTGGGTGCCGCATTTGATGGTCGCGCTGCTGGTAACTGGCGCGATTGTGATCATGCTTCGCAACCTGGTGTGGAGCGGCAACAACTGGCTCACGCTGATCGGTTTAGGTTCCATTCTTGGTGGTCTGTTCACGGCCACCAAATGGCGTTAGCGTTATCCACACCCTTCAAATGACATTCGTGTAGTTTGTCCCAGACTTATCCACAGATCTGTGGAAACTCAGTCAAACAGCGGGGCGACGACGATCATGTCTTCGAGACAGTGCCTTGGCGGCGGCGGATCTTGATCGGGGGCGAGTGTCAACTTCAACTCCACCCCACAGACATCGCAGCGATACCTGAGGTTCACCTTGCGCATCTCACCGACAGGTGGAGGGGGCGAAATCGGCTGCGCCATCGAACGCATCATCCCCATCCCGGCCCGCCAGATCACGACACCAAGCAGGACGCCGCACACAATCCACACAACCCCACCGGCCGTCACAGCGCTCACCAACCCACTCTACCGCCTAGTTATCCCCAGCCCTGTGGACGTCGAGATGATCGACAACCAGCAGGTTCCGTCAAGGATTCAGCGTGAGGGAATACGTCCAGCGACCTTGTTTTCGCTCACGTGAACCGCTGATCGGCGACCGATACGACCGGATTAGCCGAGGCGTTCGATGATCGTGGCGTTGGCCATGCCGCCACCTTCGCACATCACTTGCAGGCCGTAGCGGCCGCCAGTTCGTTCGAGCTCGTTCAGGAGTGTCGTCATCAGCCGCGTGCCGGATGCACCCAGTGGATGGCCGAGGGCGATTGCGCCACCGTTCACGTTGACCTTGCCCATGTCAGGGTGGAACTCCTGCTCCCAGGCCAGCACCACGGAGGCGAAGGCCTCGTTGATCTCGATCAGGTCGATGTCGTCAAGGGTCATTCCGGCCCGTGCGAGCACCTTGGCGGTGGCGGGGATCGGGGCTGTCAGCATCAGCCGCGGGTCGGCACCGGCGACCGCGAACTCGACGAAACGGGCCCGCGGTGTGAGACGCAGCGCATCGGCTTTCTCCTCACTCATGATCAATACGGCTGATGCGCCGTCGGTGATCTGCGACGAGTTGCCCGCCGTGACCCGACCGCCCTCATCCTCTGATTTGAAGGCCGGCTTCAGTTTGGCGAGCGTCTCCATCGTGGTTTCGCGCAGGCCCTCGTCTCGGGTCACGAACGCGCCGTCGGCACCGAGCACGGGAAAGATCTCGCGTTCGAAGCGTCCCTCTGCGGTTGCGATCGCGGCGCGCTGCTGACTCTGGGCGGCGAACCTGTCGAGGTCGTCGCGGGTCAGACCCCATTGATCGCAGATCAGTTCGGCTGAGATTCCCTGCGGCACAAGCCCACCATGTTCGGCGTAGCGGGCACCGATACGGGGGCCGAACGGGTACCCAAACTTGCCGTCGGCCATCGACGATCCCATCGGAACTCGGGTCATGACTTCGACCCCACCGGCCACGACAACGTCGTAGGCACCGGCCATCACACCTTGCGCACCGAAGTGGGCGGCTTGTTGGCTTGAACCACATTGGCGGTCGATTGTGGTGCCGGGCACTGTTTCAGGCCATCCGGCTGCGAGCACGGCATTGCGGGCCACGTTGACGGCCTGCTCACCGACCTGCATCACGCATCCGAGCACGACGTCGTCGACCAGGCTCGGGTCGAGATCGTTGCGTTCCTGGACCGCCTTGAGGATCTCGGAAGCGAGGTCGACCGGATGCCAGTCCTTCAACTTCCCGTTGCGTTTCCCCCCAGGGGTACGAATGGCATCAACGATGACTGCGGTCTTCATTCCGGCAGTCTGCACGCCAACGAGGCGTGACGTGAAACCGGAGCTGCAAATCTCGGTGCATCGAGCAAAGAGATCCAGTGTTGCTTGCGGCCGCCGGGATTTGCGCGAGACTCATGACATGACTCGTCGTTCTTCTATTGCTGAGGTTGATGCACGCGTCGCTGGGGCGACCGTGCCGAAGAAGTTCATGGCGTTGGCGTCGGGCAACCCCGGTTTGAGGCTGCTGAACTCGATGAACGAGGACGGAGGCTGGACGACCTACACAGCTGGTGACGTGCGTGATCTCACGGCGCGTGCTGCCGCTGGACTGCTGGCGAGCGGGGTGGCGCCGGGTGAGCGGGTGCTGCTGATGATGCGCAATCGTCCCGACTTCCACTGGCTCGACTTGGCGGCGCAGTTCGTGCGGGCGACGCCGGTGTCGATCTATAACTCCTCGTCGCCAGAGGAGATCCAGTTTCTCGCACACCATGCCGAGGCCGAGTTGGCGATCGTAGAGAATGGCAACTTTCTCGATCGGCTTCTGAAGGTGCGTGGCGAGCTGCCGCTGCTCAAGCAGATCTTCGTGATCGACCCGCCGGAGGGCGACCTGCCAGACGGTGTCCTGCCGGTGAGTGCGCTGATGAGTCACGGTTCGGCCGACCTCGATGGGTTGGCGGGCGACACCAGCCCAGACGACCTGGCAACACTGATCTACACCTCTGGCACGACCGGACCGCCGAAGGGCGTGATGATCAGCCAACGCAATGTTGTGTACACGGTCGACGTATTGCAGGAGTGCATCGATGACGTGGCGTTCTCGGGGTGGCGTGTTGTGTCCTACCTGCCGATGGCCCACATCGCCGAGCGGACCACGAGCCACTACCAAACGTTGATCGCTGGTCTTGACGTGTACTGCTGCCCGGACCCTGGCCTGCTCACCGGGTACCTCAAGGAGGTCCATCCGCAGATCGTGTTCGGAGTGCCGCGGGTTTGGGAAAAAATCTACGCCGGCGTGAATGCGGCGTTGTCGGCCGACCCGACCAAGAAGCAGCAGTTCGACGATGGCGTGGCGGCTGCGCTCGAGATCAAGCGAGCCGAGCGAGCCGGTGCTGTGACGCCGGAGCAGATCGAGACCTGGAAGTTCCTCGACGCGATCGCGTTCTCGACGGTACGGGGACTCGTTGGCCTCGACGAGGTCAAAGCGGCGATCACCGGTGCGGCACCGCTACCTGCACAGATCCTGGAATGGTTCGGGGCGATTGGTGTACCGCTTTCGGAGGTGTACGGCTTGTCGGAGACGACTGGCCCGATGACGTTCTCACCGAATGCCAACAAGCCGGGTTACGTCGGTCAGGCAATCCCTGGGTGCGAGGTCAAGTTGGCCGACGACGGTGAAGTGCTCTGCCGCGGCGGCAACGTCTACCAGGGATATCTGAATCAGCCCGACAAGACGGCTGAAGCGATCGTCGACGGGTGGTTCCACTCCGGCGACATCGGTGTATTCGATGACGAGGGCTACCTCAGGATCGTCGATCGCAAGAAGGAACTGATCATCACCAGCGGCGGCAAGAACATCAGCCCCGCCAACCTGGAGGCCTCATTGAAGATGATCCCGTTGGTCGGTCAGGCATGTGCGATTGGTGATGCCAGGAAGTTCTGCTCGGCGTTGTTGGTCTTGGACCCGGAAACCGCCGTGGTTTGGGCCCGACAGAACGGCAAGGAGGGCATGTCGCTCGCCGATCTAGCCAAAGACGAGGACGTGGTCGCCGTCGTCCAGGACGGAGTCGACATGATCAACGGGCAATTCGCCCAAGCGGAGCAGATTAAAAAGTTCGTACTGCTCGGCGAAGAATGGCTCCCCGACAGCGACGTGCTTACCCCCACGAGCAAGTTGAAACGAAGGGGCATCCACGCCAAATACAAAGCCGAAATCGAAAGCATGTACGACTGAGTATCGGATCCCTATGAGTCTGGGTCGGTTAGAGAATCGTCGAGGAGCTGGTTGATTTCCGTCAGGGTTTCGATTTGATCGTCGTCGAGCATGCCGGCGAATCTGGCTTGAAGGGCTCGCCTGTAGCTGACGTTCATCTCGCGCCATAGGGCGCGACCGCGTTTGGTCAACTCGACTTCGACGGCTCGCCCGTCTGGTTCGAGGCGACGATGGCGCCTAACCCACCCTTCCTCCTCCAAGCGATCCAGACGCCTGCTCAGGCTCGATGCCGGAATACGCATTGCCGCGGCGACGTCTTGTGGGCGGGCACGCCCGTCGAGTTGACGCAACGTGGCCAACACATCGAACCAGCCGAGTGGCACGGCCCATTCGTTGCGCAGGTCCTCATCAACACGTCGCGTGATCTCGACCGTGATCGATTGCAGGTCACGCCAGGCACCGACCCGCGTGGCGTCAAGCCGTGGCACGCGTCGGGATCCAGACCGTTAGGCCGTTGCTTTGAGCGCCGAAGCAAACGCCTGCACGGCCTCGTCGATCTCAGAGGCGGTCACCACCAACGGCGGCATCCACCGGATGACGTCGCCATAGGTGCCGGCATTCATCAGGATCACGCGACCCTCCTGCAGGCAATGAGAAATCACCTTCGGCACCCTCGACGCATCAGCGAAACTCGTACCGACCATCAGACCGGGGCCACGCACCTGGGTGATCACCGGATGATCCGACTGCAATGCTGTGACGGCCTCACGCAACTGGTCACCACGCGCCCGCACGTTCTCGAGGAAAGCCGGGTCGCTCATCACCTCGATCGTTGCCAGCGCCGCTGCGCAACCAATCGGGTTGCCGCCGTAGGTGCCACCGTGGCTGCCCTTCGGCCACTTGTCATCCAACGCACGACTCGTACCCAGCGCCGAGAACGGGAAGCCCGAGGCGATCCCCTTGGCCATGCAGATGATGTCGGGTTGCAGGTCGTAGTGATCGACGGCGAACCACTCACCCGTGCGGCCGAAACCCGACTGCACTTCGTCGGCGATGAACAGGATTCCGTGCTGCTTACAGCGCGCCGCAATCCCTTCGATGAACGCCTTCGGTGCCTGGATGTAGCCACCCTCGCCAAGCACCGGTTCCATGATCACGGCGGCAGTCTCAGAGGGGGCCGTCTGGGACAGCAGCAGGTGATCGAAACCACCCAACGCCTCGGCAACTTCGGTGTCTTGATCCGCCGCCAGCGGGTCCGGGAACGGGGCAACGAAGACACCACCCGGCAGCGGCGCATGACCAGCCCGATAGCCGGTCTTCGAGGTGGTCATCGCCATCGCCATGTGCGTACGGCCGTGGAACGAACCCGAGAACACGACGATGTGCGGTCGGCCGGTCGCCTGCTTGGCGAGCTTGACAGCAGCCTCGGTGATCTCGGCACCCGAGTTGGCAAAGAAGAACGTGTCGATGTTGTCGGGGGTGATCCCGTTGAGCTTGTCGGCCAGCGGTTCCAACAGATCGTGGGTGAACACGTTGGTCTGAGCGTGGATGAATCGTTGCGCTTGAGCGGAGATCGCCGCCGTAACAACGGGATGACTGTGACCGGTCGAGTTGACGGCAATACCCGCCGCGAAATCGAGGTACTCGTCACCATCGGTTGTGGTGACCCGACACCCCTGCCCCGAGGCGACCTGAAGATCCGTCACCTTGTACCAAACATTCGAAAGATGCGACATAGTCACAAGCGTAGACCTGTTACAGATGGTGCCTGACACCGTCTGTAACACTTTGGTGTTCGTGAGGGCGGCAGCGCGAGCGGTCAGACGTGATCGAGGGCGTCGTTCCAGGAAATCCGTTCCTGGAGCAACTTCCGGAACGGCATCACGGCCCTCGGCATGTTGACGCCGAGCACACCCCGCAAGCGACCGGCATGGCCGTACAACGCGGTGAACTGTCGATCCTCAACGGAGCCGGCGACCACCCGCACCTCGTCGTCGGCACCGGCGCGACCAAGGAACTGAATCCGGCGGTCGTACTGCTCACTCCAGAAGAACGGCACCGGGGCGTACGACTTCAACGGCTGGCCTGTCGACTCGGCAATCAAATTCTCGGCGGCGATCGCTCCCTGCTCTGCGGCGTTCGTCCAGTGTTCGACGCGCATCTCCTCGTCGAACAGTTCGTTGTGCCAGCGCACCATGTCACCAGCGGCGTAGATCATCGGTACCCCGACGTTGAGCGTGGGGGCACACACCACACCGTCGCGCAACTTGAGACCGGAGTCGGCAAGCCATTCGGTCACGGGGCTAACCCCGATTCCGACGACGACCACGTCGGCTCGTTCCAGCGTTCCGTCCGACAGCACAACACCCTGATCGGTGAGCGTTTGCACGCCGACGCCACAGCGGATCTCGACGCCGTGGTCACCGTGAACGGCTGCCACGGCGCTACCCATCTCGGCCCCGAGTCCGCGGATCAACGGCGCTGGCGCGCCCTCCAAAACGAGCACATGATTGCCGAGCCGGCGCGCTGTGGCAGCCACTTCAAGTCCGATGAACCCGGCCCCAATCACGACCACACGCTTGTCGCCACCAACCAGCCGCGAGCGCAGATCGAGAGCGTCGTCGAGCGTGCGCAGCACGAACACGCGAGCCAGTTCGTCCTGCCCCGGCAGCCGCCGGGGTGTCGCCCCGGTGGCTAGGACCGCACCGTCGAACGACCGCGCGCTGCCATCCGAGAGTTGGACCACCGACCTCCCCGTGTCGAGACCGACCGCCAAGATCCCCGTGCGCCACTTGGCGTCGAGCGACTCCAAATCGTCTGGCTTTCGGAGCTCGATCCGGTCCGCCTCCCATTCGCCAGACAGCAACCGCTTGGACAACGGCGGTCGGTCGTATGGCAGGCGCGGTTCGGCACCAATCACCGTGATCAGACCTTCGTATCCGCCGGACCGCAGCGATTCGACCGCTCGCAGGCCGGCGAGTGAGCCGCCGACCACGACCACGTCCTGCATCATGGTTCGATTCGTAGCACGTCCGGTTCGTACGGTGGTACTCATGGACGAACGACCTCGGTTCCACATCGCATTTCCGGTCGATGATTTGGCGGCCGCACGCCATTTCTACGGCGAGGTACTCGGATGTCCCGAAGGACGTTCAGACGATCACTGGGTCGACTTCGATCTGTTCGGTCATCAGATCGTTGCCCACCTCGTTGCGTCAGGACCGAACCGACCGACCACGAATCCAGTCGACGGCGACGACGTTCCCGTGCCCCACTTTGGCTTGCTGCTACGACCAGACGAGTGGCGACGATTGGCTCACCGGCTGGTCGCCGTCGACACGGAGTTCGTGATCGAACCGCATGTTCGTTTCGTAGGTCAGCCGGGCGAGCAATCGACGATGTTCCTACTCGATCCGGCCGGAAACGCACTCGAGTTCAAAGCGTTCGCCGACGACAGCATGATCTTCGCCAAGTAGCCGATAGATCATTGAACATGCTCGACGCTGAGGTTCAAGCGGTCCTCGACCAGTTCGACTTGACCGTGCCCGATGTCGGTGACCTACTCGACACCTACCGTTCGCTGATATCGATCGAGGTTGCTGCGATCATCGATCAACGCGACCGCGGTGACGTCGTGATCCCCGTGGTGCCATTTGATGACGTCGTATCCGGAACGGTCGACGACGACCTGCGAGCCACGATTCGTCAACGTGGATGCGTGATCGTTCGGGGTACGTTCGAACGAGGGCTTGCGGAGGATTGGGATCACCAACTCGGCGAGTACCTCGACACCAATCAGTTCTGGGATCGGTATGCCGAGCGTGACCCGGTTGGCGCATCGACAGGGAGCCGCATCGCTGGTGTCTACTGGTCACGACCGCAGATCGAGGCGCGCCAACACGACAACATGGCGACTGTCCGACAGTTCCTCAACGGATTCTGGATGCACGAGTCCGAGGGCCGCACGTGGTTCGACCCTGATCGCGACATCGGATACCCTGACCGGATCCGCAGGCGCGAGCCAGGTGCCAGCTCGAAAGGGCTGAACCCTCACACCGATTCCGCCTCAGCGGCGGGGTGGCATTTACCCGAGAACCTGCTGGTTAACCGGCATGTATTTGCTGGCGATGTCGTCGGCTACGACCCGTATGACGCCGCCTACCGCACCGACCCGCTCGGCCCGATCCGGTTGTTATCCGACGTGTTCCGCACGTTCCAAGGCTGGACTGCGCTCTCAGAGATGTGGCCGACCGACGGTGTCCTCCACACGATCCCGATTCCGGTGGCCGCCAGCTACCTTGTGCTTAAGGGGCTCGCCGCCGACTGTGGGCTACTCCCCGACGAACCCGAGTCCCCGCGCCGAATCAACGCTGATGACCTGCTGGTGTCGGCCCTTTCGCCGATCTCGGCCGTCTATCCGGGTGACACGGTGTGGTGGCACGGTGACGTGATTCATTCGGTTGGAGCGGCCGCCAACGAAACCCGCTGGGGCAACGTGATGTACATCGCCGCCACGCCAAGCTGCCCACGAAACGATCAGTATGCGACCGGCATGCTCGATATTTTCAACTCAGGTGAAAGCCCCAAGGACTACCCCAACGAAGGCTTCGAAATGCAGTTCACCGACCGATCCACGATCGCCGACCTCAACCAACGGGGTCGCCAAATGTTCGCCCTCCCCTGACCGGCGACCGCCACTTCCGTTCACCATCTGGCCTCACCAGTCCAGCGAACTGCTGACCAGAATGGTATGACGGTGGCACACTGAGCACGTGATCGAGCGAATCAGCGACGCCTGCGATCCTCGGCTCAGCGACTATCGGGAACTCAAAGACCAGGTCGCTCGCCGCAAAATCGAGGGGGACGAGTTCTTCATCGCCGAAGGCCCGTTGGCGATCGAGCGGCTACTTGTCTCGGGCCATCGGTTGCGATCGGTGCTCGTCTCCGAGCAGAAGTTCGAGCGCCTGATCGAGTGGCTCGAACCGCTCGAGGTGTCGGTCTATGTGGTCGACAAGGCGCTATTGCACGACATCGCCGGCTTCAATCTGCACCGCGGAGCGATCGCTGCGGCCGACCGTCAGGCGAGCCCATCGCTCGCCGAGATCCTGATAACGGCGCGTCGTATCGCCATCCTCGAGGGCCTCAACGACCCGGAGAACCTCGGAGCGATCGCACGATCAGGGCGCGCATTGGGAATCGATGCGCTCGTGCTTGACCCCACATGCATCGATCCCTACACCCGCCGAACAGTTCGGGTCAGCATGGGTGAGATCTTGTTTCTACCCACATGTCGGTTCGACGATCTTTCGGTTGCACTCACCGAGCTGCACACCAATGGATTTGAGACGTGGGCGATGACACCGGCCCCTGACAGCGTTGACATCTGGACACTCGACCCACCCGAGCGCTTGGCCGTGATGCTCGGTGCAGAGGGTCCTGGGCTGAGTGGGCGTGCGTTACATGCTGCCACCCGGCGCGTTCGACTCCCGATCCGGAGCGACGTCGATTCACTCAACGTCGGGGCAGCGGCAGCGGTGACATTTGCCGTGATCAACCGCCCGCGTGCGGGTGCATGAGCCCCACCGACATTCGCGATCACCGCTCAAATCTCGGCAACCAGGTCGTGCAAGCCAGCCACGCACAATCATGCCGAAGATGACGACTCGCCGATCCGTCCGCGCAGCCAGGCCTCGGTGTCGGCGTTGGCCCTCCGAGCGATCACCGATGTCGGGGCGAGGCTGTCGAATCCGTGCGGGGCGCCGGGGTACACGTGCAGTTCGACCGGCACGCCGGCGTGCCGAAGCCGAACCGCGAAGTCGATGTCTTCGTCGGAGAATCCGTCGATCGCGCCGACCGAGATCAACGTGGGTGGCAGCCCCACGAGGTCAGTCGCACGTGCCGCCGCGGCGTAGATCGGAACGTCTGGCCCGCCCTTGGCCGCACCGAGATAGGCGGTCCACCCGTACCGGTTGGCGGAGGGCGGCCAAATCGGATCGAGCCACTGACTCGAGGCGGTCATCTGCCGGTCATCGATCATCGGATAGATGAGAAGTTGAAACGCCACCGGGAGTTCGCCCCGGTCACGTGCGAGTAGCGCCAGACCTGCAGCGAGATTGCCGCCTGCGCTGTTCCCGCCAATCCCAATCCGCGATCGATCGACTCCGATCTCGTTGGCATTGTCGTGTACCCAACGCAGTCCCGCGTAGCAATCGTCGAGCGGGCCGGGATACGGGGTTTCGGGTGCCAGTCGGTACTCGACCGACACGCCAACGCACCCGAACAACGTGCACCATCGATCGAAGCGGGCGTCGTCCTGTTCATGGCTACCCAGCACCAGGCCGCCGCCATGCATCCAGTACACGCATGGCAGGTCGCCATCGACACCGACCGGGCGATGGACCCGCACGACCACGCCGGCTGCGGCGTCGACGAGATGATCGGTTCGTTCGACGCGGTCCGACAACTCCGGCATCGGCATCATCGACATCGTCGCCCGCACCTCAGCAACGGTTTCGTCCGACAACGAAGCCAGCAAGGCACCGACGTCGATCGGCAACGCGCCAAGCACGGCTGCGATGTCGGGATCAAGCAGAGATTTCACGTCGACGGTTGCGATCATGGGATTGATCTTCGCACGCACGCACCTGCGCGAAGCTCAACACATGAACAAGCATCCGATCTCTCGGTTTCCGGTACCTGAACTTGATTCGTTGCCGGATGACATTCGGGCACGCGTCGTTGCCGTGTCTGAGAAGTCGGGTTTCATCCCAAATGTGTTCCTCGCCTTCGCCCATCGACCCGACGAGTTCCGGGCGTTCTTTGCCTTTCACGACGCGCTGATGGAGAAGTCCGACGGTCTGACGAAGGCCGAACGCGAACTGATCGTGGTGGCAACGTCGGCGGCCAACGGTTGCTTGTACTGCGTCGTTGCTCACGGTGCGATCCTCCGAATCCGGATGAAGAACCCCCTCATCGCCGACCAGGTCGCCGTCAATCCACTCAAGGCCGACCTGTCGGAACGTGAGCGGGCAATCGTCAGGTTTGCTCTCCTCGTCTC
This sequence comes from Ilumatobacteraceae bacterium, assembly GCA_031416375.1. Classification (GTDB taxonomy): domain Bacteria; phylum Actinomycetota; class Acidimicrobiia; order Acidimicrobiales; family Ilumatobacteraceae; genus Ilumatobacter. The sequence goes on from JANOTN010000439.1 coordinate 12,786, forward strand.
GCAGGACTCCGCAGCTGTGACCGACGACGAACTCGATCAGATGCGTGCCCAGGGATTCACCGACGACGAAATCTGGGACATCGGTGCAATCACCTCGCTGTTCGCTCTGTCCAACCGCTACGCCAACTTCGCCGGAATCCGCCCCAACGAGGAGTTCTACAACATGGCCCGCTAGAAATACGCGAACCGAACGTCGCCGATGCACGTACTGTTGGGCGTGAACACAAACCGACTCAGCCTCCGCACAACCCTCGCAGCCAGTGCCAGCCTGCTGCTCACCCTCACCGCCTGTGGCGGAGGGGATGACGCATCCAGCGCAGCTGAGGCGGTTTCCACCGCACCAGCCACCGGAGGCGCGGCGATCACGATTGCCGGTTTCGCGTTCAGCGGGGCAACCGAAGTCGCGGTTGGAACGACCGTCGCAGTCACCAACGACGATTCGGCGACGCACACCTGGACTTCGGAGGACGGCACATTTGACTCGGGCTCGATCGCCCCCGGCGAGTCGTTCGAGTTCACGTTCGACACCGCCGGGACGTTCGCCTACCACTGCAACTTCCACGCCTCGATGCAGGGCACGATCACCGTCACCGCCTGATCTGGAATAGCGCCGACACTCGCCGAGTTGGAGCAGTGTCATGCTGTACCGCGGATCACCGCGGGCATGGCAGGAGACAACCCAATGACAGACCGACGACAAGTCGATGGATCTGCTGCCTTTGCGAGCGGTGCGGTCGCTCTGGCCGTTGCAGCGCTGTTCGTAACCGTTGCCGTGGCGGTCAACTCCCGCAACGGCGAAGGCGAGAGGTTTGTCGGCGGATCAGAGGCCGAGATGTCCGAGAACGTCGACAACAAGACGCCAGATCATGCGATCGCCGACCCCAGCGCTGATGCCCAGGCGATCGTTGCCGCTTCGTCGGAAGCAATGGCTGAAGTCAGCAGCGTGCAGTTCACACTCGGCCGCACGGGCGCGCCGATCTTCATCGACCAGTTCGAACGGATCGCCCTCGAAAGCCTGCTCGGTCAGTTCACCGTGCCGAACCAGGCACAGGCGGAACTGACCGTGAAGATCAACGACAACCTGACCACCAAGCTCGGTGCGGTCGCGATCGATGAGGAAGTCTGGATCTCGAACCCGGTCACCGGCGACTTCGAAACGCTGCCCGACGGGTACGACATCGATCCTTCGCGGTTCTTCGATCCGACCAACGGATGGAAGCCGCTGCTCGCCAACCTGCAGGACGTCGAACTGATCGGCATCGACGACCGAAGCGGTGATCGATATCACATACGCGGCACCGCACCCGCCGATCAAGTCCGCAATATCACTGTCGGCCTCGTTAGAAATCAAGACGTACCGGTCGACCTGTGGATTCATCCCCAATCGAACTTGGTTACCGCCGCCGAGTTCACCACGGTGCTCGGAGATGCCGAATCGAGCTGGGCGTTGACCATGTCGAACTATGGCGAGACCTTCACGATCAACCCACCGGAGAACGTCAAGTTATGAACGACATCAATACAACCGCGGATACCGGCACGATCGGCAAACGTCGGCCATCACCAGCGGCGATTCTTGCCGTCGTCGGCTTCAGTGTGTTCGTCGCCGCAGACGATTTGACCGTCGTCTCGACGATGCTGCGACCAATCATCGGCGACCTGGGGCTCGTGCTGCCCGACGGCCTCGATGACGCCGCCTGGATCGTCAACGCCTACCTGATCGCATTCGTGGCGATCATGCCGATCGCCGGTCGGATCAGCGACGTAATCGGCCGACGCCGCACCTTCGTCGGGGCCTACCTGATCTTCATGATCGGCACGATCCTGATTCCGCTATCAACGTCGCTTGACTCCTCGTTCACCTGGTTCCTTGTTGGCCGTGTGCTCACGGCGTTAGGCGGCGGCGCGATGGTGCCGGTCGCACTGGCGGTCGTCGGTGACGTCTACCCGGAAGGCAAGCGGGCGGGGGCCCTCGGCACACTCGGCGCTATCGAAACGATGGGCTGGGTCTGGGGCCCGCTCTACGGGGCGATGCTGGTCCGATTCCTGTCGTGGGAATGGCAGTTCTGGCTCAACATTCCGTTGGCGATTGGCGGCCTGGCTGCGTCGTGGTGGGCGCTCGAAGGTCACGACCGACCAGACGAGCGCAAGCGCATCGACTGGCTCGGGGCAACACTGCTGACGATCACGTTGGTGTCGCTCAATATGGCTTTGCTCGGCTCGGCCGAGATTCAAAGTGTCAACGGACTCGACGAACTGACCGGCTCGGGGCGCGACCTGCGTTGGTTGTACCCGGTTGCACTCGTTGCCGGTGGTCTGTTCGTCCGGCAACAGCGCAACTCCACCGACCCGTTGATCGACCGACGACTGTTCAAGGGTCGCAACCTGCTAGTTGCATTGTTCGTCAACTTCGTTGTCGGTGCCGGGCTCGTGATCGCGATGGTCGATGTACCGCTGTTCATCAATTCGGTTGAACTTGACCTTGAACGATCGGCGGTGGTGGCCGGCTGGATTCTGTCGGCTCTGACGGCAGCGATGGCGATCGCTGCTTACGTCGGTGGACAAGTCACCGAACGCAGTTGGTTCAAGCCACCGGTGCTCACCGGTCTGGCGATGTCGACCACGGCCTACGTCTGGATGGGTGCGACCTGGAACGCCGGGACCTCGTACACGGTGTTCGCACTACAACTGGCGCTACTCGGGGCTGGCTTCGGGCTCACCGTCGCACCCACCACCAGTGCAGTCGTCGACGCCGCCCCCGCAGACCAACGCGGCACCGCGGCGGCGCTCGTGATGGTCGTGCGATTGCTCGGCCTCAGCGTCGGACTCTCGGCGCTCACCGCTTGGGGCCTGGCGCGGTTCACTGCGCTGCGTTCCACCATCGACCTCCCCTCAATCACCGACCCCGGGTTCGAAGCAGCACTGACCGCAGCCCAAGAAGCCCTGACCTCGCAGGCGATCGCCGAGACGTTCACTGCCGCAGCGGTCGTCGTCGGCACCGGCCTGCTCGCCGCCTTCGCAATGAAGCCAATCAACTCCCACGGAGACACCATGAATACCCCCGGATCCACCCTTACCGAGGTCAATCAACCCGTTGAAGGGCCACAACAGCTTGAGCACGTCGCCGCGCTTACGGCACCGGTTGCGAAACGATTGAACATCATCATCGGGGTGTTGGCGGTAACGCTGATCGGTGCCTTAGCGCTGGTCGGCTTGCTGTTCTCACGGCTCTCGTCGACACAGAACGCGCTGGTCGGCACCCAGGCCGACATGCAACGGGTCGAGGCGGGCGCGGCGTTGTATGCCTCGCAGATCACCGGCTTCCAGGAACAGTTGGTGGCACTCGAACCGCAGGTCTCCGCTGGTGTCGACGAGGCCATCGCCGGGCTGACCGAGTTCGGCAACTCGACGATCGCGTTTGACGTTGCGATCGACGAGACGATTCCCATCGACACCGAAGTTGTGATCGACCGGGTTGTCCAAGTGCCGATCAAGACGACGATTCCGATCAAGCAGTCGTTTGACACGACGATCCAGGTTGACACTCCCTTCGGCAAGATTCCACTCGATATCACCGTGCCGGTCGACGTCGACGTACCGGTCGACCTGGTGGTTGACATCCCGATCAATGAGACCGTCGAGATCAAGGACGAGTTCCCCGTCAAGCTCGATGTCCCGATCAGGATCAACGTCCGCGACACCGAGCTGGCAGCGCTCACCGACTCGCTAGCGGCCGGCCTGAAATCGCTCCAAGACGTCCTCAAAGGCCTGAGCTAAACGCGCCGAACGATCTACTAAATTGCCTGCTCACGGCAGCGGTGAAAATGTCGTGACAATGCGACAAGGCGACACGTATGTCAACTATCGTGCGTGAAGTGGCAGACCTCATCATCAGCTTGAATCGTGTCACTCCGATCCCGCTGTATCACCAGCTCGCCCGACAACTCGAGGCTGCCGTTCAGACAGGCGTGCTCGCCAAGGGTGCGTTTCTCGAAAACGAACTCGACCTTGCTGACAAATGGCAGGTGTCACGACCAACGGTGCGGCGGGCGATTCAGGACCTCGTCGACAACGGGTTGTTGGTGCGCCGCCGGGGCGTTGGGACGCAGGTCGTCAACGATCAGGTCCGTCGCCCTTTCAAGCTGACCAGTCTGTTTGATGACCTGACGGCGTCAGGGCGGCTACCGCTCACCACCGTGCTGACCCACGAACGAGTTGCCGCCGATGCGTCGGTGGCTGAAGCGCTGGTATTGCCGATCGGTACCGAGGTAGTCCACATCGAACGTTGCCGCGCATCTGGCACACATCGCCTGGCAATTATGCGCAACTGGTTGATCGTCGAAGCCGCCGGCCACTTCTCGACAGAACAGTTGGCGGCAAGCGGCCTGTACGCGCTGATGCGCGAGCGAGGTGTTCGGCCTCATTCGGCAACCCAACGTCTCGGTGCCGTGGCGGCGACGGCGGCCGACGCGGCGATTCTCGGGCTGTCTGCAGGGGCACCGCTCGTGACGATGCGACGAGTAATGCAGGACGACACGGGACGCGTCGTCGAGTTGGGCGATCACCGCTACGACGCCGCCCACTACTCCGTCGAACTCAACGTCATCGAAAGCTGACTCGAGGGCGAACGTTTGGTGTCAGACACCAAACGTTCGCCGATTGATCAGGCGCCGCCCTCGACGAGGGTGACTTCGATCGGGGCGAAGCCTTCGCCCTTGAGATCGAGACCCAGGCCTTCGAGCAGGGCCCACGCCTCGGTGACGATGTCGTTGGTAAACGCCCCCTCGGTCGGCGCAGCGGTCAAGACCGTGGCACCTTCGAGGTTGGGGGTTCCCTGAGCAATCTCAACCGTACGGTCCCACGCTGCCTGGTCCATGAAACCGATACCAGAAGGCGACGGCCAGATCAGCTTGTTGATTTCGTTCATCTGCCACAGCTGATGGCTGGCACCCAGCGTCGGGCCAGCCGCCAGCACGATGTCACGGCACGACTCAACGTTGTCGCGGCAGTACGCCCAACCCTCGAGAGAGGCGGCCACAAACCGAACAGCCTGGTCGCGGTAGGCGGGGTCATCGGCAAGCTTGCCGGCGTCCGCCCAGATCGCGTCCTGCAGCATGCCGACACCAACGTCTTCGTAGCTGACAACATTAAAATCGGCCGCCGTGTACAGCTCACCGGTGGCCGGGTTGACGGCCTCCAGCACCTGGGCGTACTCGTTGTAGGTCATGGCCTCAGCCGCGTCGATCGTGCCGTCGAGCAGTGCGACCATGTCGAAGTTCTGACCGAGCAGCTCAACATCGGTTGCCGGATCGAGACCCGCGGCACCGAGTGCGGCGAAGACTTCGTACTCGTTACCGAAACCCCAGTTACCGATTTTCTTGCCAGCGAAATCAGCTGGTGCGACGATCCCCTTCTCCTTGAACGAGACCTGCAACGTGCCTGACCGTTGGAAGATTTGGGCGATGTTCACGATGTTGGCGCCCGCCTCCCTACTTGCGAGTGCCTTCGGCACCCAGGCGAGGGCGAAATCAACGTCACCATTGGCGAGTTGCGTCTGGGGCACAATTTCGACCGCGCCCTGAACAATCTCGACTTCGAGGCACTGGTGCTCATAGAAGCCCTGGTCAACGGCTGCGTAGTAGCCGGCGAACTGGGCCTGGGTGAACCATTGCAGCTGCAGCTTGATCGGATCGACGGTTTCGCAAATCGGCATCTCCATCGTCACCGACGCGGCGGTCGTCTCCTCAGCCTCGACCGTCGGTTCTGCCTCGGCGGTATCGGCAGCGGGTTCGGCCTCGTCGTCACCGCATGCTGCGGCAACAAACGACAGTGCCGCGGCGATCGCCACGACGCCTCTGATCTTGGTTGTTCTCATCTTTATGCTCCCCTTGGGGCGATGCCCCGGTTATGTGTAGAAACTCTCTCCAGTGCAATGGAGATCAGGTAGAACGTCAGCCCCAACAAGCAGGCACCGAACACGTAGGCCCAAGCGACTGCGTTCCTGGAGTTGGCGACATTCGAAGTTATACGACTCCCGAGCCCATTTTGGCTACCGCCAAAGTACTCCGCCACGAAGGCGGTGATGACTGATGCGGGAGCAGCGATCTTGAGTGACGTGAAAAGATGCGGAAGGGCGTTCGGAATACGGGCCTTGACCAGCACCTCACGAGGCGTGGCAGCGTATGACCGAAGCAACTCGAGGTGGGTGCTGTGGACCTGGCGGAGCCCTTTGGCGACATTCACCAGCACGATGAAGAACACGGTCAGCGTCACCATCAGTCGCCGCGGGATTTCGGTACCGCTGGAAAACATGTTGTTGAAGATCGACACCAGCACGATGATCGGGACTGCGTTGAGTGCGATCGCCAACGGTGTCGCCAGTTCGTTCAGCACACGAAACCGCATCAGCAAGAAACTGACGGCGATCCCGAGCAGTGTGCCAGCGATCAGCCCGACCAACGCGTTGCCGCCCGATACGAAGGCAGCACTCTTGACCAGCCGGATGTTGTCGACGAAGGCTTCGCCAATCGAACTCGGCGATGGGAGAAAGTACGGCTTGAGGTCGAATCCCTTGACGACTAGCTCCCAGGCGACGACGAACAACGCGCCAAACAGGGCGGGTGGCCAGATGACATTGACCACGCGGCGAAGGATCATCGGTCGTCGACCCCACCAAGGGCAGCCGACCCGACGCCGCGTAGCGCGCTGCGAACTGCCGTGACGGCGCTGAAGAATCCAGCGTGCTCACGCGTCGATTCGTGGCGAGTCAACCCGAGGTCGATGTCGACGATCTCAGTGATCCGCCCTGGCCGCGGTGACATCACCACCACCCGGTCGGAGAGATAGACAGCCTCGGGAATCGAGTGAGTGACGAACACCACGGTCGTTTCCGTGGCTCGGCAGATCCGAAGTAGCTCGGCCTGCATGTGTTCCCGGGTCATCTCATCCAGCGCACCGAACGGCTCGTCCATCAACAGCAGCGCCGGATGGGCCGCCAGCGCCCTAGCGATGGCGACACGTTGCTGCATACCTCCAGAGAGTTGCCACGGCATATGACGAGCGAATTCCGAGAGTTTTACAAGTTCGAGCATTTCATGCGCGCGGGCCCGGCGCTTGGCCTTGTCCCAGCCCTTCAGTTCCAGCGGCAGTTCGATGTTCTTCTCAACAGTTCGCCAATCGAAGAGACCTGCCTGCTGGAAGGCCATCCCGTAATCCTGATCCAGGCGCGCCTGGGCCGCAGATCGGCCGTTGACCAGCACGTCGCCGGTCGTCGGATCGATCAGGTTGGCGATCAGTCGGAGTAGCGTCGACTTGCCACAACCAGATGGGCCGATCAATGAGACGAATTCGCCTGGCTCGACCGCCAGGTCAATGTCGATCAGAGCATCGACCTGATTCGCCCGGCCCGGGTTGAACACCTTGGCCACGTTGTTCACCACGACGGCACTCACTACTCGACCTCGGCGGGACGGTTGCGCATCAGTAAGACGTCGAGTCCGACAACCAACCCGAACATCACAAGACCGAGCAACGCGGCACCGAAGATCGCCGCGTACACCTTGGTCGGGTCACCGGTTGCCGCCGACCCGTACGACAACACGGCACGACCGATACCGCCGGTCACGCCGGTCGACAGTTCTGACACGATCACGCCGACCACCGACAGCGTGGCGCCGAGCTTGAGCGCTGGAATGAAGAACGGGATCGCAGCCGGAAACCTGAGCTTCACCAACGTCTTCCACCACGACGCGGCGTAGCTGTCCATCAGCTCGATCGCTGCGGCTGGTGCGGAGTTCAAACCCTTCAACGCACCAACCGTGATCGGGAAGAAGGCCAGGAAGGCAGCCAGCACGCAGACCGACAGCCAGCGTGGCCATTCCCAACCGAACACATCAACCCGGCCGCTCCAGCTCACGACCTGCGGGGCGAGGGCGATCAGCGGCACGGTCTGCGACATGACTACCCACGGCAGCAGTCCGCGCTCGGCGAATCGAAACCTCGCCATCACGACCGCCAACCCGACGCCGAACGCCGAGCCCATGATCAGGCCGACCAACGCCAGACGGAACGTGTACCAGCTATATCCGACGACCGACCGCCAGATCGCCTGGCCACCGGCGGTGCTCTCCGGCTCGCCGAGCCGAGTCAGCATGTCCCAGGTGTGCGGCATCGCCCGGTCGGATGTCTTCGGGATGATGCTCATGCCGAGCACCGTGCCACCGCCATCTGGGCCGACAGCCTTGACAAGTTCCCAGGCGCACCCGACGAGGAACAACGCGAGGCAGAACATCGCGGTTCGACGGGCGGCACGTTTGATCATGGGTCGTTTCAGCTCTTGGCGAGCGTGTGGTCGTTGAGCTGCGGGATGATGTGTTCACCGTAGGCCAGCAAGGTGTGATCCTTGCCGTCGTGCTGGAGGTAGATCGCGAACTGATCAACGCCAAGCGCGCGTAGCTCGTTCAGGCGACGGAGATGTTCGTCAGCCGAGCCGAGGATGCAGAACCGGTCGACGATCTCGTCGGGGACGAACTCAGTATGCGTGTTGCCTGTCTGACCGTGCTGGTTGTAGTCGTAACCCTGGCGGCCCTTGATGTAGTCGGTCAGTACCTGCGGGATGTCGGATTGGTCGCCGTAACGCATCACGATGTCGGCGACGTGGTTGCCGACCATGCCACCGAACCATCGGCACTGGTCACGCATGTAGGGGATATCGGTACCGACGTATGCGGGCGCGGCCACGCAAATCGTGATCTCGTCGGGGTTTCGGCCTGCCTGTTCGGCGGCGGTACGCACAGCCTTGATCGTCCAGGCCGCGATCTGAGGATCGGCGAGTTGCAGAATGAACCCGTCACAGGTTTCGCCGATCATCTTGAGTGCCTTCGGGCCGTAGCCCGCACCCCACACTTCGAGCCGCGATTTAGACGCCCACGGCAACGTAATCGTGGAGCCTTGATAGTCAACACTGCGACCGTTGGCGAGTTCGCGAATCACGTGGACGGCTTCGGACATCGTTTGCAGCGTGGTCGGCTTTCCGTTGGTGACCCGCACGGCCGAGTCGCCGCGACCAATCCCACAGATCGTGCGGTTGCCGTACATCTCATTCAACGTCGCATACGTGCTGGCTGTGACGGTCCAGTCGCGGGTTGCCGGATTGGTCACCATCGGACCGACGATCACGTTGCGGGTCTCGGCCAGGATTTGGCTGTAGATCACGTACGGCTCCTCCCACAAGATGTGGGAATCAAACGTCCACACGTGTGAGAACCCGAGCGATTCGGCTCGCTTTGCCAACTCGATCACGCGCAACGCCGGCGGCGTCGTTTGAAGCACCACCCCTATATCCATACCGACGCTCATCGTCCGCTCGGCTTTCGACCCGCCCCGGTCCGACTCGTCGCCGGCGCTTCCCTCGTCGCCTCGCTCAAGTTGATTCTGTACATGGTCGTCATCTCGTTTCTGGGAAGCCGAGGTCGATCGTGCTGGTCGATGGATCAGGCCACTTACTCGTCACGACTTTGCCCTTCGTGTAGAAGTTGATCCCTTCCGGTCCATACATGTGGGTGTCGCCGAACAGGCTCGCCTTCCATCCCCCGAAGCTGTAGTAGCTGACCGGAACCGGAACCGGAACGTTGATCCCGACCATCCCTACCTCGATGTCGAACTGGAACTGGCGGGCGGCTCCGCCGTCGCGGGTGAAGATCGCTGTGCCGTTGGCGAACTGGTTGGCGTTGATCGTGGCGACACCGTCTTCGTAGCCGTGGACCCGCATCACCGAGAGCACAGGGCCGAAGATCTCGTGGTCGTAGCAGGCCATGCCGGGCTGCACATGGTCGATCAGGGTCGGGTTGATGAAGAAGCCACCATCAGTCGATTCGGGGCGACCGTCGATCACCAAGGTGGCACCCTCGTCGGTGGCACCGTCGATGTAGCCGGCGACCTTGTCGCGATGTTCACCGGTGATCAGCGGGCCCATCTCACTGTCAGGTTCATTGCCTGGACCGACCTTGACCCTCGGGATCCGGTCAGCGATCTTGGCGACGAGATCGTCGGCGATTGCCTCGGATGCGAGTACCACGCTGATCGCCATACAGCGCTCACCAGCCGATCCAAACGCGGCACCGATCGCCGCATCGGCGGCCATGTCGAGATCGGCGTCGGCGAGCACAAGCATGTGGTTCTTTGCCCCACCCAGCGCCTGAACTCTCTTACCGTTGGCGGTGCCGGTCTCGTAGATGTACCTGGCGATCGGGGTCGAGCCGACGAAGCTGACGGCCTTCACATCGGGGTGTTCCAGCAGACGGTCGACGGCAACTTTGTCGCCCTGCACGACGTTGAAGCAGCCAGCGGGCAACCCCGCTTGCGCCAGTAGTTCGGCGAGGTACAGCGACACCGACGGGTCCTTCTCGCTCGGCTTCAACACGAACGTGTTGCCGCACGCCAACGCGTTGGCGAACATCCACATTGGAACCATCGCCGGGAAATTAAACGGCGTGATCCCGGTGACCACCCCGAGAGGTTGACGAATCGAGTACACGTCGATGCCGGTCGCCGCCTGCTCGGAGAATCCGCCCTTCATCAGGTGAGGTACACCGCAGGCGAACTCGATGTTTTCGAGGCCACGGGCGACTTCACCCATTGCATCGGAGATCACCTTGCCATGCTCGGCAGTCAGGCGTGAGGCGATCTCCTTGCGGTTGGCGTCAACCAGTTCACGCATTCGAAACATGACCTCGGAGCGTCGCGACAAACTCGTGGCGCGCCACGACGGGAACGCCGCCTTGGCCGAAGCAACCGCGGTGTCGACCTCATCGACCGATGCAAGCGCAACCTCGCCGGACAGCTCGCCCGTTGCCGGGTTGAACACGCGCCCAACCCGCCCAGACGTAGACGCGACAATCCGCCCGTCAATCCAGTGCTCAATCGTGTTCATATGATCCTCCGTGAACGTTTGGTGCGTGAACGTTTGGTGTCAGGCACCAAACGTTCAGACTAGGTAGCTGCTGAGGCCGCGCTTGATGTACTGGCCGTGGCCTTTTCTGCCGGTGAACTGGTCGTTTTCCATCACGACCAGCCCTCGGCTGATCACCGTGTCGACTTTGCCGTCGATCTCGAAACCCTCCCACGCTGAGTGATCCATGTTCATGTGATGCTTGTCGTTGATCCCCAGTTTGGTTGTCGCGTTTGGATCCCAGACGACGATGTCGGCGTCGCCGCCGGCAACGATCTCGCCCTTGCGAGGATAAAGCCCGAACATGCGGGCCGGCGTGGTACAGCAGGTCTCGACCCATCGTTCCAGAGTCAATTCACCGTTGACAACGCCTTGGTACAGCAGCTCCATCCGGTGCTCGACACCGCCGATTCCGTTCGGGATTGCAGCAAAGTTGCCGAGGCCGAGTTCCTTCTGATCCTTCATGCAGAACGGGCAATGATCAGTCGAGACAACCGCCAACTCGTTCATCCGGAGACCCTTCCAGAGATCCTTCTGGTGGTGCTCGTGTTTGGTGCGTAACGGTGTCGAGCAGACCCACTTTGCACCCTCAAAGCCGGGCTGCATCAGTTGGTCTTCCAGTGACAGATAGAGGTACTGCGGGCAGGTTTCGGCAAACACGTTCTGGCCCTTGTGTTGCGCTTCAGCGATTTCTTCCAAGGCTTCAGACGCCGACATATGGACAACGTAGAGCGGCACGTTGCCAGCAACCTTGGCGAGTTGAATCGCCCGATTGGTTGCCTCGCCTTCGAGCTCGGCAGGGCGGGTCAGCGAGTGGTACATCGGAGCCGTCTCACCGCGGGCGAGCGCTTGGGCGACGAGTACGTCGATGGCGATCCCGTTCTCGGCGTGCATCATGATCACGGCACCGGACTCGCCGGCGTTCTGCATCGCCCGCAGAATCTGACCATCGTCGGAGTAGAGCACGCCGGGGTAGGCCATGAACAGCTTGAAGCTCGTGATCCCCTCGTTGTCGACGAGGTATGTCATCGCTTTCAGTGACTCGTCATCTACTCCGCCGA
>JANOTN010000440.1:0-4166 GCA_031416375.1 Ilumatobacteraceae bacterium
GCCTCGTGATCGCGTCACGGTTGAACTGGTCTCGAACGGAGGCGCGTTCGGTGGCAAGGAAGACATGAGCAACCAGGCCCAGACGGCGCTGGCGGCGTGGCTGCTCGATCGCCCGGTGAAGTGCACGCTGACGCGCGACGAAAGCTTCCGGATTCACCCCAAACGCCACCCGATCACGCTGACGTTCACCGCCGGCTGCGACGTCGATGGTCGGCTGACGGCGCTGCGCGTCCGCGGGATTGGTGACTCCGGTGCCTATGCAAGCGTTGGCATGAAGGTGCTCGAGCGGGCCGCCGGTCACGCCGTCGGGCCATACCGATGGGCGGCGATCGACGTCGAGACGGTTGCCGTTCGAACCAACAACCTGGTGTGCGGCGCGTTCCGTGGGTTCGGCGCCAATCAGGCCCAGTTCGCCACAGAGGGCGTACTTGATCGGCTCGCCGAGCAGGTCGGAATTTCGTCGTGGGAAATCCGCAAACGCAACGTCGTTCGGTCCGGCGACGAATGGGGTCCCGGTCAGATCATGGACGACGGGGCCGGTGGCGCCGAAGCCTGTCTCGATCAGATCAAGTCCGCATACGACGCTGCTCGTACAGCTGGTCACGCCGTTGGGCTTGGGTTGGGAATGAAGAACTCCGGGCTTGGAAACGGCTTTCGTGAGGTCAGCGGCGCTGTCGTCCGGTTCGGTTCGGACACAGGTCGAGTCGAGGTTCGCCATGGCTGGACCGAGATGGGGCAAGGTGTTCATACCGTCGCGCTCCAAGTTGCTGCTCAAGAACTCGGGATCGATCCGAACCTGATCGATGTGATCGTCGACACGACACGGGAGCTTGGCTTCGGCCAGACGACGGGGTCGCGCGGCACCTTGATGGCAGCGGGTTCTGTGCAACAGGCTTGTGAGGCAGCACTCGCCGCCGACTGTGCGCCGGATGTCGATCACTACGGGGAGTGCCTGGTCGATTGGACCCAGAAGCTCGGAGATCCAAGCGTCGCCAATCCGACGATTCATTCGTGCTTCAGCTATGCCGCACAGTTGGTGATCGCCGATCGCCAGACCGGCAAGATCGACAAGGTCGTAGCCGTTCACGATGTTGGCAGGGCGGTCAACCCGACACTCGTGGAAGGTCAGATTGAAGGCAGTGTCCACATGGGTCTCGGATACGCCCTGACCGAGGACTTCCCGACCGATCCGGAAACGGGTTTCCCGACCAACATGACGTTGCGATCCCTCGGTATCTTGCGCGCCAAAGACGTGCCAGAGATCGAAGTCCAGATCGTCGAAGTGCCGCAACCAAGATCGCCGTACGGAATCAAAGGGGTCGGCGAGATCGGCCTCGTCCCCACCGCTCCAGCAGTCGCCGCCGCCCTCCACGCATGGGACGGCGTATGGCGCAACACGCTCCCCATGCGACGACCGTCAACTGAACCGCCAACTGCCGGGTGAGCGTTCCGTATCCCTCGACGCGGTCGCGGGCGGCCGCTACACGTCTGGCGAGGTCAGCCTCACTGTCGGAAAATAGGTCTTGAAGCGAGACGAATCGCGCGTCAGGAGTGCTCGATCCTCGACTGCGGCGTGAGCACCGATGAAAAAGTCGGGCAGAGTCGTCTTCCGTTGACCACCTTGTCGTCGATATCTCACAAACGCTTTGCCAGCAAGGAAGGCCGCTTCCCAGGGCAGCGGCATGCGTCGATAGTCTTGCGGAGGCAGGGCTTCGTCGAGATCCTCGATCGTCGAAAATCTCACCGACACCTCGGCATAGATGATCGGATTGATGAGCAGCGGCCCGAGTTCGGCGGCCTCGGCGAGAGCGTCAACCGACCACGACAGCCACTTCGGGTCCTCGGTTAACACATCAAGCAGTACGTTTGCGTCGACCAGCGTTCCAATCACGATGTTTTCACGCCCCGCGGGTGAGAGCCATGATTTCGTCGGTCGTCATGCGAACGTCGCCTCGGCCGCGAAGGCGGTCAGCGAGTTGTCGCCCGCGAGTTGGTCCGCCGATCACCTTACGGAGCACGATCACGTCACCGCTCAACTCAAAGACCACTTCCGTGCCCGTCCCGATCCCGCACGCTTCACGGAGATCCTTTGGAATCGTGACTTGACCCTTCTCAGTGACGCGCATGTAGGAATCATACCATTCCTACTCATACCCAGCCGCCTGAACGGTCTGGCTAACTGATAACCGAGCAGTGGCTCTCGCCTGGGTCCACGGCAAGATGGTTGGTCTGTGAGCAGCATCTCGGTCTCCGAACTTGAATACGCACCTCCGGGCGTTGACTCGCTGTTCTTCGATGTCGGGTTCGGCGTCGCCCCTGGCGAGCATGCAGCTCTCGTGGGTGCCAACGGTGTCGGCAAGAGCACGATCCTGCGGATCCTGTCGGGCGAGTTGGATGCCGACGAAGGCGAGTTCGCGCTCGGCGGTTCGGTGCTCGTGATGACCCAGGACGTCGGCATGTCACGCCCGACCGACACGTTGCGCGAGATGCTGATTGAGGTCGCGCCTGCGCACCTGCGCGACGCCGGCCGAGCAATGGTCATTGCGGAGCGAGCGATGCTCGACGGCACCGACGCCAACTTCGAGGGCGGTATGGCATTCGCCGAAGCACTCACCGTATGGGGGGACATGGGTGGCTACGAGCTCGAATCGCAGTGGGCTGCGGCGGCCCGTCGGAGCGTCAAGACGCCTGTCACCAACTTCGCAACCCGGCTCGTGAGTGAATTATCAGGCGGCGAGCGCAAACGACTGGTACTTGACCTGCTGCTCGCATCAGGTTCCGACATTTTGCAGCTCGACGAGCCGGACCACTATCTCGACGTCCCCACCCGAGTGTGGTTGGAGGACCAGATCAAGTCGTGCAAGAGCACGATCCTGATGGTCAGCCACGACCGCACACTGCTGGAACGGGTCGCCACCAAGATCATCGTGATCGAGGGGGCCGGTTGCTGGGTTCATGGCGGCTCGTACACGACGTTCCCCGAGGCGCGCACGCGTCGGCAGGAGATGCTCGGCGACGCGCTGAAACGGTGGAACGACGAAGAGCGACGCCTCTTCCACCACATGAAGATCATGAAGCAGCGCGCTGCCCAGAACTTCAAGAACGCAACCAAGGCGAACGCCGCTGAGACCCGCTGGGAGAAGTTCGTGGCGATCGGCCCGCCTCCGCCACCGGTCCCTGACCAGAACATTCACGTCAAACTGCGCGGTGCCGATTCGGCACGGCGAGTGATTCAGATGCTCGGCGTCTCGGTCGCTGACCTGTTCTTTCCATTCAGTGACGAGGTCCATTTCGGCGAGCGGGTCGGTCTGATTGGTCCCAACGGCACGGGGAAGAGTCATCTGCTCAACGCCATCGCCGGGTCGATCCGCACGCACCAAGGTGTCATCAACTTTGGGCCACGCACGTCGGTCGGCACATTCACGCAGATCAACGACCGGCCAGACTTCCGGGGGCGTGAGTGCATCGAGATTGTGCGAGATCGAGTATTTGATGACGAGAAGTCGATGCGCTCACTCGGTCGCTACGGGCTGGCAGGAAATGCCCGCCAGGAGTACGGCACGTTGTCAGGTGGTCAAAAGGCGCGTCTCGAAGTGTTGATCCTCGAACTCGAAGGTCACAACGTATTGTTACTCGACGAACCGACCGACAACCTCGACATCGAGTCGTCGGAGGAATTGGAGCGGGCGCTCGACAGCTTCCAGGGCACCGTGCTGGCGGTTAGCCACGACCGCACGTTCCTCGCACAGCTCGACCGGTTCATCATGATCAACGACGACGGCGAGGTCTATTCACTCCCCGACTACGAGATCGCCATGGCCGCCCTGGGCGAACCCGAATCAGTCGCCAAGATTCGACTCGCCAAGAAGCTTTCGTAATCAACCTGAACCGGTGACCTGCGCAGATACCACGCACGGGTACCGTGGAACCGGTGAGTGTCATGCGGGTCCAACGGTGGGCGGAAATGAATCACGATGAACGATCGGCACTGTGCGCCCGCGGGCTCGATGACATTTTCGATCCGGCGTTACGCGAATCGATTGGGATCTTGATTGAGGACGTCCGTCAGCGCGGCGACGTCGCGGTATGCGAGGCGTTAGCGAGACACGACCGAATCGAACTCGAATCGAGCGAACTCCGAATCAGCGACGACGAGTTCGATTCAG
>JANOTN010000441.1:0-15054 GCA_031416375.1 Ilumatobacteraceae bacterium
TGGCGCTGATCGGCAAGTTCGGTATCCAGTGGCAGAAGTACAGCGAGGCGTTGGAGCGCACCAAAGTCAAGTTCGAGCAGCTCGACCGTCAGTTCGACGAGTTGGTTGGCACACGCAAGCGTCAGCTTGAAAAGCCGCTCCACCAACTCGACGCAGTTCGGCGCGAACGCAACTTACCGATCGATGGCGAGTTGTTCCCCGAACTCGATGACGACACCCCCGACAACATTCGCCGCCTCGGTGCCTAGCCCCGATCGTTTGGGCCGAGCCAGACCGCCGCTCGCGTGGAGGCTCTCTCCTGGAATCGAGGTGAGTCATGTCATCACAGAAGGGTCTGCCGAAGGGCCGAAAGTTTGATTGTCAGTGCGCGACTTGCCGTGAGCGTCGGTGCCTTACGACGGTGACCAAGATAGAGGCGATGAAGAGGAGGAATCCGACGGCTAGCAGTACCTTGGAAGGGGTGTTGGCTGCTGAGGTGTCTTCGCTGCTCTTGCCGGCCCCGAAGGCGAGCCCGGTAGCGAAGATGACTATCAGACGATCTGCGACGGGTTACACGCCAACAGCACCTGAACGTTTGGTGTCTGACACCAAACGTTCCGGATACAGGACGGTCGTTGATGACTGCAAGATGCATCACATCGAGTTCTTCCGTCACGGCGGCAAAACAGCGGTCAACAACCTGCTCCCGTTGTGTGAGAAGCATCACCACCTCGTTTCACGAAGGTGGCCCACACCAGAAAGGACCTTTCGGCGGGACAACCACCTCGACGCCACTCAAACTCGTCGACGATTGGGCTAGTCAAGCCGGAAGCACGTCGGCGACAGCCGCCGCCAGCCGGTCGACCATCTCGTCGAGTTCGGCCTCGGTGACGCTGAGCGGCGGGCCGAGTATCACGGCGTCGCCGATGTGCCCGTCAACCGCTGACGCGCACGGATACACCGTGAGTCCTCGTTCGAATGCGGCCGCCGTGATTCGCTCGACGACACGTTCCGAGCGCTCGAACGCCTGCTTGCTCGTACGGTGGCGGACAAACTCGACGGCGTTGAGCAGTCCGATACCGCGGATCTCGCCAACGTTCGGGTGGTTGTCCAGGTGAGACCCAAGTCGCTCGCGGCACCTCTCCCCGAGTGGCCCTGCCGATTCGACCAGGCCGTCGCGTTCGAGAATCGTCAGCACCGCCCCCGCAACCGCCGCCCCGATCGGGTGGTGCGACCACGTGAACCCGTGTACGAATGTTCCTGCTGTCTGGACCGCATCGAAGATCCCGCCTGATGCGATGCACAACCCCATCGGCCAGTACCCGCTCGATACGCCCTTGCCAGCTGTGATGATGTCGGGCCGAACGCCCCAGTGGTCAGCGGCGAACCATGTTCCAGTGCGACCGAATCCGGTCATCACCTCGTCGAGGATCAACAACACACCATGTTTCCGGCACGCCGCCGCCACAGCTGGCCAGTAGTCGTCGGGCGGTACGACGGCGCCCAAGGTTGCGCCACTGACGGGCTCGGCGAGGAATGCGGCGACACGATGCGGACCGATCTCGTCGATGATCCGGTCGATCTCGGCTGCGTGCTGGGCACCCGTGCGATCGTCGCGATACGGGTTGACGAGCGGGACCCTGACGGTCTGGCCGAGCCACGGTTCGTATCCGGCTCGCAACGCGTTTCTGTCGGAGGCATCAAGCGCCCCACGACTGTTGCCGTGATACGACCCCGCCCTGGCAAGGATCACGTGACGCTCCGTGTCGCCCCGCGCCAGGTGGTACGACCGAGCCAGCTTCAACGCTGTCTCGTTGGCCTCGCTACCTCCGCTGACTGGAAAGATGCGGGCATCGTCAACCGGCACCAAGACCGCAAGCCGCGATGCGAACTCGTTCACGGTTGCAGACGAGAACTGCGTGGCATGCACGTAGTCGACGGCATTCGCCTGGGCGGCCATCGCCGCCGCAACCTCGGGATGACCGTGCCCGATCGAACACGCAATCGCCCCACCCGCGCCGTCGAGGTAGGCCCGGCCATCGGCATCGGTGATCGTGCGTCCCTCCGCTCGCACCGCCAGTGGGCGTCCGGTTGCCCGCGTGAAGACGTGCTGATCGTCAGTCATCTGTCGGCGTCGCGTAACCCGACGAGCACGGTGGCGATCGTGCAACCGTTGGGACCGGCCAGCCAAGAATGTTGGACAGCATTCATCACGACGGCGTCTCCGGCGGCCAGCGTCACCGAGCCCGTCTCGAGTCCGAGTTCGATGTCGCCGGCAATCACGAGGCCGTAGTCAACGGTCGGTGTGGCGTGCATGGGTGCGCCGGCACCGGAAGCCATTGAGGTGATGATCCACTTGGTTGATCCGGCCGGAATGTCGACCTCAAACGACCGCAGCGGCAGCGTCGGATCATCCGTCACCATCGGGGTGTCGGATAGCGCCCACAGTTCATGGATGCGCGATTCTTTTTCGCCGGGAGCGACATCGCCATCGACGCGGCCCAATCCAAATGGGCCTTCTGCGTTGGCGACGGGGCCGAACACGACTGGTGCGTCGCCGTCTGACACGACCATCGACCGACCGTTTGATCCGACTCCGGTGACTACTCTTCGCACGTTGTGCCTCCATGAGCTGGATGAAATGCGGATGATTGGTGACTCGACAGTACCCGAGCGTGCGATCGTCGTTGGTCTGGGCCAAAATGCATGTCCATGAGTCAGCCTGCGTTCGACTTCGGCGACGAGCCGTTCGACGACCCGAGCAACCCGACGTACACGGTTGGGGAACTGGCTCACGCAATCAACGACCAGCTACGCCGTGGGTTCTCAGATGGCGTGTGGGTGCGCGGCGAGATCAGCGGACTGCGCTACGGAGGGCCGCACCTCTACTTCGCGCTCATC
Organism: Ilumatobacteraceae bacterium; assembly: GCA_031416375.1. GTDB lineage: Bacteria > Actinomycetota > Acidimicrobiia > Acidimicrobiales > Ilumatobacteraceae > Ilumatobacter. The sequence continues at coordinate 2,881 of JANOTN010000441.1, forward strand.
GAAGACAGCGACGCAGATGCTGGAAGTGGCGGCGGCGGCAAAGCCGTGCTCAACGTGTCGCTGTTCGCTCCCATGATCCGCAATCTCACCCCGCTGCTCAAGAAGAATCGGCTTGAGTTGGCGAATGGCATGAAGGTCCGGATCTTCGGCCACCTTGACTATTACGCGCCCACCGGTCGGCTCGGGTTGAAGATGGCTGGGATCGACCCGCGCTTCACACTCGGCGAGCTGTCGCAGGCGAGGGATGATGTCGTGAGACGACTGGTGGCCAGTGGACTGTTTGATGCGAATCGACGTCACCACCTTTCCCCCGTCCCGCTTCGTGTCGGAGTGGTGGCCAGCGTTGGCACCGCCGCCTGGCATGACTTTCATCATGAGTTGGAACACAGCGGATTCGGATTCCGGCTGGCGGTCTGCGACACACGGGTCCAGGGCGAATGGGCAGTTGGCATGGTCTCCGCTTCGATCCGCACCCTCACGGCTCGACGGGATCTTGACTGTGTCGTCGTGATCAGAGGTGGAGGCGCACGCAATGAATTGGCGACGTTCGATGCGGAACCGATCGCCTTGGCAATCGCCACGAGCCCGGTCCCGATACTCACCGGGCTTGGGCACGAGGTTGATCGAAGCGTCGCTGATGAGGTCGCTCACACGGCGCTGAAGACTCCGACAGCGTGCGCTGGTCGTCTGATCGAACTGGTCGCCACGTATTTGTCAGCGACCGAAGAACGTTGGTCGGCAATCACCGCCAACGTTCGAAGCGATCTGATCGATACAACGACGCGGCTATCCGATCGAGCCCACCGGATTGCGAGACGAACGCACGCAGCCGTCGAACGAGCCGACGGACGGCTCGATACCCGCGTTGAGCGCCTGCGCGACTTACCGCTCCGACAGTTGGCCGCAGGCGAACGACACGTCAACCGAATCGCAGTACGAATCAGCTCCCGGGCACCCCAAGTGCTCGCTTCCGAGGAACGAGATCTCGACTTCGCCGTGTCGCGGCTGGCGTTACTTGACCCCGTCAACCTGCTCAGCCGCGGTTGGAGCATCACCCGCGACAGCCACGGTGCGATCGTGCGATCCACCAGCGATGTCACCCACGACATGATCATTACTACCCAACTGGCCGACGGAATCGTGACCAGCCGAATCGACGACCCAACCGAGAATTGAGTAATCACGTGACTGAGAAGATCAACGAATCGATCGGCTACGCCGCCGCCTTGGGCGAACTCGACGGAATCCTGCGTGAGTTGGAAGGGTCCGATGTCGATGTCGATCGCCTGGCTGATCGCGTCACCCGGGCGGCGGAGCTGATCGCCCTCTGCCGTGATCGAATCGGGAACGCTCGGCTGCGCATCGACGAGGTAATCGCCGATCTTGATGCTGCGTCAGGGTCGGGCGAAGCGGGGCTCGACGATCCGGCCTAGCCTCAGCCACTATCCTCAGCCACTATCCTCACCACGGTGCGAGCCGTTGCGCCAAGAAGTTTGAGTGCGATCGCTGATCGCGTCTGTGAACGGCTCGATGAGGTGTTGACGCCCGAGCTCGAGCGTTGGGCGGCATTCGATGACGATCTTCGTGATCCGATGGCCGAAATTCGGCGGCTGGTGCTGTTGGGCGGCAAGCGGTTGCGACCGGCATTCTGCCACTGGGGCTTCGTTGGTGTCGGGGGTAATCCGTATGCGTCGATCGTCACCGATGCAGGGGCGGCGTTCGAACTGATGCACGCTTTCGCCCTGTTTCACGACGACGTGATGGATGACGCCGGCAGTCGTCGCGGTGAACCGACCACCCACACCGTGTTCGCTGAGAGACACGCTGCAGGTGGTTGGTCGGGTGAAGCACGGCGGTTCGGGGAAGGTGTGGCGATCCTGATCGGCGACCTGGCATTCGTATACGCCGACCAGCTGATGTCGGAAGCCAATCCGACTGCCCTACGAGTCTGGAACGAGCTGCGGATCGAGCTGAATGTCGGACAGGTGCTCGACATTATGGGATCGGTCAGAGGCGTGCGGAATGTCGCTCAAGCAGAGCGAATCTGTCGCTACAAGTCAGGGAAGTACACGATTGAACGTCCGCTTCACCTTGGGGCTGCCCTTGCGGCCCCCGAACGGTTTGACGAACTTGCCCCGGCATTGAGCGCATACGGGTTGCCGCTTGGCGACGCGTTCCAGATGCGCGACGACGTGATGGGAGCATTCGGTGATACCGAAACGACCGGCAAGCCGGTTGGCGGTGACCTCCGAGAAGGCAAGCCAACACCTCTGCTGGCGAGGGCGATCGAGGCGGCGTCGAACGCCCAGCTCGCTGTGCTCGATACGGTCGGAGGCACGGCGCTCACGGACGAGCAGATTGGTGACATTCAACAGGTCATCGTTGACACCGGCGCCCTCGCCGACCTCGAATCCACGATCACGAGGCTTGCCGCGGAGGCTATTGCTGCACTCCGTCAGATCGATCTGGTCGGCGGGGCAGGCGACGAGCTGATCGCACTGGCCGAGTACGTGAGCCAACGGGAGACCTGACGTGCGGATCGTCGTCATCGGCGCAGGCCTCGGTGGCCTGAGCGCCGCCGCTCACCTCGTACGGCGTGGTCATGACGTCACGGTGATTGAACGCGACTCGACGCCCGGTGGTCGCGTTGGCATCATCGAGGAAGCCGGATTCCGACTCGATACGGGCCCCGCCGTCTTAACCATGCCGCAGATCCTGGCTGACACCTTCGCCGCAGCAGGCCAAACCATGGCCGACTACGTGACGATCGACCAGGTTGACCCGATGTACCGGGCCGTGTTTCCGGATGGATCAGAGCTGCGTGTTCGACACGGACGTGAGGCGATGACCGATGAGATCCGTCGGTTCGCGAACGCACGTGAGGCGGGCGCATTCAACGAGTTCTGCGAATGGCTCGGCGAGCTATACGAGGTCGAGATGAAACACCTACTCGACGCCAACTTTGATTCGGTGCTCGGACTGCTCAAGCCCTGGCGAGCGATTCTTGATCTGATTCGAATGGGTGGCTTCGGCCGCCTCGACACCAAAGTCGCCTCGTTCTTCGAGGACGATCGACTTCGCCGGACGTTCAGTTTTCAGTCGATGTACGCGGGAGTCGCACCGCACGACGCGTTGGCGCTGCTGTCCGTGATCACCTACATGGACACCGTCGGCGGAGTGTTCATGCCGCGAGGTGGAATCAACACGATGGTGACCGGCCTGGCGAAAGCCGTCTCGGCGGCTGGTGCGGCAATCAGGTACAACTCGCCCGTTACCCGCATCCTGAGGGGGGGCGACGGGGCTGTGACCGGAATCGAGTTGGGCGGCTCGGAACGGATCGCAGCTGATGTGGTGGTGTGTAATGCCGATCTTCCCGTCGCCTACCGGACGCTGCTCGGAGGAGTCGATGCGCCGCGGGTCGCTCGACGCGGTACCTACTCGCCGTCGGCGTTGGTGTGGGTGGCGGGTGTTCGTGGCATGGCTCCGGAGGCTGCCGCTCACCACAACATCCATTTCGGAAACGATTGGGACTCTGCGTTTCGTGCGGTAATCAAACGCGGTGTGCGCATGCGCAATCCATCGACCCTAGTCACGCTGCATTCGCTCGACGACTCAACGCTGGCGCCCGAAGGTTGCAGCACGCTGTATGCGCTCGAACCCGTGCCGAACCTTGACGGGCGGATCAACTGGACTCGTGATGCTGATCGTTACGCCGACGATCTGCGCCGACGGGTTGGCTCCCTCGGTTATCCGGTCAACGATGTTGTTGTCGATCGCGTCTATGACCCGCTCGACTTTGAGGCGATGGGGATGGAGCGTGGCACACCATTTTCGCTGGCCCACACCATCCGTCAAAGTGGCCCCTTCCGTCCGAACAACATCGACAAACGCGTACCGGGGCTGTTTTTCACGGGGTCATCCACGTTGCCCGGAGTCGGCGTGCCGATGGTCCTGATCTCTGGCAAGCTCGCCGCAGAACGCGTCCAGCAGTACGCTCGCGACACATCTGTCCTGCGTTGGTGAGCCCAACGCTTCAACGCTTGACTTCCAACGCCCGATCGGGACTGCCTCAACCATGCATCGACTACTTTTGATTCCTGCCGCCGCACTCGCACTGGTCGCGGTTGTTGCCGGCTGCGGCTCACCAGATGGGAGCGCGATCGAAACGCTCCCGCCGATCAAAACCACTACGTCGACCACGACCACCACGACCACGCCTGACAGCCGCCGCAAGTTCTACGAGGTCAAGTCGGGCGACACGGTCGGCAACATTGCCGGCAGTTTTGAGGTCCCCACGGCAGAAATCGTCAAGCTCAACAATCTCACGAACGGTGGCAGTGATATCGACGTCGGACAGATCCTCGAAATCCCAACCGGAATCGTCTTGATCGACGAGTTGCCCACCACGACTTCGACATCGACGTCAGTTGGCTGACAACCACGTCGCCTGACACCAGTTGACGCGGTCTGCTTCGTAGACTGACGGCATGAGTTTCTGGCCCAATCGAGAGCACTGGAGCGTCAAGATTCCGCTTCATACCGATCACTACCGGATGCCCGTACTCAACGAGATCGGCGTGGTCGAACTGGATCCGATGTCGCTCGATGTGCCGCCAATCGAGTGGGAGTCGCTCGAATACATGGACTGGAAGAGCGGCGGTGACACGAACTTTGCCCCGCTGGCGTCGGCCGACGGCCAACTCGACTGCCGCGGGTTCTGGGACAAAGGCAAGACCGACAAGGATGCCTTGTGGACCAGCAACGCCACAATCGCTCCGACGCTGCGTCGATACGTTGATTCGGTCGGTGCCAACTTTGGGCGCGTGCGCGTGATCAAACTCGAACCGCAGGACCGTGAGGCGGCGATTCGGCAAATTCATCGTGACGACAACAATCGTTTCAACCCGGAGGGTGAGGGTTGGGTCGTACGGTCATGGGTTGAACTCACCGACAACCCCGACAGCTACATGCTGCTGATGGATAACGGTGCCGACGGCCTGCCGGATCCGGCGACGGAACGTCGTGTGGCGCTGCACGCTGGAACGCGTTACGTCGTTGACACCCAGCGGCTGTGGCACGTCGTCGTCCACCCCGGTGACGCCGCCCGTTACGCCCTGATCACCAGCTTTGAGTCCGGCCCAGTGCTCGAATCCTGGATCAAAAGCTCAACCCCCACCCGAGTTTCTGTATGAACTTCTGTGTGAGGGAGTAGGCACAACGATCGAGTTTTCCCTCACGCTGATGGGTTGGCGCGGTGGGTTTCGGTGAGGGTGACGATGTCGGACATGATCTTCGCCAGTTGAAAATCCTTCGGGGTATAGACCGTTGCCACCCCCGCTGCGAGCAACGTCGGCCGGTCGACCTCGGGGATGATCCCGCCGACCACGACCGGTGAATCGACGCCAACTGCGCGCAATCGTTGAACCAGCTCGGGGAGCAGCTCGAGATGAGAACCCGACAGGATCGAGATTCCGATCACATCGGGGTCCTCGTCTCTGGCTGATGCCACGATCTGGTCAATCGTCAGACGAATGCCGGAGTAGATCACCTCCATGCCCGAGTCGCGGGCAGCGACAGCGATCTGCTCTGCACCGTTCGAGTGGCCATCGAGACCAGGCTTGGCGACCAGCAGGCGGGGCGGGCCGCCCTCCATCGAGCGGACCTGGTCTGCGACGACGGTAAGGGCGGCGGACCCGCCGCCCGAAGCACCAGCCACGCCTGTCGGGGCGCGGAACTCGCCAAACACATCGCGCATCACCGTGCCCCACTCGCCGGTCGTGCCTCCTGCTTTCGCCAGCGCGATCGTGGCGGGCATCACATTCTCGGTGGTGGCTGCGACACGTCGTAACTCAGCTAATGCACCTTCAACCGCGGCGTTACCGCGAGCCAAACGCCACGCCTTGACATCGGCGACCATCTCTGCACTGACCGCCGGATCAACGGTCAGGATCGCGCCATCTCCGCCCAATGGTGACTCAGCGGTCTCAGTAAACCTGTTGACGCCGATCACGGTCTGTTGACCCGATTCGATCCGGCGCGTGCGCGACGCCATCGACGACACCAGCCGCGACTTGAGCACGTCAACTGATTCAAACGCCCCACCCATCGCGAGCACATCGTCGAGTTCTGCCTGAGCGGAATCACGGAGTTCGGTGGTCTTGGCCTCAATGACTTCGGACCCGTCGAACAGGTCGCCGTACTCCAACAAATCCGACTCGAACGCCAGAACCTGTTGCATACGCAACGACCACTGCTGATCCCACGGAGTCGGCAACCCGAGCGCCTCATTCCATGCCGGCAGTTGAATCGAACGAGCCCGAGCCCGCTTCGACAGCGTGACACCGAGCATCTCGAGCACGATCCGTTGCACGTTGTTCTCGGGCTGGGCTTCAGTGAGTCCCAGTGAGTTGACCTGCACGCCATACCGGAATCGGCGAGCCCTTTCGTCGGTCACGCCGTAGCGGTCGAGGCCGATTTGGTCCCACATCTCCGTCATCGCTCGCAGCTTGCAGATCTCCTCGACGAATCGGATCCCTGCGTTGACGAAGAACGAGATCGACCCGAAAACCTGGCTGAACTGTTCGGGCGAGACTTGGCCCGAGTCACGCACGGCGTCGAGCACGTCGATCGCCGTCGCCATCGAATACGCGATCTCCTGAACGGGCGTCGCCCCCGCCTCCTGCAGGTGGTACGAGCAAACGTTGATCGGGTTCCAAAGTGGCGCATATCGAGCGCACCACGCGACCATGTCGACGATCAGCCGCCGCGATGGACCGGGCGGAAAAATGTATGTTCCCCTCGACAGATACTCCTTGACGATGTCGTTCTGCGTCGTGCCTCGCAGCGCACTCGACTCGACGCCATGTTGCTCGGCGTTGGCGACGTACAGCGCCAGCAGCCATGAAGCAGTTGCGTTGATCGTCATCGACGTATTCATCCGGTCGGTAGGAATCCCGTCGAGCAAGGTGCGCATGTGACCGAGATGGACGACTGGCACACCAACTTTGCCGACCTCGCCTTTGGCCAACTCCGAGTCAGGGTCGTATCCAGTCTGCGTTGGCAGGTCGAATGCGATCGACAACCCCGTTTGTCCTTTGGAGAGATTCGTGCGGTACAACCCGTTCGAGGCGAGCGCTGTCGAGTGCCCTGAGTACGTGCGCATCATCCAGGGCTGGTCTCGTTCCTGGTCAGTCATGTTGAACAACTTTTCTCGAGGGGGACTCAAGTGTGGCTTGTGTTGGTCGATAACTCATTGTCTGCTCGCATCGTCGGCTTTCCACGAGTTCTCGTGGCGGGAACCTCCAACCGACAACTGGGACAAACGGCGGACATGATCTCGGTGCCGGTGGGTGGCGGCCCACCGGCATCGGGTATTAAGGGGTTCACGCGATGGCTTGGCTGAGGCGTTGGAGGTACTCGCTTCTGGGGATTGCTGCTGCTCCAAGGGAGACGAGATGGGGGGTTGTCCACTGGACGTCGAGCAGAATTGCCCCTGTGGCTTGTAGCCAATCGACCAGATGAACCAATCCGACCTTGGAGGCGTCAGGTGCCCGGTAGAACATGGATTCGCCGGCGAACAGACCGTTGACTCTGACACCGTACAGGCCGCCGACCAAGTCATCGTCGAGAAAGATCTCGACCGAGTGCGCCCAACCGAGTTGATGCAGGCGCGTGTAGGCGTTGACGAAATCACGATTGATCCAGCCACCCTTGCGAACGGGCTCGGCACACAGTTCCATCACGTCGCGGAAACAGGTATCCATCCGGACGTCGTAACGGCTGATACTGCGTCGCAGTGAACGCGTCACGCGTAACCCATCGAGCGGCAGCACACCGCGCGGGTCCGGCGAGAACCACGCGATCCGACGTCGGTCGTAGGGCATCGGAAACAAACCGCTTCGGTATGCCGCCAGCAGAGTTCCCGGTTGCAGATCGGCACCGAGCGCCACAATCTCTGTGTCGTCGAACGGGGGGTTGGTCGGCATCGACCATCGACTTGGCGGCGGCTCGATCGGTGCGATCAACGGTGTCAGAGGCAATGACCGATGGCGTTCGACGTCGGCGCGTTCGCTCACGAAACCATCCTGCCACGAGCGTGCCCATCACCGACTCCTCGTCGATCATCTGGCGTAGTTGTAGAAGCCTTGACCGGTTTTGCGACCGAGGTGGCCGGCTGCCACCATGCGTCGGATTGTGGGCACGGCGGCGTAGTTTGCGTCCCCGAACTCCTGGTAGAGCGCATCGAGAATCGCCAGCGACGTGTCGAGTCCAACGAGATCGAGGAGGGCGAACGGCCCCATCGGAAACCCGCACCCGCCCTGCATCGCCGTGTCGATCGCTTCTATCGTTGCGGTCTGCATTTCCCACATCCGGACCGCATTGTTGAGGTAGGGAAACAACAACGCGTTGACCACGAACCCGGCTCGGTCGGCCACCGTGATGGCGTCTTTGTCGCAACGGGCAGCGAACTCGAGTGCCCGCTCGATTGTGTCGGCGCCGGCGGTGAGCGGCTTGATGACTTCGACCAACTTCATCACTGGTGCCGGGTTGAAGAAATGAATCCCGCATACAAGTTCCGGCCGGGTCGTGGCCATCGCCATCTCGATCACCGGGAGTGTCGATGTGTTTGTGGCGAGGATCGCCCCCGGTTTCACGATCCGATCAAGTTCGGCGAACAACGCCCGCTTGGTTGCGAGATCTTCGATGATGCTTTCAATCACGAGGTCGCAGTTGGTTAGCTCGATGAGTTGATCGGTCACCCGAATCCGGCTCAGGAGCGCGTCCCGTTCGTCAGTCGTCATGCGACCCTTGGAGATCTGGCGATCGAACCCAGAAGTCACCCTCGTCAGCACCGAATGGGCACCCGTCGTTGATCGCGAGCACACGACCACCTGGTATCCAGCTCGAGCCGTCACCTCGGCCAGGCCCGAACCCATGATTCCCGAACCGATCACCCCGACCTCGAAGATGTCTGCCATACGGAGACCCTAGTTACCAGCGGGTAACAAAGGCAAGTCGTGCGATCTCCGTACGATCAGGGCTATGCCTGGTGTGCTCGTTCTTCAAGGTGGTGGTGCGTTCACCGCCAACGATGATCTCGATCGGCGGATCTTGCCCGACCGCGGTATCGAGCGGATTGTGATACTGCCGACAGCTGATGCGTACGAGCAGCCCAACGTGTTGGTGGCGAGCGCGCTCGAATGGGGTGCTCGGATCGGTGTCATCGTCGAACCGCTGATGGTGCTGACTCGTTCGCAGGCCGACGACGCCGCGGCGGCGCTGGTGGCGACATCGTCGGCCGTCTTTCTTGCTGGCGATTCGTCAATCCATCTGCGCAGCGTTCTGAAAGACACGCCGCTGCTGGCTGCCATTGTTTCGCTGCTGGAGGGCGGTGGAACGGTGATTGCTGCCGGTGCGAGCGCGGCCGCGCTGTGCGACCCGATGACCGACGAGCGTGGTGGAGCGTTCGCCTTCGGGCTCGGGATCGTGCCCGGTCTGGCCCTGATCACAGGTGTTGAATCGTGGCCCAAGGATCGCCTCGACCGAGCCCACGCCTTGGCGACGACACCCGTTGTCGATCTCCCGACCGGCAGTGCCCTAGTCCGCACCGACACCGACTGGGAACGCGTCGGTAGTCCCGTCGTGCACGGTGAGCTTCCGCTGTAGCTGAACGCCGGCGAGGCCTTATCGCGGGCTCACGTGCATCGGCACGCCACCGGTCGGCCGATTGGCGATCAGGCCAAATGGTTGCGGAACCTCCGTCGATGTCGGAGACAAGTCGAGCCGTTGTGCCATTCGTGCGATGATCAGTGTGAGTTCCATTTGGGCGAGGGCGAACCCGATGCAGGCGCGAGGTCCACGGCCGAACGGTACCCATGCGGCGTCGGCGACGGCTCGCTCCGATTCGCTGAGATCGGCGAACCGGTCTGGGTCGAACGCCAGCGGATCACGCCACGCAGTCGCGTCGCGGCCCGCCAAGTACGGGGACCACAGGATCAGTGTGCCCCGCCGAATCAGGTATCCGCCGACGATCAGGTCTGTGGCCGCCTCCCTCGGTGCGAGGGAAGCTGTCGGATGCAGTCGAAGTGTGTCGCGCATGCTCCGATTGGCGAGTTCGAGCCGCGGAAGAATGTTGGTCTCGTCTGCGCTGAGGTTCGTCGGTTCCCCGATCACGCGGTCGGCTTCGTCGCGTATCCGCTTCCACAATCCGTCGTGCAGCGTGACCCTCCAGAGGATCCAGGCCAACGCCGCCGCCGTGGTGTCGTAGCCGGCACCAATCAGCGTGACGACCTGATCGCGAATCTCCGCATCCGACAACTCGCCGGACTGCACGAGATCGTCGAGCACGTCTCGTGATTCCGTCAACGGATGCCGTCGAGACTCGGCAATCTGTTTGTCGATTATGGCGTCGAGCCCTCGTCGGTCGGCGCGCACTCGGGATCGAGCGGTGTACGGGACGCGGTGGGGCAGTTGTTGGAACAATGAGCCGGCGAGGTAGTCCTGAGCGCGCCCGAACCCCGCTTCGATCTCGGCGGTTTGAGCACTCAGCCGATCCCCAAACAGGGCACGGACGACAATGTCGATGATCAGCGTGCGCCCGAACGGGTAGAGATCGACGGTGTCGCCGGGCTGCGTCGATTCGATCAGCTTGTCGATTGCCGAATCTGTGCGGTTGACAATCATCGGGACCCATCCATCGAGCCGCCGCCGACTGAAACCTGCCTGCACGGATGTCCGTCGTCGCTTGTGGTCGGCGCCGTCGGAAACGAGCATCGAGCGTTTGCCGACCACGAAGCCGAGCACATTGAATTTGTGGTTCCAGCGGAACCGGTCGCTCGGCTGGGACAAGAGTTCACGGATCGCCGATGGATCGCCGACAATCGCGAACCGAAACGGACCGAACCCGAGACCGCACACGGGTCCCACCGTCGAGTTCAGTTCGTCGAGGACGGGAAGAGGTTGGCGGAAGAGTTGACGCAACAGGCGAGGCTGTGACGCGGCACGCGGTCGGGGGAGAACAGTTGACTTGGTACCCGTCATTGCGCAGCTCCGATCAGGTGGTTGGTACCTATCTGTCGCGAATCCGTGGTTGGTCGGTTCACGGCTTCACGAACAGTATGTAACGTCGGCGTATGAGTCGGGTTCAGGGGATCGATCCAGCAGGTGCCGATGAGCGAACGCAACGTGTGTTCGCAGCTCAGGCGGAGCGGTGGGGTGCACCGCTGAATCCGTATCCGGTCTACGCCCGAAGGCCGTCAATTCTCCGTTCGGTGCGAGCAATGTGGTCAGGGCTCGATGAATCAGGCCTGCTCGAAACTGGGTTGACGGCGCTGGTCAACCGGCGCGTCGCAGCGCTCGTCGGCTGTGTGTTTTGACAGGACATCAACGCTGCCGTGGGCAGCGAGCACGGAATCTCGGACGAGCAATTGATGTGCGTCGCCGAGGCCGCCCCCGGAGCATTCGCGTCGAGTGACACGCGTGTTGTGGATCTGTTCGATGAGCGAACACTCGCTGCCTTGGCCTACGCCGACGCGATGACATCCAGCGACGTCGATGAGATCTGCTTCGTGCGCGTCGCCGAGCAGTTCAACGACGACGAGTTGGTCGAACTGACTGCCAAGATCGCCTGGGAGAATTCGTCCGCCCGTTTCAACCGAGCACTGCGGATCGAATCCCAACATCTCTGGCCGGGTCCGAGCGAGCGTTAGGAGTTATCGCCAGGCGAAGACCGGTTGTTCGAGGTGGTCGACGCGTTCGTTTGCCCGAGCTTCCATGGCGACCCATCGGAATTGAAGTAGCACGGCACCCGTCGGTGCGTGGATCAGGTCATTACCGATTGGCAACTGGATCACCGGCCGATCACTCTCAGGGATCGTGACGAAGCGCGGTTTACCGCTGGCGAGGGCATGCAGGCCGATCCGATACACGGCTCCGACCTCGTCTGGTGATGGCGTCAATTGAGCGTCGTCCCCTCCCCATACCACGACCGGGGTAATCACGTACCCAGATCGAGTCGGGTAGTCGTCGAGCAGACCGATCACCGAGTCGCTACCGAGCCGCAGGCCGACCTCCTCGTCCAACTCGCGCAGCGCCGCGTCGACAGTTGATTCACCTGAATCGAGTCGCCCGCCAGGTAATGCCCACTGCCCGCTATGCGCGTTCAATCGTGACGTC
>JANOTN010000442.1:0-2751 GCA_031416375.1 Ilumatobacteraceae bacterium
GGTGCCGACGACGAGCGCCATCATCAGCCGAGGGTGCTGCTCGGGCAGAATCTCGCGTCGGGCGCGTAGCGGGGTGGCGTTGGGGTGGCTTCCGTGCATAGGGAACAATTCGTCGGTAATCAACGCCGACGGCACCCAACCCGACCAGCTCTCTGAGGGTAGCCGACGAATCCCCCTTCCTCAAACGCGGCGAAGTGCCTGCGAAGGCGCCCCGACAGTTCTGGTCACCAAACGGCGGGTCCGCTCCGACAGGATGGTGAACGGGATGGCTGCCCGGGCAGCCGCGCCGCCGCCTGGTCAGCGTCGCCAGCTACGGAGCATTTGGTAGTAGTTCGCCCGTTCGTACACGTCGGGGTCCGGGACGTTCCGTCGGCTGACGCTGCCTTTCAATTGCTCGACGCTCGCGTAGTCGCGCGCGGCCATCCAGTTGCGTATCCAGTCCAGCATCACGGTGATCCGCTCGGGACCGTGTTGGAGTAAGGCGCTGGTTGTCATCGCCACATCGGCACCGGCGAGCAGCAACTTCAGAGCGTCGGCACCGTCGTGCACACCAGTGGTGCCGGCCAGCGAACACGACGTCAACCCACGCAGGATCCCGATCCAGTGCAGCGGCAGCCGCAACTCAGCCGATGTCGACAACTGAAGACGAGGAGTCACGTCAAGCGTCTCGAGTTCGATGTCGGGCTGGTACAACCGGTTGAACAGCACTAGTCCGTCGACGCCCACAGACTCGAGGGCCAGAGCGAAGTGGCCGAGTGACGTGAACCACGGCCCAAGTTTGACGGCCACAGGCACTTTGACTTCGGCGCTGACCTCCTCGACGACCTCGATGTACCGCTTCTCCACGTCAGCCGCACTGCGCCGCGGGTCGACAATCACGTCATACAGATTGAGCTCGATTGCCTGCGCGCCTGCGCTCTCGAGGTATCGGGCGTACTTCACCCACCCGCCGGGAGTGGTCCCGTTCAAGCTGGCGATGACGGGGATCGACAATCGCGCCCGCGCCTGTTCCACGAGCGCGAGGTAGCGAGCAGGGCCCGTGTCGTATTCGTCGAACTCAGGAAGGTAGCTCAGCGACTCGGCGTGTATATCGGTGCCGCGGTTGAGCGAATCGTCGAGCGCGAACGCCTCGCGCTCGATTTGTTCCTCGAACAGGGAGGGCAGAACGATCGCACCAGCCCCGGCTCGCTCGAGCGTCTCCCAGAGACCGGGGTCGCCGGTCATCGGGCTGGCGGAGGCGACGATCGGACTGGTTAGACGCAGCCTTAGGTAGGTGGTCGAAAGATCTACGCTGCCGCCACTCATCACTCGCCGTCCGTTTCGTCGATGGTGTGCCGGGCGATGTGGACCGGTGCCGTGCGCTCGATACCTGCCAACTGCTCGTAGTGGTGCCACCTCGCCGTCACGTCGGATTGGGCGATTGCCAACAATTGGGCGGCACGATCCGGATCGCTGCGCTGCAGCATCGAGAACCTCGCCTCACTGCGGGCGAAGTCGGCGTACGCCACGGTCGGTGCCGCGCTGTCGAGCTGGAACGGCTGCTTCGCCTCGCCGTCGCCCGGTTGATAGCGGTACAACGGCCAATGGCCGCTGTGCACGGCAGCTTTCTGATGCGTCATCGATTCGCTCATGTCGAACCCATGGGCAATGCAGGTGCTGTAGGCGATCACGAGCGACACCCCCGGCCACGCTTCCGCTTCGAGCAGCGCCTTGACCGTCTGGATATCGTTCGCACCGAGGGCGACCTGAGCGACGTAGACGTCGCCGTACGACATTGCTTCGAGTCCGAGATCTTTCTTGGCGATGGCTTTTCCGCTGGCGGCGAACTTGGCGACGGCACCCCTCGGAGTCGCCTTCGACGCTTGACCGCCTGTGTTCGAATACACCTCTGTGTCGAGCACGAGGATGTTCACGTTCCGGCCGCTGCCGAGCACGTGGTCGAGACCACCGGCTCCGATGTCGTAGGCCCAGCCGTCGCCACCGACGATCCACACGGTCTTGCGCACCAACGTGCCGATCAGCTCGAGCAGATGCGTGGCATCGGGTGAATCGAGTGATGTCAACGCCGCTCGTAACTGCTCGACGCGAACGCGTTGTTGGCGGATCGGAATGTCGCCGAGGTCGTCGACCGACGCGGCGACTGCGGTGGCAAGGTCTGCATCGACGAGCGGTGCGTCACCGGAACTCAGTTTGTCGAGCAGACCGAGGGCAGCATGCTGCTGGAATTCGAGTCCGAGCCGAATGCCGAGGCCAAATTCGGCATTGTCTTCGAACAGGCTGTTGCTCCAGGCCGGGCCGCGACCCTCGTCGTTGGTGCAATAGGGGGTGGTCGGCAGGTTGCCGCCGTAGATGCTGCTGCAGCCGGTGGCATTGGCGATCAGTAGGTGATCGCCGAACAACTGTGTCAACAACTTGAGGTACGGCGTCTCGCCGCAGCCGGCGCAGGCACCACTGAACTCGAACAGCGGTTGGCGCAGCTGGCTGGTCTTGACCGACGCCGGATCCCACTGGGCCGGGTCGGCCTCGTGAACCCGCAGGAACGCATCCCAGGCGACACGTTCGACGTCGAGGTGCTCCTCGATCGGACGCAGATTGATGCTCTTACGCTTGACCTCGCTCTTGTCGTGGGCCGGGCAGGCAGTCACGCACAGACCGCAACCGGTGCAATCGTCTGGAGCGACCTGCACGGTCAGCGACATGCCGGGGACTTCGCGGCTGCGGAACGACTTGGTCTTCAACACGTCCGCGCCG
>JANOTN010000443.1:0-1600 GCA_031416375.1 Ilumatobacteraceae bacterium
GCTGCCAGGCCGTGGGGCCTTGTCGATCGCCGTCGCGCCGGCGGCGACCATGGCCGCCAGTGCCTCGGCGCAATTGTCGACCCGATACCCAATGTGGTGCAAACCTTCGCCGCGCTTTTCAATCGACTTGGCGATCGGCGAATCGTCACGGGTTGCGGCGGTCAGCTGGATGTAACTGTCGGCGACCTTGACCAGCGCTTCCTCGACACCGTCGCTCTCGACGATCTCACGGTGGTGCACCTTGGCCCCAAACGCCCGCTCGTAGTAGTCGATGGCGGCATCCAGATCCCGCACAGCAATAGCGACATGATCAATCTCAATCAACAACATGCCCCCATTAAACCCGCTCAGATCGTCGTCGGCCGATCAGCCGGGAGAACCGAACAACATGAAACCTTGACGGGTGAAGTCGTCGTCGAACGCGAATGCCTCGCTGGTGCCACGTCGACGCATCAGCACGAATGACGTCCAATCGACCAAACTGACCTGTCGCTGGTTGGCGGCGAGCAAGGCAGTGGTGGCAAGTTGATGGAGTTCCGCGTCGGTCCACACGACCTCGAGCAAGGGGAGCACGTCGTCAAGCAGCACACGGACCGCCGGCATCCCGAGCCGTCGCTGAACCAACGCAGCGGATTCGGTGATCACACCATTGTGCGTGAACGCTGCCGTCGGATCGTCGACAAGCACATCGAGCAGTGAGTCGAAGGTCAGACTCGCCGCCTTGTGGTTGAGGTCGTTGGCGTCGAGGACGGCGTACAGCGCAGAGGTGTCGACAAAGACCGGAGCAGCACTCATGCCGAGAACGCGTCGTCGAGGACAGCATCGTGATCGACCGACGCCGTGGTGGTTTGTGACCGAAACGCGCCGATCGCGTTCCGTGCTCGCCGAACGCGATGCGTTCGCTGCTCGCGATCGATGATCGAGTCGAGGGCGTCACGAAAGACGGCGGCCTGCGAGATCTGACGAAGCGCCGCCAACCGCCGCAGAGCGTCCTGCTGCTCGTCGGTCATCGAGATCTGCGTACGAATCATGATGTCATGATAACAAATAATACCTATGTAACATCATCGAGTCGGGTACGTCAAACGGGTTAGGGCTCTTGCTGAACCGAATCGCCGAAGTCGGCGAGATCGCGGTGACCGCGCATTACCACGTCGAGGCGGCAAACGCGCTGCGAGGTATGGAGCGCTGTGGCGTCATCGAAACGGCGGCGATGCTCGGGGCACTCCGCGATCTCACCTATCTCGTCGTCACCGAACATCTCGTCGTCGGGCTGCTGCTGTACCGGGCAATGCAGCTTCGAGCAACCGCAACGGTCTAGACGCCCTATGCCGGGGTTGCCAGGTCCCGCCGATAAAAATCAAAGCGAACTCGCTAGGTCTTCGGGCCAACCCTCTCTGCAGAAGTTATGGAAATGGTCAAGAATGTGAGGCCATGTACAATTTTATCTTGCATTTGGTCAACTGATGCCGTTATCGTTCTGACTTCTGGTCACCCACCACAGCGACCAGAGGGTGGAAG
Source organism: Ilumatobacteraceae bacterium (assembly GCA_031416375.1). Taxonomy (GTDB): domain Bacteria; phylum Actinomycetota; class Acidimicrobiia; order Acidimicrobiales; family Ilumatobacteraceae; genus Ilumatobacter. The sequence continues at coordinate 1,522 of JANOTN010000443.1, forward strand.
CTTTGATCCTTGGACCGATCCACGGTCACCAGTTGTTCAAGGGGAGCTAATGGTGAGACCGATCCTCCTGTAATCAGCG
>JANOTN010000444.1:0-6970 GCA_031416375.1 Ilumatobacteraceae bacterium
CACCGTTCTCCAATCGCAAGCAATACAAATGGCGGGTCCTCGACGTCAACATCTTCGGTGACCAGATCGTCACTGCGGCAGTCGCCGTCGTGGCGGCCGCCGTCCTATTCGGTGTCTTTCGTTTCTCCCGTCTCGGTCTCACGATGCGAGCGGCCGTCGACGACCCCGATCTGCTCGACATCCACGGTACGAGTTCCGTCAAGGTCCGACGCAAGGCTTGGATGATAGGCAGTACGTTCGCCGCGCTTTCGGGAATCCTGATCCTTCCCTACGTTGGACTGAACCCGTACTCGCTGGTCTTTCTAGCGACATACGCATTCGGTGCCGTGGCAATCGGTGGCTTCACCAGCATCCCACTGACGTTCGTCGGCGGGCTCCTGATCGGTATCGCCCAGGATGTGCTCGGCTACGTCGTCAGCGATCAAAGATGGACGACACTCGACGGTCTCGCCGACGCCCTGCCGTTTCTTGTCCTCTTCGTCGTGCTGATGGTGATGCCCAAGCATCGGCTTGCTCCCCGGTCGGATGTGGAGGCGCGACCGCCACTTTCGTGGACCGGTCCAATCGAGCTCCGGATTGGTATGGGCGTCGTGCTGTTGGCGGTGCTTGCGATCGTGCCACTTATCGTCGGTTCCAAGCTGTCGTTCTTCACCTTCGGCCTTTGTCAGGCGATGCTGATCTTGTCGCTCGGACTGCTCGTCAAGACCAGTGGCCAGGTGTCGTTGTGTCATGCCACCTTCGCCGCAATCGGCGCCGCCGCCTTCTCCCAGTTCACGGTCGGATCAGGAATTCCGTGGTTCCCGGCGCTTCTGTTGGCTGGCCTGGTCGCGGTGCCCGTAGGAGCGGTCATCGCGTTGCCGGCAATCCGGCTCCATGGCGTCTACCTCGCGCTGGCGACGTTCGGGTTTGGGATCCTCGTGACGCGACTGTTCTTTCCCCAGAACTGGATGTTCTTCACGTTCGCCGGGGGCCGCAAGATGCCCGCCCCATTCGGAAGCACGAGTCCGGACGCCCGCTACTACACGGTGCTGGCGACGTTGGTGGTCTGCGCCGTCCTGATCGCGATGATCTCGTCGTCCCGGCTCGGACGAGTGCTCCGAGGCATGTCAGGAAGCCAGTCGGCGATGTCGACGCTCGGACTCTCGACCAACGTCACCAAGATCATCGTGTTCTGCATCTCGGCGTTTCTCGCCTCGATCGCCGGGGTGATGTTCGGCATCGCCTACACCAACGTCGACGGCAGCACCGTTGCGTTCCAGCCGTTCAACTCGCTCGTGTTGATCGCGATCCTCGCCCTTGCTCCGTTCCGCGAGCCCTGGTATGCGGTGTTTGCTGGCCTCACCGCTGTCATCCCCGCCTACTTCAGCGGTGACCGCACCCCGAACGTGCTCAACGCCTTGTTCGGATTGTTCGCGATCCTGATCGCCCTTGAGGGCGGTCACCCGTCCATGTCGCCCAAACTGCAGGCCTTCTTCGGGCGGTTCGGTCGCCGACGGGCACCACGGGCGTTGGCCGCGTCGGGCCCGGCACGAGCACGAACTTCCACCGGGGAGGGACTCGATGTTTCCGACCTGCAAGTGCGATTTGGTGGGCTTCGCGCCGTTGATGGGGTGAGTTTCAAGGCGCCGCTCGGCCGGATCACCGGTCTAATCGGCCCGAACGGTGCGGGAAAGACGACCACCTTCAATGCGTGTAGCGGCATCAACCGCAACTTCGGGGGCCGGATCTCGTTCCACGGCGACGACGTGTCGACTCGCCCGGCACCCGCCCGAGCCAGGTTGGGCCTCGGTCGCACCTTCCAACGCATGGAACTCGCCGACGAACTCACCGTGTTCGACAACGTCGCACTCGGCCACGAAGCTCCGATCGCCGGAGCACGAATCCTGCGCCAGATCGCGGCACCGCCTTCCGAGCGAAGGGCGACGCTGGAGGCGACAGCTCAGGCACTCGAGTTGTGTGGCATCGGCGGTCTCGCCGAACAACAGGCCGGGTCGTTGTCAACCGGAGAACGTCGGCTCGTTGAGTTGGCCCGCTGTCTCGCCGGTCCATTCGATCTGTTGCTGCTCGATGAACCATCGTCGGGTCTTGATCGTGACGAGACGGCGAAGTTCGGCGAGCTGCTCATTCAAGTCGTCGCCAGCCGCGGCTGCGGCGTACTGCTCGTCGAACATGACATGTCACTGGTGATGACCGTGTGCAGCAACCTGTATGTCCTCGACTTCGGTCGCCTGATCTTCGAAGGAACACCCGCCGAGGTGGCGACCAGTGACATCGTCCGAGCCGCATACCTCGGATCTGAAGCCGCTGCTCTCAACGAACTGGCTGGCGACGTCTCGTGAGCGGATCAACGACCCCGGCGCTCGGGATGAGCCAGATCTCGAGCGGCTATGGGCACACCACGATTCTGCGAGGTATTGACCTGACCGTCGAGGTAGGGTCGGTCACAGCGCTGCTCGGGCCCAACGGTGCCGGCAAGTCGACATTGCTGAAGACGGTTTCGGGGCTCCTCCGACCGACGCATGGCTCAGTCAGTATCGGCGGCACAGATGCGACCCAGTTGCAGCCGAGCCAGCGCACCGCGCTTGGACTGTGCCACATCCCGGAGGGCCGAGGGATTTTCCGCTCGCTTACCGTTCGTGAGAATCTTCAGCTTCAGGCCGTGCCCGGCACGGAAGATGAGGCAATCGAGCGGTGCGTCGGGGCGTTCCCAATTCTTGGTGAGCGGCTGAATCAAGGTGCCGGAACGCTCAGCGGTGGTCAGCAGCAGATGCTGGCGATGGCTCGTGCGTATGCTCGCAGCCCGCGCCTCATCCTGGTCGATGAAGCCTCACTCGGACTCGCTCCGATCGTCGTCGATTCGATCTTCGAGTTCCTCGGTCGGGTCGCCGACGACGGTGCCGCATTGTTGATCGTCGATCAGTTCGTTACTCGCGCGCTGGCGATGGCGTCGAAGGTGTACGTGCTCAACCGTGGTGAGATCGTGTTCAACGGATCGCCGGCCGACCTTCAAGGCGACGACGTCTTCCAGCGCTACCTCGGCGTCACCAACTGATGCGGGATCCATGCTGATCCCGCGCACGATGGGAAAGGTCGATTTCCTGAACGGCAAGCTGCACGGACTCGAGGATCTACAACCATGGACATGAGCGTTCACCAATAATGAGGGTCGGCGTCTATTTCGACCTCCGCAATCCACCCGCCGGCGAGCGCAGTTTCAGCAGTTTGTACGGCTTCGCGCTCGAGATGTGCGAGGAGGCCGAGCGTCTCGGGGCCGATTCGGTGTGGACCACCGAACATCATCTGTTCGACGACGGTTACATCTCCCAGCCGCTCGGATTCTTGGCTGCTGTCGCTGCTCGTACCAAGCGGGTCCGGCTCGGCACCGCGATTGTGATCGCACCGCTCCACCATGCCGTCGAGATCGCCGAGCAGGCTGCACTGGTCGACATCCTCTCGAACGGTCGGCTCGATCTCGGGCTCGGCGCCGGTTACCGCATCCCCGAGTTCGAGCTGTTCGGTGTCGAGCTGGCGAACCGCTACACCGCCACCGATTCCCGCGCCCGCAAGATCCGCCGGATGTTCGCCGAAACACAGCTCACCCCGCCACCGGTGCAGAGCCGGTTGCCGATCTGGATGGGATACCAGGGACCGCAGGGTGCACGTCGCGCCGGGCTGCTTGGAGAGTCGCTGCTCTCAACGAACGCACAACTATGGGAGCCGTATCGCGCCGGCTTGATCGAAGCGGGCCACGATCCGGCGATCGGTCGGATGGCAGGCGGCCTGCAAGCCTTCGTCACCAACGATCCCGAGCAGGATTGGCCGATCGTGTCGGAGCACCTCCGTTACCAACTCGATTCCTATCGGCGCCACATGGTGGAAGGCACAGGTCAACCGGTGCCACGCCCCGTCGATCCAGAGAAGATCCGCCAACGCGATCTGAATGGACCCCCACTGTCAGGTTTCGAATACGGCACGCCCGGCGACGTCGCCGCCGAGATCCTCAGATCTGTTGCCGACGCCCCGGTCGACGAGGTGTTCATTTGGGCATCGCTCGGCGGTATGAGCGACGAGATGACAGCCCAACACGTGCACACCATCTGCACTCAACTTCGCCCGCTGCTCGCCGACGCATAACGGAACAGCGTTCCGCCGTTGGCGATGTACCCGACCGGGATATGGGCGTACCATGGTGCGATGAGCGACAAGATTTGGACCCACTCCGGTGACTCTCACTTCCTTGAACCGGCTGACCTGTGGCATCAGATCATGCCGAAGGCGCAGGCCGACCGGATGCCGCGAACCGAGATGATCTCGGATGACGAGGAACTCGTCACGGTCGACGGCAAGAGCTTCACCCGGATGGTTCCGAAACTGATGACCGCCAAGGGTACGACCGGCGAGACGATCGTCGAGATGTCGCATCGCCCGCCCGGCTCGCGTGACGCCAACCTGCGCCTTCTCGACCTCAATGAGGAGGGCGTCTGGGCTGAGGTGATGTACCAGTCGATCGGGCTGTGGTGCTCGCTGATAGACGACCCACAACTCATCCGCGACGCGGCCCGTGCCGAGAACGAATGGTTGGCGAGCGAGGTCCAATCGATCGCTCCCGACCGGCTGGTTCCCGCCGCATTGATGCCGGTGCTCGACGTCAGCGATGCCGTGGCAGAATGCGTGCACGCCGCCGAAATCGGTCTACACATCATCAGCATTCCGACAGGCAACCCCGAGGGTACCCGCGACTACAACGACAACTCCTGGGAGCCGTTGTGGGCGGCGGCGGCGGAGACCGGGATGGTCGTCGGTTTTCACATCGGCACCGACGGTGGCGATCAGGCGGCTGCCTTCCGTGGGCCCGGTGGGGCGATCCTCAACTACGTCAACACCACGTACGGGGGGCAGTTCGCGGCGATGAAACTGGTGTCAGCCGGAGTCTTTGAACGTCATCCCGATCTCAAGGTCTTGATCTCCGAGGGCGGGGCGACCTGGGTTCCGTTCATCGGCGACCGGATGAACGAGGCCTACCGTCAACACGGTATGTTCGTGCGGCCGCAGCTCCAAAAGTTGCCCAAGGAATACCTGTACTCGAACGTGTACGCCAGCTTCCAGCACGACGAGACCGCACCTGCTGCGATGTCGGCGATGGGCTATCAGAACGTGATGTTCGGCAGCGACTACCCCCATCTTGAAGGCACCTACGGCCACACCCAAAAGACGCTGCACGAACTCTTCGACGACGTCGCCCCCGAGGTTCGCGCTCGGATCACCCGCGGCGCGTTCGAGGAACTGTTCCCCCACGTGTCGGCACCACCCGCCGAGTGAGCCGGCGACTCGAGGGTCGCGTCGCGCTGGTCACAGGTGCCGGACGCGGCATCGGTCGGGCGCACGCCTTGGAATTGGCATCTCAGGGCGCAACCATCGTCGTCAACGACCTGGGCACATCACTTGACGGCCGAGGCTCAGACCCACGTCCTGCCGAGATGGTCGTCGCAGAAATTGAGTCTTTGGGCGGGCGTGCCGTTGCGGACACCACCGACATCGGCTCGATAGCAGGAGGTTGTGCGGCCGTCGAGCGGGCGATTGCAACCTTCGGCCGAATCGACATCGTGGTCAACAACGCCGGATTCGCGCACGGCGGCGGCACGGTGGCGAACCCCGTGGAGGATCAGCTCGATCGACTACTCGATGTTCATTTCAAAGCCGCGATCGGCACCATGTCGGCGGCGATCCCCGACATGCGTCAACGAAACTGGGGAAGAATCATCAACACCGTCTCCGAGGCAGCTCTCGACGCCAGGTTCGTCGTCGCTCTTGGGTACGGTGCGGCCAAGGCTGCGCTATGGTCGGCAACGCTGGCGGCGGCAGCAGAGACGGCCGACTCCGGCATCACGGTCAATGGCATCTCCCCAGGCGCACGGACACGGATCAACGCCGACCTGCTCGACGCCGGCTTCCGCGAGGGTGCCTCTACATCGCTCGAACTCGACCCTGCTGGCGTCGCTCTCGTCGTCGGCTACCTGGCATCTGATGCGGCCGCCGACATCACGGGCCGCATCGTCCATGCCGCCGACGGTCAGGTTCGTGAGTACCTGACCACCCGTACGTCGCGTAGCGATCTGGTCGATCGGCTCCGCGCCGTCTACGCGCTCTGACTAGTCGATTGTCGCCGGTGGGATGCCGAGCGAGCGCAGCACGAAAGCGATGGTGTTCTCAATCGCCGTTTCGACGTCTGCTCCAGGGGATTCAGCCAGGGCGTGGGTCATTTCGCCGCCGACAAGGGCGTAGATCAACGGGGCGTCGCGATCGGGCGAGCACCACGGGAACTCCCCCGAAATCACACCGAGTCCCAGCGCATCACGCAACGGCGACATCAGCAGTTGCGTGCCTTCATGCAACTCAGCGGCGAACCGCCAAAATAGGCCCTGTTGGGAACTGAACAGGCGCGCTCTAGCGACCCGGCGGGGGTCGCCAGCGGCGCCGATCACGGCACGGATCCAGACGCTCACCTTGGCGACCGGATCATCGACTTCGGCGACGGTCACACGGAGTCGACCGCCTGCCCGCGACATCTCGTCGCGTAGTAACGCCAACAGCAGTTCATCCTTGTCGGCGAAATGACGGTAAAAGGTTCGGGCCGAGATGTCGGCTTCGTGCAACACCCGCTCGACCTTGAACCCCTCGAAGTTCGTGCGTTCAAGCACACGCCACGCCGCTTCGATCACGAGCCGCAAGTCGTCATCCATCAGGTGACTATCTGGCTACGGATTCCGACTGATACAACCCCGATGTGGGTGGCACGCTGCTCATCAGATACGTGGAGGCCAGACGAGGGGCAATTGGTGGGGTGCGCGAGGGTTTCCGGAATAGCTCAGCTCGACGTCAGGTGCGATCTGGTAGTTCGGTATCCGGTCGTGCCACACGTCGAGGGCGGCGCGCATCTCCATTCGGGCAAGGTGGGATCCGAGACAACGGT
>JANOTN010000445.1:0-18392 GCA_031416375.1 Ilumatobacteraceae bacterium
AGCACCTTCCGTCGCTCCTCGACCAGCGAGCGCAGCGACCTCGCGTGCCGTACGCAGCCGATCGTTGCGCAGCGACCACAACGCGTCGCGTAGAGCGATCGAGTCGATGCTGAGTCGTTCAACCTCATCGGAGGCGTGCCCACCATCCTCGATCGCTCGGTCGAACTCGTCGGCATAGGCGTCAAGTTGATCGAGTCGACTCACGATCCCAGCCGTCAACTCGTGATGGTCGACGAGCGCGATCACACCGGGGAGCCCGCGCAGCAAACGATCGGCAAGCGCCACCGAGGCGGCAACGCCGATCGGGGCTCCGATATGGGCGACGGCGTTGTCGAGCAGCGCCAGTATTTCGGCGCGGGTGGGGACCGGCCGTGTGGGACGCCGACTGAGGACTCCGATGATGCCGCACATGGGAACTCAGGCTAATCCGTTCTGTCGCCGCCACCACTTGAAGACAAGCCGTCGGTTGGCGAGTCTGACGCAGACAGTTCGGGGTGGGCTCGGACGATCGCAATCAGACCCTCTGCCGTGGAACGCGCCAGATCCGCCGTCGGTGCCTCGACCATGACCCGCAACAACGGCTCGGTGCCGCTCGGGCGGACGAGGATTCGGCCGGTCTCCCCCAGAGCGGCCGCCGCTGCGGCGATCTCGGTCGCAAGTAACTCGGCGACGTCGGGACGTCGTTCAGCGAAGCGTACATTGACGAGCACTTGCGGCAGTTGAGTCATCGACTCAGCCGCAAGTTGCGACAACTGCCGACCGGATCGCTGCACGATGTCGAGCAGCGTGATTGCGGTCAACATGCCGTCGCCGGTCGTGGCCCGGTCAGGGAAGATCACGTGTCCGGACTGCTCGCCACCCAGCGAGAAATCGCCGGCAGCCAACGCCTCCAGCACATAGCGGTCACCGACGGCCGTCTCGACAACCTCGATGCCGACCGAACGCATCGCCAACCGGAAGCCAAGATTCGTCATCACGGTGACGACAACGGTGTCGTGGTTGAGGACACCCCGCTCACGCATGTCGCGGGCACAGATGGCGATGATGTGGTCCCCGTCAACGATCTCACCGCCCTCGTCGACCGCGATCAGGCGGTCGGCGTCACCGTCGAGGGCAATCCCCACGTGCGCACGTTCCGCCGTAACAACCGCCTGCAGTCCAGCCGGGCTCGTTGCTCCGCAGCCCTGATTGATGTTGACGCCGTTCGGGGCGGCGTTGATCACCACGACATGCGCGCCGGTTCGTGAGAACACATCGGCGACGAGGTGCGACGCGGCCCCGTTGGCAGCGTCAACGACGACTCTCAAGCCCCGTAGCGAGCGACCTTGGAGCGAGCCAATCAGGTGCTCGACGTAGTGGTCCGATCGATGCTCGTTGATCGCACCTGGATCACGCGTTGGGGTCGACAGTCGCGTCAGCGCCTCCTCGATACGCGTCTCCACATCGTCGGCTAGTTTCGTCCCGCCAGCCGCAAACAACTTGATGCCGTTGTCGTGGTACGGGTTGTGCGAAGCCGAAATGACTGCGCCCATGGCACCAAGCCGAGCCCCCTCGAAGGCGACCGCCGGCGTCGGCGCAAGCCCGAGTCGAAGCACGTCAACGCCCTCGCAAGCCAAACCAGCAGCCAATGCTGCCTCCAACATGGGGGTCGATACACGACTGTCTCCGCCGACGACCGCCTGCGAGGTGAGCCCAGATGCACAAAGGACCTGAGCCGCAGCGCGGCCCAGGTCCAATGCGAACGAGGGAGTCAGTTCGGTATTCGCTCGCCCGCGGACGCCATCGGTGCCGAAGTGCATGAGCGAATCGCAGAGATCAGCGCTTGGTGAACTGTGGTGCCTTACGGGCCTTACGGAGGCCGTACTTCTTGCTTTCCTTCTTCCGCGAGTCCCGGGTCAGAACGCCAGCCTTCTTGAGTGCGGCACGCTGCTCGGGGTCGAGCTCGACCAGTGAGCGAGCGATCGCCATCCGAAGTGCGCCAGCTTGGCCGGCGACGCCACCACCGTGAATCGTGGCATCGACGTCGTAGATCCCGGCGACATCGGCAACGCGGAGCGGCTCTGAGGCCGCCATGCGCTGCGCATCAGTGGTGAAGTAGGCCTCGAACGAGCGACCGTTGACCGTGTGCTGACCGGTGCCCGGACGCAGGCGAGCGCGGGCAACTGCCCGCTTGCGGCGACCGGTGGTTTGAGTGAGCGGCTTTGTCATGTCAGGTATTCCTACTTCTCGATCAGCGAATCGTCAGCGTCTTGGGGGACTGGGCAGTGTGTGGGTGGGTCGGCCCTGCGTACACCTTGAGCTTGTTGAGTTGCTGGCGACCAAGTGGGCCCTTCGGCAGCATGCCACGAACCGTGCGGCGAACAGCATCGGCTGGCTTGCGCTCAAGCAGTTCACCGTACGACTCAGACTTCAGGCCACCCGGGTAACCGGAGTGTGTGTAAACCCGCTTGGTGTCGACCTTGTTACGGCTCATGATCACCTTGTCGGCGTTCACGATAATTACGTGATCGCCAGTGTCGATGTGCGGAGCAAAAATCGGCTTGTGCTTGCCACGCAGGACGCGAGCGACTTCGGTCGCGAGGCGGCCGACGATCATGCCCTCGGCATCGATCAGGTGCCACTCACGGTGGATTTCGCTGGCTTTGGGGCTGTACGTCTTCATCATCGAACGATCTCGCAACTCTCCGCGACTTGAGTGCGACCGGGCACGCAAGCACGAAGAACGCGCAGGCGACCGGCCGCAAATGGAACCGGGTAATGATACGGGTCAGGTTGGCCGCGCGGCAACGTGCCTCGCTAATCCTCGGAGGAGTCACGGCGGTCGGCATCCCACCGGGCGCCGTCGTATCCGACCGACCACAGCACCAAGCCTGTTGGTGGTGCCACGGTGGCGCTCACCGAACGATCCTTTGCCTTCAGGATTGCGTTCACATCGGCCGCTGTGAGCCGTCCGAGCCCGACATCGACGAGCGCGCCGACGATCGATCGAACCATCTGATGACAGAACGCCGAACCCCGGATCTCGAATCGGAGCATCGGCGAATCGTCAACACGCTGCCACGACATCTCGTAGAGACGGCGGACCATGCTCGGCTCGGGCTGACCCGCTTGGAGTTTGGGTTTCCGACAGAATGACGAGAAGTCGTGTTCGCCGATCAGCGGGCTGATCCCCGCCTGCATGAGACGAACGTTGAGTGGTCGCGGCACGTGCCAGCTGAGCGCCGCCAGTAGGGGGTTCGGTGCCGGATCATTCCACACGTGGTACCGGTACTGCCGCCACGTTGCCGAGAACCTGGCGTCGAAATCACTGTCGGCCCACTCGGAGTCGCGGACGGAGATAGCCGGAGCACACAGCTTGTTGATTCGGCGAGTGAGTCTGACGAGATCGGTGTCGGATGGAAGGTCGCCGCTGACGACCTGTCCCCATGCATGGACCCCGGCATCGGTTCGTCCGGCCCCGGTGAGTTCTACCGGCTGTCGGACGACGATCGAGATCGCATTGGATAACTCGCCCATCACGGTGCGAACGTCGGGATTGATTGCAAACCCGTGAAATGCGGACCCATCGTACGAAACGACGAAACGGGCCCGGCGCAAGCCAGACCCGCTGTCAGTTGTCTCGATCGGTTCCATCCAGATCAGACGTTACGCCAGCCGACGAGGGAAGCGCCAGCGACGCGAACGTTTGGTGGCAGACACCAAACGGTCGACCATTAGACGAGTTCTATGCGGGCCATCTGGGCGTTGTCGCCTTCACGGCCGCCGAGCTTCAGAATCCGGGTGTAGCCACCGTTGCGCTCGAGGTAACGAGGGGCGACGTCGTTGACCAACTTGTGGGTCATTTCCTTGTCGCCGAGGTACGCCTGGATCTGGCGAATCCGGTGGATTCGCATCGGACCCTCTTGAGCCTTCTTGGCCTTCGTGATCAGCTTTTCGGCGATCGGGCGAAGGGCTTTCGCCTTCGCCTCGGTCGTGGTGATGCCCTCAGCAGCCAACAACGATGCGCACATATTGGCCATCATCAATCGCTGGTGGTGCGGGGATTTGCCGAAGCTTCGGCCGCGTCGTGGGGTTGCAGGCATTTCAGGATTCTCCGATTACTTGATTCGAGCTGGATCAGCCGCGCAGCGACAGGCCGCGCTCGTCCAGCTTCTCTTTGACTTCGTCCAGGCTCTTCTGGCCGAAGTTCGTGATGTTGAGTAGGTCATCTTCATTCTTGGTGAGCAATTCACCAATCGTGTTGACCTGTGCCCGCTTGAGGCAGTTGCGAGGACGCTCGGACAGATCGAGGTCTTCGATCGGAAGGTCGAGGTCTGGCGAGCTGGTGGTCGTGTCGATCATCTCACCGAGCTCAAGGCCCTTCGGCTCGTCGCTCATCGAGGCGACCAGATCGACCAACGAACGCAGTGTTGCGCCCGACGACGCCAGCGCCTCGGCCGGCGTGATCGATCCGTCAGTCTCGATCTCCATGATCAAGTTGTCATAGTTGGTCGACTGCTCGACACGAGTTGGCTCGACGGTGAAGCTCACCCGTCGGATGGCGCTGAAGATCGCGTCGATCGGAATCACGCCGATCGTGCGGGTCTCGATGTCGCGCTGGCTCGATGCGTAACCACGACCCTGCTCGACGGTCAAGTCGATCCCCAACCGTGCCTTGCCGTTCAGCGTGGCAATGTGCAGGTCCTTATTAAGGATCTCGACATCAGACGGGCATTCGATGTCGCCAGCGGTCACAGCGGCTGGGCCACGAACGTCGAGCCGGAGGCTGACCGTCTCGCTCGACGTTGACGTCAGGACGATGTCCTTGACGTTCAAGATGATGTCGGTGACGTCTTCGGCGACACCGTTGATGGTGTCGAACTCATGAAGAGCGTCGTCGAAACGGACGGTCGTAACTGCCGCACCGGGGATGGACGACAGAAGCGTCCGGCGGAGCGAGTTGCCGAGCGTGTGGCCGAAGCCTGGCTCGAGCGGACCGATCGCGAATCGCTGCTGGTTGTTGCTCTCATCGCCGATTGCCTCGACGGTGGGGCGCTGCATGACAAGCATGTGCTGCCGGTTCCTTTCTTCGGTGTTCGACTAGATCAATTACTTGGAGTACAACTCGACGATTAGCGACTCGCGAACGGGCACATCGATGTGCTCGCGCTGCGGGAGGCTGCGGACGGTGACTTGCTTGCCACCATCGCCTGCTTCGAGCCAGCCGACGAGCGACCGGTCGAGCACGTCAATGTTGTGCTGAATCACGATCATGCCGGCGGCCTTGGCCGACAACGTGACGACGTCACCTTTGCGCACGCGAGCCGATGGAATGTCGACGCGCTTGCCGTTGATGCACACCAGACCATGGTTCACGAACTGACGAGCCTGCGGTCGAGTCGATGCCCAACCTGCGCGGTAGGTCACATTGTCGAGACGACTCTCAAGCATGATCAACAGGTTTTCGCCGGTTGGTCCCTGATGACGCAGCGCCTCTTCATACGTCTTGTGGAACTGACGCTCGAGCAGACCGTAGATGGCCTTGGCCTTCTGCTTCTCCTGGAGTTGAGCGAGATACTCGCTGCCAGCGTTACGACGACGGGTGCGACCGTGGGCACCCGGTGGGAATGGGCGACGATCGAGTGCCTTGCGGCCCTTTTCATTCTCGAAGATGTTGACCCCCAAACGACGCGAAATACGCACCTTTGGGCCTGTGTAGCGAGCCATGATTCAGCCTCTCCGCCGCTTGGGCACGGTGCAGCCGTTGTGGGGAACCGGAGTCACATCTTTGATCGACGTGACTTCGATACCTGTGTTCTGAATGGAACGAACCGCAGTGTCTCGACCCGAGCCCGGGCCCTTGACCTGCACCTCGACGCGACGGAGGCCGTGCTCCATCGCTGCGGTGGCAGCGCGCTCAGCGGCAAGCTGAGCGGCAAACGGGGTGCTCTTGCGGCTTCCCTTGAAACCCACAGCGCCAGATGACGCCCACGAGATGACGTTGCCGGCGGTGTCGGTGATCGTGACAATCGTGTTGTTGAACGAACTCTTGATGTGTACGACACCTGTCGACACATTCTTGCGATCGCGTTTGCGTGGGCGACGACCGCCCGGCTTGGCCTTTGCCATGGCTTACTTCCTCAATGCCTTCTTCTTGTTGGCAACCGTGCGCTTCGGACCCTTGCGGGTACGGGCGTTGGTGTGCGTGCGCTGACCGCGGACCGGGAGGCCCTTACGGTGACGGACGCCCTGGAGGCAGCCGATTTCGATCTTGCGCTTGATGTCGTTCTGAATATCTCGACGGAGGTCACCCTCGATCGTGAGATTGGCGTCGACGTACTGACGGATCTTGTTGACCTCGTCCTCTGTCAACGATGAAACCTTGACATTCTTGTCAAGACCGAGTTCGTCGCACATTTTCTGCGCCGTGGTCGGCCCGATGCCGAAGATGTAGGTGAGCGAGATCTCCAACCGCTTTTCGCGGGGGATGTCTACGCCGGCGATACGTGCCATAAATTCGTAACCTCTCCGATTTCCTTAGCCCTGCCGCTGCTTGTGGCGCGGGTTTTCACAGATGACTTGAACGCGACCATGCCGCCGAATGACGTGGCATTTCTCGCACATTTTCTTAACGCTCGGTCGGACCTTCACGACTGCTCTCTCACTTATATCGATACGTGATACGACCCCGGGTGAGGTCGTAAGGGGTGAGTTCCACCTGAACCTTGTCGCCGGGAAGAATGCGGATGTAGTGCATCCGCATTTTGCCGGAGATGTGAGCCAACACTTTGTGGCCGTTCTCCAGTTCGACACGGAACATTGCATTCGGAAGCGACTCGACGATCGTGCCTTCCAGCACAATTGCGTCTTCTTTGGTCTTTGCCAGGGGTACTCTCCTCGAAACGGCAGGACGGTTGCCCTGCTCAACAGATGTAGCTGTGATCTGCGTACAGACCGACGAGCAATGCTATCGGTTCGGACTCCGATCAACACCGCCGTGGTCCGCCGCTATTTCCGCCCGTGGATCAGTTCCAGAGCCGTGCCGCGACGTCGGCCCAGAGTTGCCGGAAGGCTGCGGCGGCGGGAGCGCCCGGCTCGTATACGGCGATTGGCGCGTGCTCGACGCCCATCCGCTCGACGGCGTTGGCGTTCGGAATCGGCGTCGGCAGGAAACCGGGGGTGTTCTCCGCCAGGTCGGCAAGCAGATCACGATGCAGTTTTTTGCGCCGATCGACCATTGACGCGAAGGGTAAAATCGCGGGCTTCGAAGGCTGATCGGCGAGGAAGTCGGACAGTTGGCCGAGCGTTCGCTTCGACAATGTGGTCGGGATGGTGGGCACGAGGACGGCGTCAACCGAGGCGAGCACGCTCTCGCTGGTGAGCGTCATGCCTGGCGGGCAATCGAGGAAGGCAACGTCGTAGCGCTTGGCGAGGGGTCGCAGCAGCGCGGAGAGACGCGCTGTGGGGTGTCTGGTGTCGTCGAGGTGAAGATCGAGGTTACGAAGGGAGAAGTCGGCCGGGATTAGGTCCAGCCCGGCATGGTCGGTGGCGCGGATGAGTGGTTCGAGCGATCCCGAACTACCGATTAGTCGCTCGGAACCGCCCTTGATGGCAGGCTTGACGCGCAGAAAGAACGTGGTCGCGCCTTGTGGATCGAGGTCCCACAACAACACGCGGGCGCCTGCGCGAGCGGCCTCGAAAGCGAGGTTCACCGCCGCGGTAGTCTTGCCCACACCGCCTTTGATGCTGTAGGTGGCGAGCGTCTTCATGATCGCCCGATCGCGTGGAGCATGACGTCAAGAGCTCGCCTGGTCGATCGGCTGTCATAGGCGGAGAATCCTTCGGCGAACGCGGCGCGGGCAGCGGCGCGGCGTTGGTCGAGTTGTTCGATGAGTTGTCCGATGGCGAGCATCGTGTCGGCTGGTGCGCCGCCGTCATGCAGTTCACGTGACAGGGCGCGGAGTTCGGCAACGTGGACCTCGGCGTCTTGGTGCTCACCGAGGGTGTCCTGGAACGCCTTGAGGCGCCGCACGAACGCTCGCTGTTCGGCTGCCGGAAGCAGGCTGGCGAAGCATTCGAGCAAGTACCTCACCTTCTTGGCGTCCTTGCGCACATCGTGAACCTGTTCCGGCGGCGTGTCCGGGTGGATCAACCGGCCTCGTTCGACAAGGTTCGACTGGGCCCGCACGATGCGTTTGGCAACCACCTTCCCCAACGGCCGATCGGCATCGGCGCCGCGCTGATCGTGATTTGTCGAGTCGCCCAACCAGGATCGCCAGGAGGCGACCAACTCGGCGGCCTCGGCGGATTGCAGCGACAGCGCCAACGTCGTGTACGCCGCCTTACGCCGCCGTTCGAGCAATGTTCGCACCGGTTCAAGCGCGGTGATCACCTCGGCGCCCAACGGTGCCGTGTAGCTGTCCCACTCAATCAGGTAGACGTCGAGGTCGCGTGCCGACCCGGTGAGGGTGCCGAGCCAGGCGAAGCGTTGGCGGGCGTGCTCGACAACTTCAGGTGGCACGACACCTTTGCCCTGCCCGATGACGGAGCGGGTTCGCCGGACGGCGACACGCAGGTCATGCAGGAACTCTGGGTCGAGACGGTCGATGGTGCCCTGCCAGTTGGCCACAATCGACTCGGCGAGATTGGCGAGCACGAATCGGAACCCGTCGATGGCGGGCATCGTCGGATCGAGCGGCACCGTGGGCGACCCCGAGAAGCCCGCAAGCTCGATACCGGCGGCCTCCGCGGCGACGGCGAGCGTGTCGCCGTTGAGGCGCTCCAACCCGAGTCGCTCGAGCATCGCCACAACCTTGCCGGCGCGCTTGGCGTAGCCTGTGAGCTCCTCGATCTCGATCGTCCATGATGGGATCTCGATGTGCTCGTGGCCGCCAACGCGGAGATGTTCGAGGATCGTCGCAGTCACGACCGTCTTCTCGGCGCGGTCCCGCCAGGCGGCGGACGTGTGCGTAGCCATGATCGTCACGCCCGGGAGCAGTGCCCGGACGTCGACGAGAGAAGCGATTCGGGAACGAAACGGACCCGGCGGAAGCTCATCGGGAAACCGTGGAACCGACGCCACGCTGAGATGCGCTCGGACCGTGTCCTCACCCGACAAGATCAGTTCGAGCCCGTCGCCCTCGCACAACTCGAGCCGCACGCCCGCACGGTGCAGGCGACCGTCGAAGGTGTCGAGCAGGGTGCGCGTAACGGCCTGCGACGGGCCGATCTCGAAGCCGAGGTCGACGAGGGCCGTGATCGCGGCCGTCGGGCCTACCTCAGGAGCAATGAACGCGACGACGGCGGAGTGCATGTGTGGTGGAAGGTATCGGACAACGCCCATACTTGGGTCAAGACGTCGACATTCACGCTCAGCGAGCCGTCGATTGCCTACTGTGGTAGTTGTGATAGATGCCGCCGGTGGGGTCGTGTGGCGCACGACGAGCAGATGGGCTCTGGAGATCCTGCTCATCCATCGCCCCAGGCACCGCGACTGGTCGCTGCCGAAGGGTAAACGGCATCCCCGCGAGTCGATCCTCGAATGCGCACTCCGCGAGGTGCACGAGGAGACCGGCCTGCTTTGCACGATCGGCTCCGAACTCCCGCAGGTGGTCTACCGAGATCGCAAGGGCCGCGCCAAGCGCGTCCGGTACTGGGCGATGCAAGAGTCTGACGGCGAGTTCTCTCCCAACGACGAGGTTGATGCGGTCAGTTGGCTGCCCCTCGACCGAGCCCTCGACAGACTCACCTACGACCGTGACCTGATCGTCGTCTCCGGACTGCATTCCGTACGCACCGCCGTGGCTTGACACGCCATGCGTCCGGTCAGTCGGTGATGATACCGGATCTGTTTCTACTGGCGGGCTTCGACTGCGTCAGTGAGGCGTTTGAAGACGTGGTCGGGGTTGCCGACTCCATTCACGACTGTCATCATGCCGATTGCGCTAAAAAACGCGATCAGTGGCGCTGTTTGGGTCTCGTACAAGTCGAGCCGCCGGTTTACCGCGTCGGGCGTGTCGTCGGCGCGCTGTTGCACGTCGCCACCGCACACGTCACAGATCCACTGGGACGGGGTCACACCGGCGGCCGTGTAGTTGGTCCCACAGTCACGGCAGACCCGACGAGACGAAAGACGCTCGAGCACGATTTCGCGAGGGACGTCCAAATCGATCACGACATGGATTGGGCGATCAGCAGTAAACGTCAGTAGCGCCTCCGCTTGAATAACGGTTCTCGGGAAACCGTCGAGGATGTAGCCCCGCGAACTCGCATCCGGCTTCTGTAACCGTTCGTCGACGAGGCCAATCATGACTTCATCGCCGACCAGCCCACCGTCGTCCATCACGGCTCTTGCTGCCAGGCCGAGCTGGGTGCCTTCCCGACCGGCGGCGCGCAGCATGTCACCGGTCGAAATGTGGGGAACCACGAAATGCCGCGACAAGCGCACGCATTGAGTTCCCTTACCCGCCCCTTGGCGGCCAAGAATGATGAGTCTCGCTCCCGGAGTCACGGGGCGGCCGCCGTTACTTGAGGAAGCCTTCGTAGTTGCGAAGCATCAACTGGCTGTCGATCTGGCGCATCAACTCGAGCGCCACACCCACCGAGATGAGCACGCTGGTTCCCGCAAAAGCAAAGGTACTGACGTCAGCTGCCCACAGCAGCAGGTACGGCAGAATGGCAATCATCGCAATGAATACGGCACCGGGGAGGGTGATCCGGTTGACTGCCTTGGCGAGGTAGTTCTCGGTCTGTTGGCCGGGGCGCACTCCGGGGATGAACCCACCCTGTCGACGGATTTGATCGGCCTGGCGAACCGGGTCGAAAGCGATCGAGTTATAGAAGTAGGCGAAGGCGACGATCAATAGGGCGAACAACGTGATGTACACGAAGTTCTGGCTGTTGAGGATGTACTGATCGACCTTCTCCTGAATGTTCGCTCTCCAGCTTCCCTGTTGGGAATTCCCGAGGAAGCTGGCCATGATCGCAGGGAGCAGAAGGATCGAGCTGGCGAAGATGATCGGAATCACGCCCGACTGGTTGACCTTCAACGGAATGTAGGTGTTCTGGCCACCCATCATTCGACGACCGACGACGCGCTTGGCGAACTGAACCGGTATCCGGCGTTGACCAAGTTCGACGAATACCACCGCGGCGATAATCCCTAGGGTTAGCACGATCATGGCGACGAACCAGAACCACTTGTTGACCTGGAGGATCGAATAGAAACCGCCGGGAAGCGACGCCACAACCGAAGCGAAAATCACCATCGACATGCCGTTACCGATGCCGCGTTGGGCGATCAACTCGCCCATCCACATCAACACGGCGGTACCGGCGACGAGCGTTGGGATAATCAGGTAGCCACGCGGCCACAGACCGTCGGGAAGCAACGGCACCGAAGGTGCCTGAACTGCGGAGAAGAACGCCGCTCCGCCGCCTGTTCCGAAGAGGAACACCAGCACGGTTGCCTGAAGTGTTGCCAAAGCAATCGTGACGTAGCGCGTGTACTGCGTGATCTTGCGCTGCCCGACCGCGCCCTGCTGCTGGAGTTCCTCGAGCTTCGGGATCACGACACCGAGCACCTGCATGATGATGCTCGACGTGATGTACGGCATGATCCCGAGCGCAAAGATCGAGAAGTTCTCGAAGGCCCCGCCTGAGAACAGGTTGAAAATCCCGAGTGCGCCGTCCTGAGCGCCCTCCCGCAACTGGTCGATCGCCAACCCATCGACACCGGGCAACCTGATGACAGCACCGACGCGGTACAAGGCGACGATCATGAAGGTGAACAGGATCTTGTTGCGAAGATCTGCGACCTTGAAGATGTTCTTAATGTTCGACAGCACTGGCGAAATCCTCGTGTGAAGGGGGCGAGCCGCAGGCTACCGGTAGAGCGCAGCGAGCGAGGGGCGTCTGGGACTACCTGTTCGTGAACTGGTTGCCCTTGGCAGCCGGGCGACCGGCCTTGCCTTCGGCCTTGAACGGCAACTCGATCAGGGTGACCGAACCACCAGCGGCGACGATCGCGGCTTCCGCAGCCTTCGACACGCCGTGAGCGTGAACTGTTATTCTCGAGGTGATCTCGCCGCGCGCGAGGACCTTCACGAACGCATCCTTGCGGACAACACCGTGCGCGACGAGTGTGGCCGGATCGACCGTTGACTCACCGATCGACTCGATGGTGTCAAGGTTGACAGCCGAGTACTCGACCCGGAACGGGTTGTTGAAACCCTTCAACTTGGGGACGCGCTGCTTGAGTGGCATCTGGCCACCTTCGAAGCCGCGGGCTACCTTGCCGCGACCACGCGAGCGCTGGCCTTTGGTGCCACGGCCTGCGGTCTTGCCGCCCTTGCCACCGATGCCACGGCCGAGACGCTTGGGGCTCTTGCTAGAGCCGGGCGACGGCGAAAGATCGTGAACTTGCATAATCAGTCGTTTCCATTCTCAGAATCGCCGCTGACAGTGATCAAGTGAGGCACGCGAGCGATCATGCCCCGAATCTCTGGGCGATCAGGCAGCGTGTTGGACTTGCCGATTCGGCCAAGACCAAGCGCCCGCAGGGTGCCGCGGGTCTTCGGCTTGGCACCGATTCCCGACTTCACCTGCGTCACGGTGATCGTGTTTTCACTCATGAGTGACTCCCGGAGCCGCCAGCGGCCATCTGCTTCTGACGCTCGTTGTACGCATTGAGGAGGCCCTTCGGCACAAACGATTCGGCAGGAATGCCGCGACGCTTGGCGATCTCATCGGGGCGCTGCAATGACTTCAGACCAGCGATTGTTGCGCGAGCAACGTTGATGTGGTTGGCGGACCCAAGCGACTTGCAGAGCACGTCGTGGATGCCAGCCTCTTCGAGGATGATTCGCGCGGCACCACCGGCGATCACGCCGGTACCGGGTGCGGCCGGCTTCATCAGCACGCGGCCTCCACCGGTCGTGCCCGTCACCGGGTGGATGATGGTCGAACCGGCGAGCGGAACCTCGAACAGGTTTCGCTTGGCCTCTTCGGTCCCCTTCTGGATTGCCAGCGGGACTTCTTTTGCCTTGCCATATCCGAGGCCGACGCGGCCGTTGCCATCGCCAACGACGACGAGCGCCGTAAAGCTGAAGCGACGGCCACCTTTGACGACCTTGGCGACGCGGTTGATCGTGATCACCCGAGACTCGCGGAGGCCACCCTCGTTCTCAGCCGGGGCTGCGGTGGTGTTCGAGTTGATGTTTCCCTGGTAAGCCATTAGAACTCCAGACCTGCGTTACGAGCGGCTTCGGCGATTGCGGCGACGCGACCGTGGTAGGCGAAGCCACCCCGGTCGAATACGACAGTGGTGACTCCAGCGGCCTTGGCGCGCTCGCCAACGAGCTCGCCGATCCGTGTTGCGGCGGCAACCGTGCCACCATTCCCGACAGCGCGCAGATCAGCTTCGGTCGTCGATGCGGCAGCCAGCGTGCGGCCACTGTCATCGTCGATTACCTGAACCGAGATGTGCTTGTTGGAACGGTGTACGGCGAGACGTGGTCGAACGGCTGTGCCGTGGACCTTTTTGCGTACCCGACGGTGACGTCGGAGACGACCTTCACGACGTGCCTTAGCGATGTCAGCCATTACTTCTTACCTGCCTTGCCAGCCTTGCGAAGAACCTTTTCGCCGGCGTACCGAACACCCTTGCCCTTGTAGGGCTCAGGCTTGCGGATGCTACGGATGTCGGCGGCCACTTGACCAACGACTTCTTTGTCGATGCCGTTGACGATCACCTGCGTCGGCACGGGAACCTCGAAGGTGATCCCCTCGGGTGCCTGCACGTTGACCGGATGACTGAAACCGAGGTTCAAACGCAATGCGTTGGGTGCCTGAGCCTCAGCGCGGTAACCGACGCCGATGATTTCGAGCTGCTTCTTGAACCCGGTCGTCACGCCGACGACCATGTTGTTCACGAGGCTGCGTGTGAGGCCGTGCTGGGCACGATGGAAACGCTCGTCGTTCGGACGCGTGAACACAAGCTCACCGTCTTGCTGAGCGATTTCGATCTCACCTGGGATAACGCGTGACAGCGTGCCCTTCGGACCCTTGACCGTGATCATGCGTCCAGAGACCTGGACGTCGACCCCGGCGGGGACCGTTACTGGAGCTTTACCAATTCGGGACATGTTTGTTCTCCTTGTCCTTACTCGTCACCAGACGAAGCAGAGGACCTCGCCGCCGACGTTGCGCTTACGCGCCTCGCGGTCGGTCATCAGGCCATGGCTGGTGGACAGGACAGCAACACCGAGGCCACCGAGCACGCGGGGCACGGAGTCAGCCTTGCGGTAGACCCGCAGACCTGGTGTTGACACTCGCCTGATACCCGAGATCGTGCGATCTCGGCTATCCGAGTACTTCATCTTGATGGTCAGCACGTCACCAGGACCTTGAACGGCTTGCGCCACTTCAAAGCTCGTGATGTAGCCCTCGGACTCGAGGACCTTTGCCAGTGCAACCTTTTGCTTGGACGAGGGCATACGCACCTCGTCGTGCATTGCCGTGTTCGCATTGCGAATACGGGTCAGCATGTCGGCGATGGGATCAGTAAGCATCGTTCCTCCTCACCAACTCGACTTCGTCATTCCGGGGATCTCACCGGCATGAGCCAACTCGCGCAGGCAGATGCGGCAGAGACCAAACTTGCGGTACACCGAACGGGCACGGCCGCATCGGCGACAGCGCGTGTACGCCCGGACCTTGAACTTCGGCGTGCCGGCCGCCCTGTTAACTAGTGATTTCTTGGCCATGTCTCTTCTCGCCTACTCGTTCACTTCTTCTTCACGGGGCCGCGCTGCGGTCCACGTCGTTTTGGTTTGCGAGGGGCAGCGACAGCGTCGGCACCCTTCTTGAACGGGAACCCGAACGAATCGAGCAGCGCCTTGCCACTCTCGTTCGTGAACGCCGTGGTCACGATCGTGATGTCCATGCCCCGTGCCGCCTCAACGTTGTCGACGTTGATCTCGGGAAACACGGTCTGGTCGCTGAGACCGAACGTGTAGTTGCCCCGCCCGTCCCACGAATGGGCAGGCAGGCCGCGGAAGTCACGAATACGGGGAATCGCAACCGACAGGAGCCGGTCGAAGAACTCCCACATTCGGTCGCCGCGGAGCGTGACCTTGGTGCCAATCGCCTGACCTTCACGAAGCTTGAACGCTGCGATCGAGGTGGCGGCCTTGGTGATCACCGGCTTCTGACCGGCGATCATGGTGAGTTCTTCGACGGCCTTCTCGAGCAGCGATGGCTGCTGAGTTGCCCGACCAACACCCATGTTGATCACGATTTTTTCGAGCTTCGGGATCTGCATCTCGTTCTCGATGCCGAGATCCTTGGCGAGCTGGGCCTTAATCGTGTTGTTGTAGCGCGACTTCAGTCGCGGCATTGTTGCGACGGTCATCCGATCACCTCACCGCTCGGACGTGCAACGCGGACCTTCTTGCCGTTCTTGTCGACGCCTGCGCCGAGTCGAACGGTATTGCCCTTGTGCACGTACATGACATTGGAAGCATCAATCGGCATGTCCTTGTCGATGATTCCGGCAGCCTCGTTTGCACGCTTGGCTCGCTGGTGTTTCGAGGCGGTGTTGACACCGATCACGAGAACTTTGTTGTCTTTCGGCATGACGCGTTCGATCACGCCGTTCTTGCCCTTGTCTTTGCCCGTGATCACACGGACAGGGTCGCCCTTACGGAGCTTCATCTCAGATCCTCCTCGGGGCTGCGCCCCGAACCCATCGACGCCCGGCTCGCTGGCGCTCCCTCGGCCGTCCTGCCATGCTGCGCATGTCAGATCACCTCCGGTGCGAGTGAGACAATTCGCATGAACTTGCGGTCACGCAACTCACGGCCGACTGGCCCAAAGATGCGGGTTCCACGAGGTGTCAGGTCGTCCTTGATCAACACGGCGGCGTTCTCGTCGAAGCGGATATAGCTGCCATCTGGACGGCGCTTTTCCTTCTTGACGCGAACGACGACGCACTTGACGACGTCACCTTTCTTGACTGCGGCACCGGGGATCGCGTCCTTGACGGTTGCCACGAAGATGTCACCGATCGAGGCGTACCGGCGGCGAGTACCACCGAGCACTTTGATACACAACACTTCACGGGCGCCGCTGTTGTCAGCAACGCGAAGACGAGATTCCTGTTGGATCATCGTCGTACCTCGGATGATCCAACGCTCGCTGCGCTCGCCTGCTGGATCGCCATATCAATCATTCGCTCACTTCGTTCGCTCATCGTGCCCTCTCCATGACTTCCACGAGACGCCAGCGCTTGTTCTTGCTCAGCGGACGAGTCTCCATCACGCGGACCTTGTCGCCGAGACCGGCATCGTTGGTCTCATCGTGGGCGTACAGCTTCTTGCTGCGCTTGATGAACTTGTTGTAACGGGCATGCTGGACGCGCTCGACGTACGTCACGACGATCGTCTTGTCCATCGATGCAGACGTCACGGTTCCCTCACGTACCTTGCGGGCGTTACGGGCTTCAGTTGATGTTGTTACTTCACTCATGGCTACCCACTCAGCTCTGTGCCTCAGCCGCAGCGATTTCACGCTGACGGATGAAGGTGTTGATACGGCCGATCTGACGCCGGACCTTGGTGATCTCAGCGGTGTTTTCGAGCTGGCCGGTGGCGTTGCGGAAGCGCAGGTTGAGCGCCTCGTGCTTGGTCGCCCGGAGCTCTTCGATCAGTTCGCCGAGGTCCTTGTCAGCAAGTGTCTGCTTTGCCATCTCAGATCGCCTCCTCGCGAGTGATGATGCGAGCCTTGATTGGCAGCTTCTGGATCGCCTTGTTCAAGGCCGAGCGTGCCTGCTCCTCGTTCGGGAACGAGAGCTCGAACAGGATCCGGCCAGGTCGGACAACAGCTACCCAGAACTCGGGGTTTCCCTTGCCAGAACCCATCCGGGTCTCAGCCGGCTTCTTGGTCACGGGCTTGTCTGGGAACACGTTGATCCAGACCTTGCCGCCACGCTTGATTGAGCGCGTCATGGCGATACGGGCAGCCTCGATCTGGCGGGCAGAGAGCCAGCCTGGTTCGAGTGCCTGAATACCGTATTCGCCGAAGCTGAGATTGCTTCCACCCTTGGTCAGACCTCTGGTCCGGCCACGGTGATGTTTTCTGTGTGCAACTTTGCGAGGCATCAACATGATGTGCTCCTGGTGTCCATTTCCGTCGCCGCTCAGTCGTCGCCGCGGAAATGCGGCGTCTCGTGACCCTCGCGGGTCTGGCGGGCAATCGTTTCTTCTTCGTCGAGCAACTTCTCAAGCTCGGGATCGGCGTCCTTCACGAGTGGCGAGGCATCGACCTCTGGGACCGAGTCACGACGCTTGGCAGCCGACGACACGACCTTGCGAGGACCATCGGTCGACTGACCGGAGGTCTCACCAACCGCCATCGCCGCCTCTCGGGCGATCTTGTCCTCGTTGTTCGTCTTGTACGGGAGTATGTCGCCCTTGTACAGCCACACCTTGACACCGACGCGGCCGTTGCCGGTCTTGGCCTCGCGGAAGCCATAGTCGATGTCGGCACGCAACGTGTGCAACGGAACGCGACCCTCGCGGTACCACTCGGTTCGGCTCATTTCGGCACCGCCGAGGCGACCCGAACACTGAACCTTGATACCAAGTGCGCCGGCCCGCTGGGCGTTCTGCACAGCACGCTTCATCGCACGACGGAACGCAATCCGGTTGGCGAGCTGGTCGGCAACACCCTGTGCGATGAGCGCCGCATCAAGTTCTGGAGTCTTGATCTCAACAATGTTGAGCTGAATCTTGGCGTTGCCCGTGATCTTGGTGATCATCGTGCGAAGCTCGTCGGCCTGGGCACCGCGACGACCAATCACGATGCCCGGGCGGGCCGTGTGGATGTCGACGCGAAGCTTGTCACGCGTGCGCTCGATCTCGATTCGGCTGATCGCAGCTGACTCGAGACGGACCATCACGGTCTGACGTATTTTCCAGTCCTCCGTGAGATACTGCTTGTAATCGCGCTCGCTGAACCAGCGGCTCTTCCAGTCGGTGCTTACGCCAAGCCGGAAGCCGTACGGGTTGATCTTCTGACCCATGAATCAGTCCTCGTCCTTCTGCGAAGCGGGCTGGCTGAAACCACCAGCGATTGCGTTTTCTTCCGTGTCGAACCAAACCTCGGCCTTGGTCGCCGTGTAGTAGCGGCTGTCGGTGGTGTGGTAGAGCATTGACTGGGCGTTGCCCTTGATCAGGTGGGTGTCGGGACCCGAACCATCATCACTCGGCAGCACGCCACCGGTCCATTGCGATGCTTGATGGTCGGGACTAGCCTCCGCTCCGCTTTGGCCGCTCCCCTTCTTATGGTCGGGACTAGCCTCCGCTCCGCTTTGGCCGCTCCCCTTCTTATGGTCGGGACTAGCCTCCGCTCCG
>JANOTN010000446.1:0-2453 GCA_031416375.1 Ilumatobacteraceae bacterium
AACCGTCGTGAACAAGAAACGGCTGCTCATCACACTGCTGACGTTTACCACGTTGGCGGTCGGTCTGTTCGGTCTCAACCTCGGTCTCGACAACAAACCGAAGCTCGGGCTCGACCTGCGTGGCGGCCTCTCGGTGATCTACAGCACCGCCGAGCCGGCCTCCGGCGACGATTTGCTCGTCGTGCGAGACCTGATGCGAGGTCAACTTGAGGATTTCGGGATCAGCGAACCTGATGTTCGCGTCGAGGGTGCCAACATCATCGTCGACCTTCCTGGCGTTGCCGATCAGGCCGAGGCGTTTGAAGCACTCAAGGTCTCCGGCATCGTGACGCTTCGCCCCGTGCTGCAATGCCAGGCGGTCAGCCCTCCGGAGTCGTCGAGCGATGCGGTTCTCACCGATGGGAGCGTCCCGGCGAGTACGACTCCCTCGACTCAACCGTCGGAATTACCTGAATCGTCGCCAGCGCTTGGGCCAGTCGGCTCCGGCAGTCTCCGATTCCAGCCCGCCGGACTACGTCTACCGACGACCGCTACCACGGTTCCGACGACGACCGAATCGGTGTCGTCCGAGCCTGCAACGTCGGTGCCAGACAGCACCGTGCCTGGAGTACCCGTGGAAGTCGGGCCTCCCGCACCGATCGTCACGACGCCGCCAACCACATTGCCGACCGATCCCGTCACCGGGCTCCCCGAGGGCCAGGATCTGCTCGAGACCCAAGACGGTTCACAGTTCTGCCTCGTCGGTCCACCAGGTGGTACCGGCGCGGTGTTCGAGAAGGGCAGCGCAAAGGCCGATATCGACCCGACCAATGGTCAGTGGGTCGTTGACGTCGGCTTGCGGAGCGACGGTGAAGCTACCTGGAACTCACTTGCCCGCACCTGTTCACCGCCGAGCGCCACATGTCCAACCGGCCAGTTGGCGATCGTCCTCGATGACGTGATCCAGTCAGCCCCGGTCGTGCAATCACCCGAGTTCTCCGGAACAGTGCAGATTTCTGGAGCGTTCGAAGAAGCTGAGGTCCGCTCGCTCGCTCGCGTGCTCAATCGCGGTGCGTTCCCGGTCGCTGTCGTTCAGGAGCGTGTCGAAACGGTCTCGGCAACAGCGGGTCAGGACTCGCTGAATGCAGCCGTGATCGCCGGCCTGATCGGTGTTGGCATTCTGTTGGCATTCATGGTCTGGTATTACCGCAAGTTGTCGGTCGTGATCATCGCTGGCCTCGTGGTCTGGGCCCTGGCGGTGTTCTCGATGGCTTCGTTCGTGTCTCAGCAGACCAACTCCGCACTCACGCTGGCTGGTGTGACCGGGATCATCGTTGCAGTCGGAATTACCGTTGACACGTACGTCGTGTTCTTCGAACGACTCCGCGACGAAATGCGTCACGGGCGCACGTTACGCAACGCTGCGCCACGCAGTTTCAAAGCCACGTGGCGCACAATCCTCGCCGCCGACGTCGTGTCACTGATCGCCGCGATCATCCTGTTCGTGCTCAGCGTCGGTTCGGTCAAGGGGTTCGCCCTGTTCCTCGGACTCACGACGATCTGCGACTTGCTGGTGTTCTACTTCTTCACTCGACCTGCGACTTACCTACTGTCGATGACCCGCTGGTTCAAAGGCGGCGATCGACACATCGCCGGAGCTGGGATTGGAGCCCTGTCATGAACGACGCCGCACCCAACACAATCACCGATCCCCGCGTCGAACGCTCCGCATTCGGTCGTTTAACCGAGAACCAAACGGCGATCGATTTCATCGGCAAGCGTAGGTGGGGTGGCGGAATCGCAGCGGTGCTGCTGACCGCCACCGTGATCTCACTGTTTACGCAGGGCCTCAGTCTCGGCATCGACTTCGAAGGCGGCGTTTCGTGGGACGTCCCTGCCGCCGAGTTCACGGTCGATGATGTCGATCAGGTACTCAGCGATAACGGACTGAGTTCTGAAGGGGCCCGGATCCAGCGCCGCTCGTCCGATTCAGGTGACTTCATCAAGGTTCAAATCGGTGATCAGCCCGAATCAGTCGGCGAACAAATGCGCAGCGCGTTCGCCGAGGCCGCCAATGTGCCGATCGACGAGGTCAACGTCAATCTCGTGAGTTCGTCGTGGGGCAGTGAAATCACCAACAAGGCGATCAGAGCCTTGCTGATCTTCCTCGTCGTCGTGGCGATCTTCATCTCGATCCGCTTCGAGTGGCGAATGGCTGTTGCGGCGATCATTGCGATGATCCACGACGTGCTGATCAGCGTGGGGATCTACTCGATCTTCCAGTTCGTCGTCACTCCCGCGACGGTTATTGCCTTCCTAACGATTCTTGGTTACTCGTTGTACGACACCATCGTCGTGTTCGATCGAATCAGCGAGAACGAGGCGCGTTTCGCCGCACAGAAGCCTCCGTACGACGACATCATCAACGTCTCGATGAACCAGGTGCTGATGCGCTCGATCAACACAAGTTTCTC
>JANOTN010000447.1:0-13733 GCA_031416375.1 Ilumatobacteraceae bacterium
ATGACTCAGTCGCAGCTCACACTGGTTCTCGCCGGCGGTCTGGCGTACACGATCGGCTTCCCAGTTCTGCTGTTGCGCCGCCCTGATCCGTGGCCCAAGGTGTTCGGCTATCACGAGGTCTGGCACGGTTTGACGATCGCGGCGGCCATGCTCCACTTTGGAGCAGTAGCCGAAATCGTGGCGTAGTCGGCTCGCTAGTGGGCTAGCCGACCTGCCAGGTGCCGTTGGATCTCAACAGGGAGGCGAGGTCTCCCGGGCCCTTTTTCTCTGATGCAGCGGCGAGTTGGTTACTGACGGCCGAGGCGTATTCCGGGCGGTCGACGGATCGGAAGACACCGAATGGGGTCGGGGAATGGTCGTCGGTATTCAGTCGGGCAAGTGCAAATGCCAACGACGGCGACGGCACGTGAGCATCGTGGATCAGAATCCGATCGATCCCGACGTCGGCAACCTCGACCAACTGGAGTGTCCCGTTATCGCCCATCATCACGCCACGTCGACGGTCGGCACCGAACACCACCGGTTGACCATGCTCGAGGTCGATCATCATCTCGTCGCGATGAGCCTTCTTGGTGACGTCGTCGAACTGGCCGTCGTTGAACACGTTGCAGTTTTGGTAGATCTCAACGAACGACGCACCACGGTGGGCGTGCGCGGCGGCGAAGACCTCCATCATGTGCTTGCGGTCGAGGTCGTGGGTGCGGGCAACGAAACTCGCCTCGGCACCAAGTGCTACCGACAACGGGTTGAATGGCGGGTCGATTGAACCGAACGGAGTCGACTTGGTCACCTTGCCGACTTCGGAGGTGGGGGAGTACTGACCCTTGGTCAGCCCGTATATCCGGTTGTTGAACAACAGGATCGTCAAATTGACGTTGCGCCGCAGTGCATGGATCAGGTGGTTACCGCCGATCGACAGCCCGTCGCCGTCACCGGTGATCACCCACACATCGAGGTCGGGTCGCGCGACTGCCAATCCGGTCGCAATCGCCGGTGCCCTCCCATGAATCGAGTGCATGCCGTACGTGTTCATGTAGTAGGGGAAGCGGCTCGAACAGCCGATACCAGAGATGAACACGGTGTTCTCAGGGGCGATCCCGAGATCGGGCATCAGCATCTGGACGGCCTGTAAGATGCCGTAGTCACCGCAGCCGGGGCACCAGCGAACCTCTTGATCGCTGGTCCAGTCCTTCTTGGTGGTGAGGTTGACGGCTGTGTCGGTCATGACGATGCCTCGGTCCGGGCTTGCTCGATTGCGGCTTCGATTTCTTTGGTCGTGAATGGCAGGCCGGCGACTTTGCTGATCGACTGTGCGTCGATCAGGTACTTGCCGCGGATCACGCTGCATAATTGGCCCCGGTTGAGTTCTGGCACGAGCACCTTGTCGAACTGCTTGAGTTTGTCGCCAAGGTCATTGGGGAGCGGGTTCAGGTTGGTGAGGTGGATCCAGGCCAACTTGTGCCCCGCCCTCCGTTGACGTTCGACGGCGGCGTGGATGGCGGCCCAGGTGGAGCCCCAGCCGAGCATGCAGATGTCGGCATCAGCGTCACCGTGAATCTCGAGTTCGGCGTAGTCGTCTGCGATCCGGGCGATTTTGGCGGCCCGCAGGTCACCCATCAGGGCGTGGTTCTCAGGGGTGTAGTCGATGTTTCCGGTCTTGTCGGCCTTCTCGAGACCGCCGACCCGGTGCATCAGACCCGGCGTGCCAGGGATCGCCCACGGTCGGGCGAGCGTGTCAGGGTCGCGTAGGTACGGCAGGTAGATCGGGTGGCCGTCGTCGTCAACGCTGTTCGGTTCGGTCGTGAACGACACGGAGATGTCAGGCAACGTCGACACGTCGGGGATCCTCCAGGGTTCTGACCCATTGGCGAGGTAGCCATCGGACAGCAGGATCACGGGCGTGCGGTACTTGAGGGCGATCCGCGCAGCCTCGATTGCGGCGTCGAAACATTGCGCCGGGCTGTAGCTGGCGACGATCGGGATTGGAGCCTCACCGTGGCGACCATAGAGGGCGATGTTGAGGTCGGCTGCCTCTGTCTTCGTCGGCAGCCCGGTGGATGGCCCACCGCGCTGGATGTCGATCACGAGCATCGGCAACTCGATCGAGATCGCCAGCGACACGGTTTCGCTCTTGAGGGCGAGACCCGGGCCGCTGGTTGTGGTAACTCCAAGGTGTCCCGCAAATGCTGCGCCGAGGGCCATGCCTGCGGCGGCGATTTCGTCCTCTGCCTGAACCGTCCGTACTCCGAAGTGCTTGTGCTTCGACAGTTCGTGGAGGATGTCGCTAGCGGGCGTGATCGGATACGACCCGAGCGTGACGGGCAGCTTGGCCAGTTGACCCGCAGCGACCAGCCCCCAGGCGAGCGCCGTGTTGCCGGTAATACTCGTGTATTCGCCAGCGGGCAGGCGGGCGGGGCGTACCTCGTATCGGTGCCCAACAGCCTCGGTCGTCTCGCCGTAATTGAACCCGGCGGTGAACGCCGCTTCGTTGGCGGCGGCGACCAACTCGTTCTTACCGAACCGTTCGCGGATCCATTCGATGGTCGGCTCGATCGGCCGGGTGTACATGAACGACACAAGACCGAGGGCGAAGAAGTTCTTTGATCGCTCGGCGTCACGAGGCTTGACCCCAAGCGGCTCGCAGGCGGTTTTGGTGATCGAGGTCATCGGGACTCGGATCACGCGGTACCCGGCGATCGTGCCGTCGTCGAGCGGATTCGACGTGTAATCAGCTTTCTCGAGGTTGCGCTCGTCGAAGGCGTCCTCGTTCACGATCAGCGTGCCACCCGACTCCAACCGATGGAGGTCTGCCTTGAGTGCGGCCGGGTTCATAGCAACGAGCACGTTCGGTTCGTCGCCCGGAGTCGTAATGTCGTGATCCGAGATATGGACCTGGAAACTCGACACCCCGTTGACGGTTCCCGCCGGTGCCCGAATCTCGGCCGGGAAGTCCGGCATCGTCTGCAGGTCATTCCCGAATGAGGCGCTGACCGACGTGAATCGATCTCCCGTCAACTGCATCCCGTCGCCGGAATCGCCGGAAAATCGAACCACCAGCCGATCAAGAATCGCTGCATCGTTCATCTGTCTTCCCTCTCCGCTCGACCACCGGCCAAGTGAATCCATCCGTTGGGTTCACGATAGCCACGCCGGTGCCACGCGCGTCAGATTGTCGCTGCGAAAGTGCTCGACCTTTAGCATTCAGACCGATTTGTTCGTGGCCAAAGAGTCGCTACACCTCGGGTACACAAGAAGTGTATGATCGGTGTATGGGTAGGACTC
The DNA here is from genome assembly GCA_031416375.1 of Ilumatobacteraceae bacterium. Classification (GTDB taxonomy): domain Bacteria; phylum Actinomycetota; class Acidimicrobiia; order Acidimicrobiales; family Ilumatobacteraceae; genus Ilumatobacter. The sequence goes on from JANOTN010000447.1 coordinate 3,283, forward strand.
GGACCAACATCGAGATCGAGGACCGGTACGTCGAGGCGATCATGGACCGATTCGGGGTTCACACGAAGACCGAGGCCGTCGACCTCGCCCTGCGCCACCTCGCTGGACAGCCGATGACCCGCGAGGAGGCGTTGGCCATGCGTGGCAGCCATGCCATCGACGAGGTCCCCGCCGACTTCGGCCCGGACACCGCTGCGTGATCCTGGTCGACACCTCAGCGTGGGTCGAGTTCGATCGGGCGACCGGAAGTCGACTCGACACCCGATTGACCGAGCTGATCGCCACCACCGACGAGGTCGCCGTGACCGAGCCGGTAATCATGGAGGTCCTTGCCGGAGCCCGCGATGATCGGCGAGAGCACGACCTGCGTCGTCTCATGCAACGGTTCCCGCTGATGCAGTTCGATGCGGCGATCGACTTCGATGCGGCGACACGGATCTATCGCATGTGCCGCCGCTCCGGTGTCACCCCGCGCGGCATGGTCGACTGCATGATCGCCGCCGTTGCCTTGCGCCACGGCGCCCGCCTGCTGGCCAACGACACAGACCTCGACCGCGTCGCCGACGTCATGGGCATCCCTATGCAAGCCCACTGAAACAAGGGCGCAGCCAATCCGGCGGCAGGGGACGCTGCCGATCAGATGAAGCGAACTGGTTTAACCCGCACACCGTCGACTTGCACTGCGCCAGCACCGCCTGCGGGAATCCGGAAGCGGAGCACACCAGCGGCCTGGTCGCCTACCTCGGCGACGGGCCGGTCGGCTGGGTCGCGGTGGAGCCGTGCATCGCCTACGCGCAGCGAGGACAAAGACGACGACGGGATCTGGGCGGTGACCTGTTTCTGCGTCCGCAAGAGGTACCGCGGCCGGGGCATCACCTACCCGCTGGCCCGAGCCGCCGCCGACTTCGCCCGGGAGCAGGGAGCGATTGCGGTGGAGGGCTACGCCATGGTCACCGAGCCAGGGTTGGAGATCACCTGGGGCGAGGTCCACGGCGTCCGATACAGGCCGTGCCGGTGTGGGGGCGCGATCTGTATCAGAGCACGCCGTGAGCGCACAACATCGGCTGCGGACCCGGCGTTTGGTGGCACCTATCAAGAGGGTTGGAACGCACGATATGGGCTACCGACGCCGCGCACTGACGTGTCGAACGCGTCGCGACAAGGTTTGTGGGGGCGGGTCCGCACTGCATCGGCGGCGTCGACCTGTCGCACCGTTGCATCCCGCCATGGTCGTGCTCGCTTCGGCGCGCTGGTCGATCTGATGTGAAACTCGTACTACACCGGCGGAATCACTGCTGCCGCGTCGTCTTACAGGTATGCGGACAGCGATCGGGGGGTCAGTGAATGAACGAGCGTCGTCGGCAGCATTTCTCGGCGTCTATGAGCGGGCGTTCGATGAGGTGTACTCGTACGTTGCGAGCCGCTTGAGCGACCGCAGCGCGGCTGAGGAGGTCACCCAGGATGTGTTCGTCATGGGGGCGAGACACGTCGCTCGTGGTGGCGACGTCGATGTGGCGTGGCTCAAGACCGTCGCTCGCAACAAGCTCATCGACCATTGGAGAGCGCGAGCGAGGCAGGAACGCAAGTTGGCGCGCGCGTATTTGCTCGAGCCGCCAGCGGTGGTCGATGAGATCGCGCCGGTCGACGCTGGAATGGTGACGCAGGTGCTGTCAGAGCTCAACGCCACGTACCGCGCCGCTTTGGTGCTGCGTCACCTCGATGGGCTGAGTGTGCCCGAAGTGGCAAAGCTCCTCGAACGGTCGGTCGAAGCGACGGAGCAGGTGTTGAGCAGAGCTCGAGCTGCGTTTCGCAGCGCATATTCGCACGCTTCAGGAGCAACTCATGCATGACGATCTCGATCTCCGCGTGATCGAACGGCACCACGACGCCGATCCGCGCTACCGCGAGGCGTTGCGGCAGCGTGTTGCTGCGACCCTCGACAACCGCGACGCGGTTCCAACCGGAGAGGCTTCGCCCGATCTCACGATGATCGATCTCGTCACGCAACGACCGGTGCATCGCCAGCGTCACCTCCGCCGTTGGATGGCCAGCGCAGCCGCGCTGGTGAGTGCGGCGGCAATGATCGTCGCGCTCGTCGTCGTGGCGGGGAGGAACGACCAAGTCGCACCAGCGGTCCAACCGCCGCCGGCGCCGACTGTATTGGTGGACGAGACGGTGCCGACAACTGATCCTCCGGATGCGTCGCCTGACACGCCGGAGCTCTTCGTCGAGATCGCCCCCGGCGCGATGGTCGATCTTCCGGATGCGCCGATCGCGAACCTTCGACATACCAGCGGAGTGTGGACCGGTACGGAGATGATCGTGTGGGGAGGTTTCGGAGGTGACGGACAGCGCTCTGGTGTCGGTGCCGCGTTCAATCTGGCGGTCGGTACCTGGCGCGTTCTTGCTCCGGCCCCGATCGCTGGCCGCTCGGAGGCCGCCATGGTGTGGACGGGTACCGAGATGCTCGTGTGGGGCGGTTTCATCGGCGATGACAGGTCAGTCGACGACGGTGCCGCGTACAACCCGGTGACCGATACATGGCGACTCCTACCATCTGCCCCGGCGACGATGGGCAACCGCCTCACCAGCATGATCTGGACCGGCGACGAGGCGATCATCGTGAGCGTCGCAGCCGCCGCATACAACCCGGTCACGGACAGCTGGCGCCGACTCGCCGACCCGCCCGCCTACGGGTACCCTGCGTCATCCGCAGGAGACTCGGTCATCGTGATCGACGATGCATCGCTGATGCGCTACGACCTGACGGCGGACAGTTGGTCCGTGAAGAACATCGGTTCGCAGGCGGAACTTGTGGTCGCCCCGGGCAGCGAGGGACACATCATTGCACTTCCGTCGGCGGCAGGTACGCCCACCCAGGTCATCGACAGCCACGGCGACCCGGTTGCCGAGCTGCCGGCCTTCCCCGGAGATCCCAGCCTGTTCGGCGACAAGGTCAGCGCATCGGGCTGGTGGGTCGGCGATGAGGCGGTCTTCTGGATCTGGACTGGTGCGTTTCCCTATGAGCACGAACAGATGTGGGCTCTGAATCCCACGACGCAGACGTGGCGACAGCTGGACGATACGCCGATGATCGAACCCGCCGTGGTGGTCGCGCGTGACGTGCTGCTGGCATGGGGCGGTAGCGGGCCGGGCGGGGCACCTACCGATGAAGTCGCTGGTGTCGCCTACCGCGCCGGCGTAGCTGCCTCTGACTGACGACGAGCCGGAGAGGATGAGGTCGAAGATGGCCAGTTGGCGAGAATCCACGAACGCCCGGATGAGTTTCCGATCGCACCTGAGTTGTTACTGGCTCCTGTCGGCTCTCGTCGTGTTCGCAGCGTGTTCGGGCGGGGTGCCCGAGACTGCCCCAACGACACCGGCCACGGCGGACACGGAACCCCCGGCGAAGTCAGCGACGACTGGGACGACGGTGCCTGTGTCGACGACGACCGACGCCTCGCCGTCCACGAGTGAGCCAGCGACAGCGTTACAGACCGAGGTGTTCGCCCGAATCAGCCAGAACCCCGTCTCCGATGAAGCGGCGGCCGAGTTCCAGGCGCTCCTGAACGACATGGCCGGCGGCGCCGGGATGGCTGCCACGGTGATGACCGCCGACGGCACGTGGAGCGGGACCACGGGCACAGCGGACGGAACTCGACCGCTCCAGGTTGACGATCAATTCGCCATCGCCAGCGTCACCAAGTCGGTGGTCGCGGCGCAAGTGATACAGCTGGTCGAGGCAGGCGAGCTGTCGCTCGACGATCTCGCCACCGAACACCTGCCGGCCGACCTCGGCTACGACACGAACCAGGCGACGATCCGCCAACTCCTCAACCACCGCAGTGGGCTCCAAGATTCCGACAAGATCATCCTGCCCACTCTTGGGACCGATCGGCAACGTGTTTGGACGGCCGCCGAGGTGCTCGAGCTCGCAGGCGACCCAGGCTGGCCCGCTGGGTCTTGGTTCGAATACTCGAACGCCAACTACTTTCTCCTCGGCCTCATCATCGAGCAGGTCCGCGGGTGCCCGCTCGCACAGGTGCTGCGCAACGGCGTCCTCGCCATCGACGGTGTGGAGCGGCTCATCTATCAACCCGATGAACGGCCGAGAGAACCGATGGCCATGCCCGCAGGCGAGTCCACCGACGCACTCGAACTGGGCGGCGGCTACCTCTCGTCGATCGCAGGTGTCACTAGCGGGGGTCCAGCGGCGGCCATGGCATCGGACTCGCCTTCGCTCGGGCGTTGGTGGCGGGCACTCTGCGCCGGCGAGATCGTTTCCCCCGCTTCCCTGACCGAGATGACGACCTCTGTCGGCGCTGACTACGGACTCGGCTACGGGCTCGGGCTGTTCAACGTCGCCGGAGGGTACGGACCTTCCGTGGGACACGCGGGCGAAGACTACGGATTCGCTTCTTGGGCGGGTTGCCTACCCGAAAGCGGCGCCGTCGTTGTCGTCCTCACCAACCTCGTTGTCGACGACATCCGCGGCATGGCACGCCCGCTCGTATCTTCACTTGCAGCAAGCAGCTGAGCACGGGCCCGTTGCCACGAGCATCGTGGCGGCGTCACGCCGCGCTGACCGTGCCCGACCGTTCCGGCGCCACCCTCCGCAGACTCGGGACCCGTTGTGATCGCGACTGCGACGCCGTGAAGCGTGATTCGCTCATAGCTCCGCTTCGCCCGAGAGGTAACTGACACCACAACCGCCCCCCGGGTCCGTCGGCGGGCGGACAGGCACGAGCGCTGCACCGCCAGCGTGATGCAGCGGCCACGATCGCCGAGAGCCTGCCCCATAACGCCGTCGGAGGGAGACCGTGGACCTGCCCCCGATGTGCCGGTGTGGGTGATGTCTTGGCAACGAATCGGTGAACGCTCAGCGTGATCGCCGCGACCTCTACCGTAGCGTCATCCTTCCGGCGATATCGGACGCGGCCGACCGGCATTATCCCCGTCGTACTCGGACACCCGACCGCGCATTCCGCGCTGACCGGCGTGTTTGTTGCATGGCTGGTGATGGGCGTGAGATGAAAGTCGCTGGCGCGCGGTCATGCGTGGGCTCGACCGGCGTCTCGCGACCAAGGTGCCGACTGGATGCCCACCGCGATCGATGGGCAGCAGCACGCGCTGTGGGCCCCGACCGCGCCAACCGAGTGTCTCGGTCGATCACGGTCACCTGACCGGGACGCCGTCGGTGAGCACGTCAGCGCGAGGCGCTCGAATCGACTCGGTGATCTGTGCGACCGTCAGCTGGTCGCTGTCGAGCACCAAGTGGACCCCTCCCAGCGCGGGCATCGTCATTAGCAGACGGCATCTCCTCGAGCAGGTGACCCAATCCGAACCAACCATCCGGCTCGCGCGCGATGATCCGCGCCCGCAGCGTCGCCTCGCTCGCGTGGAGCCGAACCAAGAGGTAGTCGTCCGCACTCAAGGCGGCGAGCACGTCGGCGAGATGTGCCGCCGACTCGATGACCTCGGCGACAACGAACAGCATCCACCGGCACGCGCATGGGAGTCACGGCGGGAACGCAGACGCTCGCAACGTCGCGAGAGGTCTGGAAAGGGAAACGCCCACGACACCTCGTCCACGTCGACGCCGGCCTGCGGGATTCCATCCTCTGCCAACGCATCGAGCAGCGCGGTCAGTGCGACGGTCTTGCCGGAACCGGGTGGTCCGGTCACCAACACTGCGAACACCCCGCGAGTGTTGCACCCGCTGGATGTCACGGCGGACCGTGACATTGCCATCGGGTGGTCAACTCCTCAGGCGACCTCGACCCCTACCACTACGGGTTCTTGTGTCGGCTGGTGACATAGATGTCGGCGGCGCCGGCGCCTCCTTCGCCGGTCCCCGGAGGTCCGGCTCGTCCGAAGAGGAGTTGCTCGGCGTCCGACGACAGGAACGGTCGCGACTCGCTGAAGTTGGTGTTGACGGCCGGACCGAGGTTGACCGGCGTCGACCAGGTGTCGTCGACGCTCGCCCGGGTCGATACCCAGATGTCCGGGCCGCCGAAGCCACCGGCGCGGGTGGACGAGAACACGAGCTCACGTCCGTCCTTGCGCACGTTCGGTTGGATGTCGTTGGCGATCGGATCGTTCAGCTCGATGATCGGGCTGGCCGGTGCGAAACCGGCGCCGTGCCGTCGACTGACGAACAGTTCGCCCAGCACCGTCGGCGAGCTACGTGAGAAGTACAGCTCACCCTGCACGTACGACGGGCCCTGCTCGTCGAGCGCGCTGTTCGGGCCTGCCGGCTCGCAGGCGAGGTGCTCCGGCTCGGTCCAGCCCTGCGCAGGGTTGTGACGTGTCACGTAGATGTCACCCAAACCGCAGGTCACTCCCTGGACCGTTCTCCGGCTGACGAACAACAGTCCGTCACCCTCGATCGGTGTCGGACAGAAGTCGTCCGAGGGTGAGTTGATCGGCGCGGGCAGGTTCTGCGGCGCTCCCCAGGGGTCGCCCCTGTGCTGCCTCGACGCCATCCAGATGTCGAGCCTGCCGTGGCCATCGGGCCGGTTGGAGGCCATGTACAGGCGCAAGCCGTCCGGCGACTGCGCCGGGCAGCCGTCCAGGAACGTGCTGTTCACGTCCGGATGGTTGCCGGCGACCTCGTCGATCTTCTCGGCAGCCGCCCAGCCACCGAAGTCCGGGCCGGCGACGGCGACCTCGGCCGGCAGCAGCACCACCGCCAGGGAGCCGGCGACGATGCGCGCCGTGGTTCGCCGATGGGATCGTGTCGGATCGTTGTCTTGGTGCATGGCATTTCTTCCTTTCCTTGGTTCGAACAGCAGCGGATGGCCAGGGCTCTGGTTCGCCGATGCTCGCCGGCGTACGGCGTCTCTCTCGGCCCGAGACGAACGTGCATCGGGTGTCATGTCACGACCCCTGCGCCGCCGACTCGAAGTAGGCCATCAATTCGCCCGTCTCGGCGTCGTGCACGATGACGACCCGATCGGCGATGGTGCCGTTCCCCCGCGGGACCCCGGCATTATTGACGTCCACGACCCGGACCGCTGCCCCCACCGGCCAATGGTCTGTGGGGATGTCGCCCGTGTCGTCGGTACGTCGACCCAGGTAGACGCGGATCTCCGCGTCTTCGCTCCATTGCGACCTCTCGAGCAATTCCTCCTCTTCGACGCTGTCCAGGGTCCCCAACGAGTCCGCCAGCTCACTGGCGTCTTCAACCGCGACGCCGAACTCGCTGGCCAGGAAGTGGCGGAGATCCTCGGGCAAGACATCACCAGTCGGACGATAGAGCGGGTCGTGCTCGATGAACTCGATCGACTCGATGATCGGCATTGCCGCCTCGAGGACGGCCTCGAAGCGTGCGTCAGGTGCCACGACAGCGATCGCAAGGATGTGTGTCGCCGGTGCGTCGGACACGTCCACCAGGTAGAGACGCATCCGGCTCCCCAGCTCGAGCGGGAAACCGGTGCCTCGAATTCTGTCCTCCGGGTTGGGTTCGCTGCCCTTCCTGTCCTCGGGGCACGAGCGTGCTCCGGGAGCGAGGGTGAGGTCCATCTGCAGTCCTGCGATCCCGCCGATCGTGACCTCCACCGGGGCGGTGGCCACCAGGTCGGGGTCGGACTGGATGCTGGCCGCCAGCGAGGCGGCATCGGCGGTAGCCGGGCTCGGTTGGCAGCTGACCTGGACCGAATCGGCACCCAATGCCACGCGTTCGAGCGCCTGGTCATCTGCCGCCAGGGCGTCCTCGAAGTGCAAGCTCTTCAACCACGGGGCGGCTGCCGAGGCGCTCACCGTGCCGCCGAAAAAGTGGTAGGGCACCGGCACCGGCTGGCCGTTCTCTGTTGTCTCCGAGGCGATATGGAAGTACGCGGTGGTGGCCCTGGGCGGCAGCCCGCCACTCTCAACGAACCCGTCGTGTTCCAGGGAGATCGGCTGCTCGACCACCGTCTCGCCGCCATCGGCGAACAGCCGGACCGTGAAATCCATGCCGCCGTATGGCCACCACGGTTCGCTCACCCGCTCGATCTCGAACCGCTCGTAGCGGGCGCCGGCGGTCGTGGCATACAGCAGCGGTACCTCCTGCCAGACGACGTAACCCTCGGCGCCTTCACCCGCGATGCGTGCCTGCAGGAAGTCCTCCAGGTGTGCTATCGCCTCGGCCTCGACCACGCTCGGGTCGGCCTGCGTGAACGGCTCGGTCATCCGCCACCCGCTCACCACCCAGATACCGTCCGGGCCCCGCCGGCCGGGCTGGGAGAGGTCAACGCTCACCGTCTCGTAGCGCAACTTGTCGATCGTCGGCGCGCACCGCGCCCCAGCCAACTGGTCCGCACCAGCGGGGTACAAGGGATTTGTCGCATCGGGTACGCACCGCAGGAACGTGACGCCACGGTGAAATCCATCGGGGCCGGAGGAGTCCACCGGACCACGCTGTTCCTGGAAAACGTCGAACACGAAGTCCTCCCACCCGAGCTCTTCCCGCAGGAAGCGCTCGACGATCTCGGCCCCCGGGTCATCGAGATGCGCCCATCCCTCCTCGGAGGCCAGCTGTGGGTCGACCTGCCATGTGTAACCGGGGTCGCCGGTGTCGGCCAACTCCTGGGCCTCCTGAACCTCGTCGACACTCGACTGCGGCCACATGGCATCCGACGTCGGGGGCGTAAGACTCGGATCATCGATACCTTCCCGCCGCCACACCACCCCGAACCCGTCGACGAGCTGGTCGGTCGCGGGGTCGTGGACGAAGGTGAAATCCGCGAGCTCCCCCTGGGGTGGGGGCCCGATCACGGGCGTCGTCCCGTCGTCACAGGTCAGCTCAGGTCGGGCAATGACCAGCGTGTCGTCCGTCGCGAGCCGCCCTGTCCCGACCATGGTGGACGGGGCACCCGAGCACGCGCCAGTGGCGGCCTCGTCGCGGATGACGACGTCGTGTTCGTCGGTGGCAGTGGGCAGGATCTCCATGGTCTGCGACGAGCCGTCGACGTCGGTGGACACCCAGGTGCCCTCGAACGGCCCGGTCGTCGGGACGACTGGGGCCGCAGTCGGTGGCGCGGCTACGATGGGGGCAGGCTCGTCCTGTGGCCGCGAGTTCGCCACGAAGAGCCCAGTCACGACAATCGCAACCGTGACCCCAGCGGCGACCGCGGCGACCGTCGCCCGGCGACGGTGAGCCGACCGCAGAATGGTCCCCGGTCCGTCGGCAGGCGGTTGCAGGCGCAACTCCGCTCCGGCCCGCTGGCCCAGACGTTCAAACTCGTCGTCGACGAGATCAACATTGGCGTCGTCGTGATCATCCATTGCGACCCTCCCCGAATGCGTGCATCACCAGGCGTCGTGCGACTGCAAGATCGGAGCGAACGGTCCCTTCTGGCACGCCGAGCACTTCGGCGACCTGCACGCTCGACAGATCCGCCCCGAAGTACAGCGCCACAACTGCCCGAGGACGGCTAGGCAACGTCCGAACCACCGTCCAGAACGCCACCGTGTCAGCCGACGGCTCCGGCGAGGTCGGCTCGCCCCGTCGTAACCGCGACAGGTATCGCCACTCGGTGGCTCGCCGCCGCAACCGGGATCGGCACGCGTTGACCAACACGTGATGACACCACGCGCCTGGCCGGTCGAGCTGGCAGACGCGATCCCACCGGATGAAGGCCTGCACCATCGTGTCCTGGACCAGGTCTTGCGCCCCGTCACGATCGCCCGTGAGCGCAGCAGCCACGGCGATCAAACCCGGATACTCGCGTCGATAGACGGCGTCAAACTCCCACTCGAACGACACGTCGACCATCACCGCAGATTCAAGCACGCCGGCCGACACCGCCTCGACCGTCAACATCGGCGAGAGAGCCACCCTTCCGTGGTCGCTATGTCTGTTCATACCTAGACACACGCATGAGGTGAACATTCCGTTGAAGAAATCTTGGTACGCGGCCGAACGCGACCCTCGCGCTCGTCGCACCCACCGTGGCCACCGGTCTCCGGTCCCCCGATGATTCCCATCACGACTCGGCGTCTCCAGACAGTCAGCGCATCCCAAGAGAGCCACCAAGATGTTGTCGAAATCGCCGCCTCCCGACAGCCGTCTCACGACCGCACACTTCACCCGCCAACAAGCACAATACGGGCCCCAGGATCACCCACATATCATGCGAAGTGCGGCGCGGACGGTGCCCGATAACCCGTCGCCGATAACACTCGGCGCGACCAGCTTGGGCGCGTCATCAAAGTGCCGTTAAAGGGCGCTCGCGTAACCTACCGGCCCGTCACGATGAGTGACCGAGTGGCCATCTGTGGGCAACTCCAGGTGGCCGTCAGTGGGCAGATGCTGCTGACCGCCCACACCGATTCAAAGTTTGGCGTCTGACCAGCGTTTGATCGTGCTGACATCGGCGACGAAGCGGACTTCTTGCGAGGGGGACCAGCGAAAAGCGGATTCGGCGAGGGCATTGTGGAGCAAAGTTTCTGCCTCGGTGGCGTTGCTC
>JANOTN010000448.1:0-12494 GCA_031416375.1 Ilumatobacteraceae bacterium
AAGCGTTTCGCCCAAGGAATCGGGCTGGTGTTCACCGGCGGTGCTGGCCTGGCCTGGTTGCTCGGTGCTCCCGTCGTGAGTTATGTCTTGCTTGTCGGCCTGATTGGAGCCGCCTCGCTGGAAGCGATTCTTGGCATCTGCGTTGGCTGCATGATCTACAACCGGATCTGGGGTTGCGAGGACTGCGAAGACATCAGCGAGCGGCTTCGGGTTGGCGCTGGGCGCGTCCCGGCCACGAACTGAACTCAGGCACGAGCGGAGCGATCGAACGCTCCGACGCCATGCCTCTCCATACGCCGATCGAATAGGCCACGTCGTCAGCCAGCCTGACGGGGTGTCTGGCTGAAATCGCCGCACCGACGAGCACACGCCGAGCGATCCTCGATCGCAGTGCGGCGATCGCCAACAAAGGCCACCAGACGCGTCGAACTGCGTTGGCGAGTTGATCGCCGGCGTGCAAGTTTCCGAGTCCGGCCAGCCGGAATGCGACCTGTGGAGGAACGTCGGGAAGTTTCTTGATCAGCGCCGCCGCCGAGCCGACACCGGTCACAGTTCCCAGCCACGGCCGACGAGTCATCGTGAGGAACCAACTGGCGACACTCCACGGGCTCATGCGCACGGGGGCGAGCGCGCCGCGATGCCGGGTAGCGAGCGGCGCTGCTGACGAGCCGTAACCGATTCGTTGATGAATCCAACCACTCCACGTGGCCCGCGGGGCGTGATGGACCACCGACGTCGGCTCGTACCGACATCGCCACCCGGCCGCATCGAGCCGCCAGACGAGGTCGACGTCCTCGCCGAACCGCAGCCCAGCGTCGAACCCTCCCATTGAGGATATGGCGTCGACCCGGCAGACCAGCGTGGCGGCGGGCACATAGCTGACGCGGGTGCCTGCCCGGATTCGCGCTGGCTCGGGGCCCAGGTCAAGCGGACTCCGGCGATGCTCGTAGCGAGCGATCATTGAACCTGAAGTTGTGGTCATCACGCGTGGTGCAACCAACGCGACCTGGTCGTCGGAGAAGTGCGCCAACAGTGGTTCGAGCCAACCATCGGGTAGTTCGACATCGGCATCGACGAAGGCCACCAGCGGTGTCGTGACGAGGGTCAGTCCAATGTTGCGGGCAGCAGCCGGACCTTGGTTGACGTCGAGCCGGATCGTGGCGTCTTCGATCGGTGGCACCGATCCGTCATCCACGATGATCGCGCCTGCCGGTCGGTGCTCTGGTTCGCCTCTGGCCGGCACCACGATCGTCACGTCGTCGATGGTGAACGGCGTGGTGTTCGGCAACGGATGAATCGCACCGGCGTTGAGCAACGAATCGATCAGCGTTGAACTCGGTACTTCGTCGCCGTCGGCAATCCGTTGGACCAGCGACGCACCGGCTGCTGTGAGTCGGAACAGTTTGAGTGGTGAGCCGCCGATTACCACGGTGCCGTGGCGTTGCGTGCTGCTGTCGAGTTTGTACCGCGCAGACGCTGTCACGTGTTCGCCGCCCAGGCGTCGACGGCGGCAGCGAGTTGGTCGCACAGGCGCTCGAAGATTCGCTTGCCATCAGCTGCGTTGGCATCTGTCGGGTCGCCCATCACGCCGGTCTCACTGAGCGGTTGTACGCCGTGCTCGATCAACTCGGTCAAACCCGGAGTTGGCCCGGGCACCGCTCGATCGAGTCGCACTTGGTCGGGGGCCAGAGCCAACAGCAGCGATGTCTCGGTGTGCCCCGCATGCGGGTCGCCACCAGGTATCGACGGCGACCAAATCAACACCTTGCGATCCTCGTGTTCAAAGACTTTGGCGGCCCGCTGGGTTGCCGCCAGATTGCCCCCGTGGCTATCCACGAAAACGACTCCCCGTGCCCAATCCGCCGAGCGAGCGAGCTCGACCAACACGGTCGTCATCACCTCGGTCCCGATCGACAGCGTTCCCGGGAATCCCTTGTGCTCGCCGCTCGCTGTGATCGCCAACGCAGGCGCCAACAACGCGTCAACTCGTCGGTTCACCAACTCGCTCGCCAGGCGTGTGGCGATGATCGTGTCAGTGGCGATCGGCAAATGCGGCCCGTGCTGCTCGCAGGAACCGACGGGGACGACAACGATTGGGCGGTCAACCTCGGTCCACGTCAGTCCACCCAACTCCAGCCCGCCCAACTCCAGCCCGCCCAACTTCATCGCGCCCGACTTCATCCCGCCATTCTGTCTGCTTGGGACCAGTTCACCGACGGATAGAGGCAGACAGTTTGGGGAAGATCTGGGAGGATGGTGAGGTGAGTGACATCGACACGTTGACCGATACCCACTGGCTGTCCAGTGATGACCTGGGGACTGCGCGTGCCCGAATCCCGATCGTGTATGTCGAGGCGGTACCGGTGCGGGTCGACAGTGTTGGCAATGTCACCGAAGTCGGACTGTTGTTGCGGGTTGCCAACGACGGTTCGATCAGCCGACTGATCGTCAGTGGTCGAGTGATGTTCGGCGAACTGATTCGAGACGCCCTGCTGAGGCACTGCGAGAAGGATCTCGGTCCGCTGGCGCTCCCACGGATCCCCGTCAACCCGGCCCCGTTCACGGTCGCCGAATACTTCCCGCATCCAGACATCAGCGGGTATCACGACCCGCGTCAGCACGCCGTCAGCCTCGTCTACGTGGTGCCAGTCGACGGTGAGTGTGAACCGACCCAGGAAGCACTCGACCTGTCATGGTTCACCCCGCGAGAAGCCGTCAGCCAGGACGTGATCTCGCAAATGACCGGCGGACAGGACCGACTCCTGCGGCTGGCACTGGCGCACGTCGGCCAACTTCCGTAGCCCTATCCACCATTGATCAGGATGACCGAATCTACGATGGCGGTCTGATGCCTGTCGCCGACATCGTGCGCACCGCTAGCGCAATGCGAACTGCGCTCGTTGGCCGACCGATGATGCGCTTCGACGCCCCGAGATTGATCGGCCCAGTCCCGCAGGCCGGCCGGATGGTCGAACTGGTCGAAGCCAACGGCAAACACCTTGAAGTCACGTGGGACGACGGGCTCGTTCTCGACACCCACCTCAAGGGTTCAAGCGAGTGGCATGTGTATCGGCCCGGTGCACCGTGGCGTCGCTCCTGGGATCAACTGCGCGCCTCGATCGAAACCGACGACTGGGTGGCGGTGTGCTTCAACGCCCCGTCAGTCGAGACGTATCGTCAATCGAACTCGCAACGTCACCCCGGCCGTGGTCGACTTGGCCCCGACCTCGGATTACCGTCGGCCGACAGCACAGAAGCAGTCGAGCTCTTGCTGTCGTACCCCGACCCGTCGGCGCGACTCCGCGACGTGATCGTCGATCAGCATGTGATGCAGGGCGTCGGCAACGTGTACTGCTGTGAAGTGCTCTGGGCAGCTGAGCTCAGCCCGTGGGCGCACGTCGCGGATCTGACCGAACAGGATGCGATGTTGATCGTCAACACGGCGGCTCGGATGACACGCGCCAATCGTGGACGCATCCGACGATCGACCACCACGCTGACGCCAGGTGGACTCGTCGTCTATGGCCGGATCGGCCAGGGTTGTATCCGCTGCCACGAAACGATCGACTCTCGCCCGGTAGGGCGCGAGGGCCGGATGCTGTACTGGTGCCCCGGCTGTCAGGTCCGGCTTGATCGACGGATCCTGACCACCGATCGTGCGATGGACCCACACCCCGCCGCATCGATGTTCCTGAACGACCTCCCCTGGCGCACCCACAACGACAATTGAGATCGTCCGCGGCTAGTCGGTGGCAATCGCTTCGAGCACGTCCATTTTGGAGGCCTTTCGGGCCGGATACCAGGCAGCACAAACACCTGCGAGGATGGCCATCAACACGATCGTTACGATGATCGGTATCGGCAGGGTGATCCCGTCGATCACGCTGTTCGGGACGGCGTAGCTCAGTGCAACCCCAAGGAACAATCCGACAACGACCCCGACGACGGCACCAAACACCGAGACAATCACTGCTTCCCAACGGATCGCCCGACGAAGTTGCCGACGACTCATCCCGATCGCTCGCAAGAGACCGATCTCGCGGGTTCGTTCAAACACTGCCAGTGCCAACGCGATCGCGATCCCTACGACGGCTATCAACATCGCCATGCTGAGCAGACCGGTAATGATCGCCAACAGTTGGTTGATCTGACCTTCCTGCTCGGCCCGGAACTCGGCGTTGCTCTGGACCTTCGTCTGCGGGAACTCATCGACGGCGGCCTGGATCAGGGGACGCGCGGCGTCGGGGCTCACCCCGTCAGCGAGCCTGGCAAGCACGAACTGATCGCGTGGCGCCTGGTCGCTCACCTGTTCGAACGTCTCGATCGAGATGTACCATTTTGAGCCGAGCGAGGCGTCTGCAAAAATCCCGCTCACCACAAGACTTCCGGTCTCGTTGTTTTGGTACGTGATGTCGACGGTGTCGCCGAGTCCAACGCCAAGCTCGTGCGCTTTTTCATCGAGTAGCATCACGCCTTGGCTGCCTTCGAGTCCCGAAAAGTCACCGTCGATGACGTTCAGATCGGCGAGCTGCGGGAACGCAACGGGGTCGACTGCGGTGATTTGCTCGTTCGGGGCATCGACGACGCCGTCAACCGTGGCGAACATAAATCTGAAGGGCGAAACCGCCGAGAGTTCCGGGATTGCGTCAAGCCGTTCGACGACCCCCGTCGGAAGTCCGAGGAACGATTCATCGGTCAGGATGTAATCGGCGGTGACCGCCCGGTCGAGGATCCGAGCGAACGTGTCGCGCAGCGACGATGCGAACACCGCTGCGGCGCTGACCAAGGCCACGCCGATCATCAACGCCGAAGCCGTGCGGGCGGTTCGGCGTGGCGACCGTCTGGCGTTATCGACTGCAAGTTGCCCAGGAACCTTGAACAGTTTCCGGATCGGACTACCGATCACACCCGCGACCGGGCGGGCAACTGTTGCTGACAGGCTGCTGATCCCGAGGAAGATCGCAAGCGCACCGCCGCCCGCCAACACGATCAAGCCACGCGATCCACCGGGTCGTACGAACAACCCGACCAGAAACATGACCGCTCCCACGAGGGTGACGATTGACCCCGTGAGGAGCCGTCGATTCGAACCCAACGATGAGAACCCAAGCTCTGGTCGCATCGCTGCGACCGGAGGGATTCTGGCTGCCCGATACGCAGGAATCAGTACCGAAAGCATCGTGACGCCGATCCCGACGAAGACCGCCATGACGACCGCCGGTGGGTTCATGATCAGCGGAGTCGGGGGGAAACCGGCTCCGGCTGCCTCGAACAACTTGATCAGTCCCTTGGCGACAAGCAACCCGCCGAAGATTCCGACAATCGTGGCAGTCACCGAGATGATCAGCGCTTCAATGATCACCAGCCGCCTGACTTGCTTGCGATTGGCGCCAACGGCGCGAAGCAGGGCGAGTTCACGTAGCCGCTGACCGATCGTGATTCCGAACACGTTGTTGATGATGAAGGCGCTCACGAAGGCGGTCACGAAGGCGAAGATTTGGAGACCCTGGCCGAACACACCGATGATCTCGTTGATTCCGTCGGCGATTTCCTCACCAACCTGCTCACCGGTGATGACCTCGGTCTTGTCGGGGAGAATTTCTTGGATTGCGGCTTTCACCTCGGCCTGGTCGTAGCCGTCGGCGACCGTGAGGTCGATTACGTCGTACTGTCCGCCCCAATCAAGGACTTCCTTGGCGGTCTCGGTTTCGAACAAGGCGATCGTGGCACCACCGAATCCGTCGGCGTTCTCGAGCCCGACGAGGCCGACAATTTTGAATGACTCCTGGCCTTTGTCGAACACGATCGCGATCCGCTCTCCGACCTCGTACCCGACCTTGTCGGCTGTGGCCTTGTCGATCGCCACTTCGCCAGGGGCGGCAGGACCACGACCGTCCTTGATGACAACGCTCGACGTTCCACCCGGACCGTGCCACGAGATTCCGAATGCGGGAGCACCCTGGGTGGCCACAGGCTCACCGTCTGGTTCGAGCAGTTGGGCAAAGCGTTGGATCTGACCCTCGACGACTCCGACACCATCGACGGCAGCGATCTGGTCGACCAACTCAGCCGGAACGGGATCGCGTTCAGCATCAGTGACATCGACGGTCAAGGTGCGACGAACTTCGAGATCGACGTTGGCGTTCAATGACGTGAATAGGTTGTCGAACGTCGCCTTCAAGCTGTCGGCGAGCACGAACGACCCGGCCACGAATGACACGCCGAGCATGATTGCGAGGCCGATGAACAGGTTTCGACCCGCTCGGGCGCGCATCGATCGTCCGACGAGTTTGCGAAGCATCTCAGTGGCCGATCTGCTTCATGCGGTCGATGATCCCGTCTGGGGTTGGATCGCTCATTTCGTGCACGACCTTGCCGTCGGCGAGAAACACAATCCGGTCCGCATGAGCGGCGGCGTATGGGTCGTGAGTCACCATCACGATGGTCTGGCCATGTTGATCAACCGCTTGGCGCATGAATCGCAGGATCTCGCCGCCGGCGTTGGAGTCGAGGTTGCCGGTTGGTTCGTCGGCGAAAATGATCGTCGGTCTGCTCACGAGCGCCCGGGCGACGGCAACCCGTTGTTGCTGCCCGCCCGACAGTTCACTCGGGCGGTGCTTGAGCCGGTCCTTCAGGCTGACGGTTTGCACGACCTCCTCGAACCACGCAGGATCGGCCGTGTCGCCGCCGAGCATCAGCGGCAACAGAATGTTCTCCTCGGCGGTCAGCGTTGGGATCAGGTTGTACGCCTGGAAAATGAAGCCAATTTGGGTGCGGCGCAATTCCGTGAGGCGTCGGTCATCAAGGGTGGCGAGATAGGTCTCGCCGATGAACACGGTGCCTTCTGTGAGATCATCGAGCCCAGCGAGGCAGTGCAACAGTGTCGACTTGCCCGACCCCGACGGCCCCATAATCGCCGTGAAGCGACCAGGCTCGAACGAGATCGTGACACCATCAAGGGCGTGTACAGCGGCGTCACCGAGACCGTAGGTCTTGCGGGCGTCGACTGCTCCGGCGGCGGCGAGGGGGGATAGTGGCGGGGGAGCTGATGTAGTGCTGCTCATGCCTGACTGTCTACGCCGTCGGGACCGGTTCTCCATCCACCGAAAGCATGGTTGTCCGTCACCCCTCAGGATGATCGGTCGATCACACATCGGCCAGGGATCGGTCAATCCGGGCGCAGCGCGATCGAACCGACGGCTACGATCGGCGTTCTCATGACGTGTCCTGCGTGTTCGCGTCCGGTGCCTGACGGAGCCCGGTTCTGCCCATCCTGTGGGTACTCGGTGGTCCCCTTGAACGAACGCTTAGCTGACGAAGAACGTCGAGTCGTGACGGTGCTGTTCGCCGACATCGTCGGATTCACCACACTTGCGGAACAGCGTGACCCTGAGCAGGTCAAACGGTTGGTTGATGCTGCATTCCATCGCCTCGTCGCCGATGTCGAGTCACACGGCGGAGTCGTCGACAAGCTGCTGGGCGATGGGATTGTGGCCCTCTTCGGCGCTCCGGTTGCCCACGAGGACGACGCCGATCGGGCGGTGCGCGCCGGTTTGGCGATGCAGGCGTCACTGAGGGCGTTCCGCGACGATCACCCGGCTGACGTAGTGCGAATGCGAATCGGGATCAACACCGGTGAAGTGCTGGTTGGCACAGTCGCCGGGTCTGACTACACGGCGATGGGCGATGTCGTCAACACTGCGTCCCGGCTGCAGGGGCTTGCTCCGCCTGGTGCGGTACTGGTCGGTGAGGCCACGAAGGATTTGTGCTCGCCCGCCGTGCGATTTCAGCCGTACGAGGACGTGCAGCTCAAGGGTCGCGAGCAGTTCACTCAGGTGTGGCAAGCGGTAGCGCTCGATACGGCGGTCATCACCAGGCGCTGGCAGTCAGATGTCACATTCGTCGGCCGCGATATCGAACTCGGCATATTGCGCGCTGTCACCGCAATCGTGCGGTCGGGCCGTAGTGCGATTGTGGCCGTCGCCGGTGAACCGGGGATCGGAAAGTCGCGTCTTGTCCACGAGGTGATCGCGCCGTTGAGTGCCGCCGAGCCCGAGACCCTGGTACTCGAAGGTGCGTGCGCCCCCTATGGCGAGTCGAACGTGTGGTGGCCAATCGCCGGCGGGGTTCTCGAACGGCTCAAGTTGGCGCGCGGGTCGACGCCAGAAGACGCGCGTCGCCGGATCACCCGACGACTGACCGCCTTTCCCGAATTGAACCCCGGATCTCCCGAGTTCGAGCGGCTCATCGAAGTCGTTCTGCATCTGTTGGAGCAGCCGTCGAGTCTCGATGACCTTGGCCCTGCGGCGAGCCGTGACGCGGTATTCAATGCGATCGTCGCCGGCCTCCGACGGAGGGCGATGATTGCGCCCGTCGTGGTATGGATCGACGACCTCCAGTGGGCGGCGCCGATGCTGCTGGAGCTACTCGAATCGGTGGCTCGCAGCCTGACTGGGCTGCCCGTCCTGATTATCGCAACGTACCGACCGAACGAGGAGAGCGCCGAAGAATGGCCGCCTCCCGTCGACCCTGCGCTGACGCTGCACCTCCCGCTCGGTCCGTTGGGCGAGGTCGAGTCGGAGATTCTCGTGATCGAGGCCGCCGGTCGCCAACTCCCGGCTGATGTTGTGCAGCGCGTCTCGGAACGCAGCGGCGGTAATCCGCTGTTTCTGATCGAACTGTCACGGCTGGCGGCATCATCGCCAGGAGGTGTCGGTGACGTCGAGTTGCCCGGCACGCTGCGGGCACTGATTGCGGCGCGCCTCGATCAACTGATGGCGTCGGAACGGGCGATTCTCGACAATGCTGCGATCATCGGCAATGAGGGTAGGACAGCGTCGCTGCGCGAGTTCGCAAACGAGATCGGACAGGACTTCAACCCCGAGGACCTGGATTCGCTCGAAACGGGTGGTTTGCTGATTCGGGACGGATCGAAGTGGCAGTTCCGCAGCGATGTGGTTCGTGAGGTGGCTTACCACACGTTGACCAAACAGTCGCGGGCGCAACGGCACGCCGGCGTGTCTCGGTTCCTGGCGGTCCACGACGAAGCGATGATCGATCGGCGTGCCCATCACGCCGCGGCGGCGGCAGAACTGGTCGCCGAGCTCGGCCCGGTGGTCGGCGTGCCGAGCGCGATACGAGAGGAAGCGGTCGAGCTGTTAGGTCGTGCCGCCACGCGCTGGTATCACCAGGGGGCGCATCGCCGCGGGCTCAAACTCGTCGAGCGCGGGTTGGCGTTGGTTGACGATGAGTCTGATGCTCGGCGGGGGCTGTTGCTGCTGCTTGCCGAGGGGCTGGTTGATGCCCATCAGCTTGGTCGTGCCCGCAAGGTGCTGACCGAGCTGTTCACACTTTCCGAGGCTGCCAACGATCGCGTGACCCATGGCGAGGTCCATCGGTTGCGTGGCACCGTCGAGCAGATGGAAGGTGATCTCGTCGCCGCCCGTCGGGAACTTGGCCGGGCGGTTGCCGAGTTTCGCGAACTCGACGACACGGTCCACCTCGCCGAGGCGTTGCGGGCTCGCGGGTTCGCCGAGATCTTCGGTGGATCGTTGAGCGAGGCCGACTGGTTCCTCGGGGAAGCCGACGCCACGTTCAAGAAGATCGGGAATGCCCGTGGTCAGGCCTGGGTCCAGCAGCACCGGGCGTGGGTGTCGTTCCTGTCGGGCGATCACGTCGAGTCGGAACGCCGACTCACCGAGGCGATCGATGCCTTCGAACGACTTGACGATCGGGCCGGTAAGAACTGGTCGGGCGGGCTGCTGGCATTCGTCTACCACTTCAGTCGTCGCACTGAAGAAGCCGAGCAGTTGGCGGTGACCGTGCTCGATGAGGCCCGCCGTCACGGCGACGAGTGGGGTGCCTCGATGATGCTCAATCTGCAGGCGAGCATCCGGTTGTGGGCCGGCGACATTGAGCAGTCGCGAGCGCTGGCCGAGCGAGCGCTGGCTGGCTTCCGCAAGATCGACGACCGGTTCGGCATTATTCAGTCGTTGAGCACGCTCAACCGCAGCTACGCGGCACTCGGTCGACTCGGCGAGGTCGATCGGTCGGTCGAAGAAATTCTGGTGTTGTCCGATTCGTTTGGCGAGATGGCCTATCCGGTAATCGCCGCCGCTGGGGCGGCGATGCATCTCGGACAAGGCGAGCGCGCCGCCACGTTGGCGAATGAAGCTGTCAGCCGCCTCGACACGACCGGTGCCAATGTTGAAGAAGGTCGAGTCGTGTTGGCGTTCGGCCGTTTGTTGTCCGGCGATCCGGAGGGGGCGCTGACCCACTTGCTTGACGTCGAGGTCGAGCGGTCGCCGTTCGCGCTCGCGGCTCGCGCCACCGCATCGGTATTGATCGGGGACTCGGCGACAGCGCTGGCCGACGCCAAATTGGTTGAGACGATGCGTGATGTGAGCTACTGGGATCGAGCCGTGGCGTCGATCGCCGGTGCAGCCGCGGCAACAGGCGACGAAGCTGGCCATCGGCGCAGCGAACTGGCGGTGCTGATCAACTCGCTGAACGACGTCGTGCTCCACGCGTATGGCCGTCGCGTGCTCACCGGCCTCAACGGGGAGTCGACAGTCGCGTTCCCAGCGATGGAGGGCTGGAGTGACGTCGCCGACCGCCTGATCGAGTCAGCCGGCTAGGGCCTGGGCCTGCTGCCGAAACGCCGAACGAGTCACCGCCCCGACAGGCGTTGCCGATGGTGATTACTTGTTCGGTTGTTTCGTGACTCGCAGGTACGGCTTGATTTCGTCCCAGCCATTCGGGAACAGTTCCTTAGCCTCCTCGTTGGAGAGAGCAGGAACGATGATCACGTCGTCGCCGTCTTTCCAGTTCGCCGGCGTGGCGACCTTCGAGTAAGCGGTCAACTGGAGAGAATCAATCACGCGGAGAATCTCGTCGAAGTTGCGACCGGTCGACGCTGGATAGGTGAGCGTCAGCTTGACCTTTTTGTCGGGGCCGACCACGAACACGGAACGCACGGTCAACGTGTCGTTGGCGTTGGGGTGGATCATGTCGTAGAGATCTGCAACAGTGCGATCGGGGTCGCCGATCATCGGGAAGTTGACGGCAGTGCCCTGCGTCTCCTCGATGTCGGCTTCCCAGCGCACATGCGACTCGACGGAGTCGACTGACAGGCCGATCACCTTGACATTGCGCTTGTCGAACTCCGGCTTGATCTTGGCGACGTAGCCGAGTTCGGTGGTGCAGACGGGTGTGAAGTCTTTCGGGTGGCTGAACAGCACACCCCACGTGTCGCCGAGCCACTCGTGAAAGCTGATCTCGCCCTGGGTGGTGGCGGCGGTGAAATCGGGTGCGACATCGCCGAGACGAACGGTCATGAGCGTGCTCCTTGAACGATATGTACGAACGGAAGGAACAATCTACCGCAATACCCGACCAAAACCATCGGGAATCACCCGACCACACCCCTCCGTTCATGTCGACATCGGCGTGCGATGAAGGGGTGCGATGGAGGGGTTGAGCGCGACATGAACGCGGGTTGGTACGGTGGTTGTGTGAGTGTCGCTGTCAGCATTGATCAACTGTTTGCAGACATCGAGATGTGGGGCTTTGGCTATCTGCTCACCGTTTCCGATGACGCTCGACCGCACCTCGTGGCGCTGAAACCAGTGGTGGTCGTTGACGGTGATCAACGCCGATTGCGGTTTGATGCGGGCGGCGGGAAAGCGTGCCGGAATGCCGCTGCACGTCCGCAGATCTCCGTCGTGTTTCCACCCGCTGCCCACTCGGATCGTTTCAGCCTGGTTGTTGACGGTGAGGCGATCGTTGACGGTTCGTTCGTTGACGTGCGACCGACGTGGGCGGTGTTGCATCGCCCGGCACCGTGAGCATCGACCGGATCCCACTCCCGTCGACTGACGGAGCCCTGTGGTTGTGCGGTCGGGCTGACATAGCGACCGACCCCGACGCCACGCTCGCCTGGGCTGACGGTGCTACCACGGCGGTGTGTCTCAATCCGATCGACGAACTCGAGGTCCGGTTCGCGAACTATGTGGAATGGCTCAAACAGAACCGAGGCGGCAAAGCACTCTGGTTCCCAATCGGAAACTTCGGCGCGCCCAGTCTCGAATCGGCGCTGCCGTTCCTCCGCTTGATCACTGCGCGCCTCGAACGTGGTGAGGGAGTCGTGATGCACTGCGCCGCAGGCCAGGGTCGCGCCGGCACGATGGCGGTGTGCGTGCTGATCCTGCTCGGTGCTTCGAAGGACGAGGCACTTCGCACGGTTGCATCGCATCGTGCCTTCGCTGGGCCGGGCGAGTTCTCGCAGCATGCCCTGGTCAATGGTGTGACTAACGCCAGCCGGGATTAGGTCGATCTGGATAGCCCGATCCGGCACCTGAGATTGACTCGATGTCGCTGAGGTCCATCGAGGGAGGCGGTGGAGTGCCGGTCAGTCGAACGATGTCGATCGTTCCCGGGAAGCCACGCAGCTCAACCTCGCCGACCGGCTCAGCTGAGATGCCTTCTGGCAGTTG
>JANOTN010000449.1:0-10135 GCA_031416375.1 Ilumatobacteraceae bacterium
TTTCGACCGCGCAGCAGGCGAAATGAAAACTCCGGCACAAAAAATCCTCACCTATCCGCTGAGCCTCTTACGGGCCGATAGTTGCGAGGTGGGCGCGGACTTGCGTTGCGAGGGCGGGGTTCTTGAGCGCCAGTTCGATCGCCGCTTCGAGGAAGCCGGCAGGGTTGCCGGTGTCGTATCTGGCGATTCTTGACAGGACTCCAGAGAACGGTGAGCGAGCGGCCTGGGCACGAAGTGCGTCAGTCAGTTGGAGTTCGCCGCCGCGGCCAGGCGTGAGGTTCTCGATCTCGTCGAACACGTCCGGTGTCAACACGTAACGGCCGATCAGAATCAAGTCACTGGGAGCTTCCGCGATCGATGGCTTCTCAACGAGGTCGGCGACGGGAATCACGCCATCGTCGTCCATCGGGCCGGACGGAGCGAGCACACCGTACGAACTGACCTGGTCGCGAGGCACCTGTTTGACTGCGACGACACTTCCGCCAGTGCTGGCACACACTCCGTTCATATGGGCGAGCAACGAGGAGTCACCCATCAACTCATCGGGTAGCAGCACCGCGAACGGTTCGTTGCCGACCGCCGAACGGGCACAACCAACGGCATGGCCAAGGCCGCGAGGGTTGTCCTGATAGATGATCGTGACCCGCCAGTCCTTCCCGATACTCGCCAGCCGATCCGCAATCGCGTCCTCCCCCTTGGCGCGCATCGCCTCGACCAGAGCGTCGTCGCGTTCGAAGTAGCGGGCGATCGCCGGCTTGTCGCGGCTACTCACGACGACGATGTGTTCGATCCCCGCACCGAGCGCCTCATCGATGATGATTTGGATCGCCGGCGTGTCTCCGATCGGCATGAGTTCCTTGGGAACGGCTTTGGTAGCCGGGAGGAAACGAGTCCCTGTTCCCGCGGCGGGAATCACTGCACTGCGGACCTGCATGGAACCGACGATATCTTTCGACCCGATGCCAACGTACGTATATAAATTTCTCGACACCGGTGAAACCATTGAAGTTCAGCAATCGTTTCACGACGATGCCCTCACCGAGGCCGTCCACCCCGCCTCCGGAACCACGAAGTCGGTCAAAAAGGTGTTCCTCCCAGTCGGCGTGACGTTCAAGGGTGACGGCTTCTACAAGACCGACAGCCGGTCAGGTTCGAAGTCCGGGTCGTCAGTTGCGAACTCGGACTCGTCTGATTCCAAGTCGTCTGATTCCAAGTCGTCTGATTCCAAGTCGTCCGATTCCAAGTCGTCTGATTCCAAGTCGTCGAGTTCGTCCTCATCGAGCGATTCCGGTTCGAGTTCCTCGTCTGGCTCGGGTTCTGGGTCATCAGAGAAGCCGAAGGCGACCGTCTCGGCTTCCTCGTCAGGCGACTGATCGAGATGTTGATCCCGCTCAGCGACCACGCTTCGGAGCTGGGCGCTGAGATCGGTGTGTTCGGGGGTTCCGGATTTTACGAGTTCCTCGACGACGCGACTGAGATCGAGATCTCAACTCCGTACGGTTCACCTGCGGCACCCGTGACCGTCGGAACAATGTCTGGTCGCCGTGTTGCGTTCCTCCCGCGCCATGGTCGCCACCATGAGTTCGTGGCCCACAAGGTCCCGTTTCGGGCCAACGTGTGGGCAATGGCGTCACTCGGAGTGCGATCGCTGATCGGACCATGCTCGGCCGGTTCCCTGCAACCCGACCTGCATCCCGGCGAGTTCGTTGTTGCCGACCAACTCGTCGACCGGACGTGGGGTCGTGCCGACACGTTTCACGACGAGGGACCAGTTCACCACCAAGCGTTCGCCGACCCTTACAACGCCCACCTCAGGATTGTGCTCGTGGCCGCCGGCCGCCAAACGGGCGTCACGACGCATGACGGCGGAACCATGGTCGTGATCAACGGTCCTCGCTTCTCGACTCGCGCCGAGAGCACCTGGTTCCGTGAGATGGGATGGTCTGTCATCAATATGACCGGCTATCCCGAAGCAGTGCTCGCCGCCGAAACCTCAATTCCATACGCCACGATTGCGTTGGTGACCGACTATGACGCCGGCGTCGACGGTCACGCACCGGTCACCATGGAAGCGGTATTCGAGGTGATGCGGTCAAACGTAGACCGCCTTGGCGAACTGCTGAACGCGGCACTGCCGTCGTTTCGCTAGCCGGTAAGCTCACCGTTCCGACTTCCCCTTCACCTGAGTTTTCCAGGGAGGGTTGATGTCCCCCATTTCACATGCTGCTGTGTCGATTCGTCGTCTGCTGGCGCGTCGACGGTGGATTTACTGGCTGCTGGTTTCTGGTCTGGCATCGGCATGCGCCGCACAGGTGCTTGCGCGCCTCGACGAGGTGGAGGCCGAACGAGTGCGCTGGGGAGAAACTCGGACCGTGCTCGTTGCGGCGAGAGACATCGTGCCAGGAGAACCGCTGTCGGGCGTCACCGTCGATCGCCACCTGCCGATCGCGATGATTCCCGAGTCAGCGGTAACCGACGTCGTCAATCGAATCGCTCGACAACACGTTGCACTCGGCGAGATGATCACGACCGTCGACATAGCCGCCGACGACGGACCGCAAGCACTCGTTCCGGAGGGCTGGTTGGCAGTCGCAATCGTCGAGTCGCCCTCGTCTGGCGCGGCGATCGGTGATCGGGTGCAGGTCGCCAGCGACGGCGTCGTGATCAGCTCGGACGCGCTTGTGGTCGGCTTCGTCGACGACGCAACCCTGGTCGCCGCGCCTGCACACGAGGCGCCCCTGCTACCAGCCGCTGCGGCGGGGAGCGCCCTGGCCCTGTTGCTCATACCCTGACTCGACGGGCAGCAGGTCAGCGCCAGCCGGCGGCGACCACCGTAAGCACGACGACACCGAGGGCGACTCGGTAGATCACGAACGGCATGAAGCTTCTCGTTCGGATCAAACGCAGCG
This sequence comes from Ilumatobacteraceae bacterium, assembly GCA_031416375.1. Classification (GTDB taxonomy): domain Bacteria; phylum Actinomycetota; class Acidimicrobiia; order Acidimicrobiales; family Ilumatobacteraceae; genus Ilumatobacter. The sequence goes on from JANOTN010000449.1 coordinate 2,910, forward strand.
TGCCCCACACAGCGATCCAGCCGGAGATTCCGCTGGTGACGATTCCAACAATCATTGGTGTTCCAAGTCCGTCGGGGATGCCATCAACGAGTAACTTGCCGACTTTCAGCACGACCGCGCCGGCGATCACCGGCAGGCTCATCAGAAAACTCAACCGGGCTGCCGCATCTCGATCGAACCCGAGTTGGCGGGCGGCGGTCATCGTGATTCCGCTGCGCGAGGTACCCGGGTTGAGGGCAAGTGCCTGGGCGGCCCCGACCATCAGTGCATCTCTGGTACGGAAGTCATCAACACCACGGCTCCCCGACCGCCGATCAAACCACGCCAACAACAAACCAAACACGATCAACGAGACAGCGATGATCGTCGGTGTGCCAAGTTTCTCATCAATCCACTCCTCGAATGCTGCCCCAATCAGGGCAGCTGGCACGGTCGCCACAACCAGCAACCAGGCGACTCGGCCGTCGGTGGTCGCTGGCCGCTCTCGCCGCCACACCAGGCGGAGACCCTCGCGCACGTACTTGACAAGGTCGTGCCTGAAGTATCCGACCGCGGCAACAAATGTGCCGATGTGAAGGGCAACGTCGAACGCCTTTTTGACGGACGGTTGATCGAAGTCGTTCCAACCGAACAACCACGGGACGATAATCAGGTGACCGCTCGAGGAGATCGGGAGAAACTCCGAGAGGCCCTGGACGAGACCAAGGACGATGGCATGCAGAATCGGCACGGCTGACGACCGTACCGTGCGTACGCTCCGTAATCGTGGCGATCCGACACGTTCGACCCAAACGGCTGAAGTTGTTGTATGTCACGGGCAGCTCCGGATTTCTTGGCCGCCACATCGTCAATGGGATCACCGCCCAGTCCTGGGATGTGGCCCAGACATCTCAAGCGCTTGACCTCCGCAATCGCCAATCAGTGATCGACGTGATCCGCGCTTGGCGGCCGACCGCGATTATTCACACGGCGTACCGAAAGAACGATCGGCGCTCGATTGTTGATGCCACGCGGCATGTCGCCGAGGCGGCAGCGATCGTCGGCTCGCGGCTCGTACACATTTCAACCGACGCGCTGTTCGCCGGTCGGCCAGCGGCGTTCACCGAACGGGACTCACCGACACCGGTTCACTAGTACGGGCGCGGGAAGACTGAGGCAGAACAGATTGTTGCTGGGCTCTGCCCGAGCGCGGCCATCGTGCGAACGTCGTTACTGCTTGACGGATTGCTGCTTGGAGGCAGCGATATGTCTATCCACGAGATCGCCGTTCGGGATGCAATTCACGGCCGTTCGCCAATCGCGTTCTTCACCGACGAGGTCAGGAGTCCGGCGTTGGTCGTCGACCTGGCGGCAACCTTGACCGAGTTGGCTGGCCGACCAGAGATCACCGGCGTATTACATCTGGCCGGGCCCGACGCTCTTAGCCGGGCAGATCTGGCCCTGATGATCGCCCGTCGACACGGTTGGGACGCGACTCGCCTGCAGTTTGCCACGCTCGCCGAGTCAGGCCTGAGCCGACCGGGCCACGTGGTGCTCGATTCGTCGCTGGCCAGATCCCACGACCTCACCGTCCGCGGTCCCGCCAGCTGGCCGTAGCCGTCGCCAGGTTCCGAGATCTGGAGCCGCTCTTTCTGTCACGGTTTTCGAGTACGTCCACGATCTCTGTGACAGGAACAGATCGAAACCGTGGGTGTTAGGCACCGCTCATCGTGACGTCGCGGATGACAAGGCTGACGCCGGCGGCTCGCATCGGGAGCCAATCGACGTCGTTACCCACCGCGACGATGTCGAGCAGCATTCGTTGCAACGTTGATGCGATTGTGAACTCACGAACGGGTTCAGCAATCGCTCCGCCTCGGATCATCAGACCCGCCGCGCCGGTCGAGAAGTCGCCGCTGATGGCGTTGACGCCAGAGTGAATCCCGCTGACGCTCTGCACGAGCAGACCGTCCTCGATCTCGGCGACGAGTTCGGCTTGGGAACGTAAGCCAGGCTCGAGGTACAACGCCATCGCCCCAACCCCAGGAGTCCCTGCGTAACCGCCGCGGATCGCGTTGCCGGTCGACACCGTGTTGGCCCGGCGCGCCGAATACGAGTTGTGGGTGAACTGTCGCAAGACACCGCCCTCGATCAGACCGTTACGTCTTGCGGCGAGCCCTTCACCGTCAACGTCTGTCGCCGTGTACGCCAGCGGATTCGTTGGGTCATCGATCAAATTGACGAACGACGGGGCGACTGAGTCGCCGAGCCGTTCTTGAAACAGGCTGCGACCTTTGACGACGGCTTCGCCGTTGAGGGTCGAGGCGACAATCGACAGGAACTGGGCGGTCACGAATGGGTCGAGCACCACCGTGGTGCGCTTCGATCCCGGCTTCACCGCGCCGAGCAAACGGGTTGCCCGGTCGGCGGCTTCCTTGGCGGCTCGCGCCGGGTCGAGTGTCGTCGGCGTGCGGCCGACGCTGAAACCGAACCCGGTCTGCGTTTCGTCCCCATCATCGGCGAGTGTCGACACGCTCACGTAGCAACCATTCTCACGCCCCCATTGACGGATGCCGGTCGTAGTCGCTACAGCCGCCTCACCGTACGCATCTGAGTAGCTCGAATGTTCAACTCGAACCCGGTTGTCGACGGCCAGGGTGAGTCGCTCAAGATCCTTCGCTAGCTGGATCTTGTTGTCAGTTGCAAACGCTGCCAGTTCGTCGTTCCACAGCGACTGGTCGGTCACGGCGACGCCATCAGACTCGGCGAGCCCAGCCCATTCATCGATCGTGCCGAATTGAATGTTGTCACGGGCTTCGGTGAGCACCTCGGCGATCGCCGACTCATCCAACGTTCCGGCGTACGCAAATCCGGTGCGTCCGTTACGAATGATTCGAATCCCGATGCCTTCCGATTGAGCTGAGACGAACTGCTCGATCTCACCTTGGTAGACGCGCACTTCGGTATCGCCACCACGTGACACGAATGCCTCAACCTGTTCACCAGATCGAGCCTGGGTGACAACGCTGTCGACTATCGCCAACAAGGCGACGCCGTCGCGGCTCGAACTCATGCTGCGGTGCCGCCGATCGTCAGTGACTTCACACGCAACGTCGGTTGGCCATCGCCGACCGGAACGCCCTGGCCGTCCTTCCCGCACGTGCCGGGATTACCCCAGGCGAAGTCGTTGGCGAGCATGTCGATGTCACGCAGGACCTGTGGGCCGTTGCCGATCAGGTTGCCCTCCCGCAGCGGCTCGGTAATTTCGCCGCCTTCGATCAGGTACGCCTCGGTCATCCCGAACACGAAGTCGCCTGTGGCGGTATTGACGCTGCCTCCGCCGAGTTGGGCGATGTACACGCCATGGTCGGTCGAGGCGATGATGTCGTCAGCGTTGTCGGGGCCGTCGAGCACGAATGTGTTAGTCATCCGCACCATCGGCAGGTGCATATAGCTCTGACGGCGACCGTTCCCAGACGGGGCGCGACCTTCCTTGCGGCTGCGTAGGTAGTCCCACATGTAGTCGGTCAGTACACCGTCTTCGATCAGCACATTTCGTTGAGTGTTGTGGCCCTCGTCGTCGACCGACAACGTGCCCCACTCACCGGGGACGGTGCCGTCGTCAACCAGGGTGACCAGCGGTGACGCAACCAGTTCACCGACCTTCCCGGCGTACACGGAGGAACCTTTCTGGATGTGGTCGGCCTCAAGCCCGTGACCGCAGGCCTCATGGAACAACACACCACCGGTGCCATTCTTGATCACGACTGGCATCGACCCTGACGGTGCCGGGCGGGCGTTGAGTTTGACGATCGCCTGCCTGGCGGCTTCACGGGCGAGGTGCTCGATGTCGACACGATCGAATGCTTCCCATCCGATCGTGTGCCCCATCGATTGGAACCCTGTCTGCATCCCCGCATCGCCATTGGCAACCACGCTGATCCGGGCGAGCACACGCACGATGTCATCGTCGACCCACACTCCGTCGCTGTTGGCGATCAACACTCGCTTTCGGCTGTCGCCGTAGCCAGCCGACACTTGGACGATCTCCGACCCGACCGACCGAGCGGCTTCGTCTACACGTTGCAGCAACTCGACCTTGGCAGCTTTCGAGATCGACTCGGGATACTGCTCGATCTCGTTGATTCTGCGCGTCTCTGACGGCGACAGCGACACGGTCCGGGTTCCACCGTCGCCCTGACTGGCCGCTGCCGCCGCTGCTGAAGCGGCGGCCGCAAGTCCGGCCTCGGAGAGGTCGCTCGTGTGAGCAAACCCGGTGGTCTCGCCTTTGATCACCCGAATCCCTGCCCCCCGGTCGCGGCCAGAAGTCACCTGCTCGATTCGACCGTCGTCGAGCGCAACGGACGTGTTGCGTTTGTCCTCGGCATACACCTCCGCAAACTCGGCACCGGTGCGGAGGGCGAGCCCAAGAGTCCGTTCAATGACGTCACGGTCGATCACGAGGTTCATGCTAGGTCCGGCGTTAGCGTCACAAACTGTGAACGTGGCTGTCGGGCTCAAGGGCGAGGCAAGGTTGCTGGTCGGTGAAGCCGACACTGCGCGTGCTCTGGGATCGGGTGACGTCGACGTACTCGGGACCCCGCGATTAGTCGCCCTCTTCGAACAAGCCACGTGCGACGCCTTATCGGGAATGATCGACGCCGGGCAGTCAACGGTCGGCATGCGAGTGCAAATCGATCACCTGCAGCCGACCCCGATCGGTGCCGAGATTGAGGTTGAGGCATACCTCGACAAGATCGAGGGCCGTCGCATCACGTTCACGGTCACGGCCTCCGACTCAGGTGGCCTGGTCGCCGCCGGCAAGGTCACTCGCGTTGTGGTCGACGTCGAAAAGTTCATGTCGAAATGCTGCAAAGCAAGCTGACCCAGTTCCTGGCCTGCATGGCTGGCATCGGATTGTTAGCGGCTTGCACTGGTGATGGCGGAGCAATTCGCGACAACGTGATCGAGCCAGGTATCACGGCACTGAACGAGTCCAAGGTGTTGGCCTGCAACGCGGATGCTGAGACCATTGGCGTGGCCATGCAGGCCTACGAACTGCTCGAAAGCAAACCTGCGGCGGACGAAGCGACGCTCGTCGCCAGCCAATTCCTTCGTGCAGAGTCTGAGTTCTGGAACATCGTCAACGGCGAGTTGGTCCCCCAACACCCCGACTGTGGGTCGTGACACGACATCACCCGCTTAGGCGAGGTTGCTGGTTCTGGGGTAGACGTCGGTTGGATCGGTCATCATGTTGACCAGGTAGGGGATGCCGCTGGCGAAGGCTCGGTCCAATGCAGGGCCGATTTCGTCAGGCTTCGTAACGGTCTCGCCACCGCCCCCGAGCGCGATCACGACCTCGTCGTAGCGGGTGTTGGGCTGCAGGTCACAGGCGACGTCCCAGCCGTAGATGAACTGCATCGGGTGTTTCTCGAGTCCCCAACAACTGTTGTTGCCGACGATCATCACGACCGGCAGATTGTGCCTGACCAGCGTGTCGACGTCCATCAGCGAGAAGCCGGCGGCACCGTCACCAAGCATCGACACGATCTGCGCATCTGGTCTCACCACACGCGCCCCGATCGCATATCCCAACCCGTTCCCGAGGCAACCATACGGGCCCGTATCGAGCCAGCAACCCGGTTCGAATACCTCGACGTACTTGCCCGCGTACGACACGAAGTCGCCACCGTCACAGATCACGACGGCATCGCGGGCAAGCCGTTTGCGTAGTTCACCGTAGATTCGGGTCGGCTTGATCGCATCGCCACCCGCCGCCAGAAGTGGTGCCTCTGCGGCGACCTCGACCTGCTCGGCGGCTCGTAACTCCTCGATCCACGAGGTGTGATCAAAGCGATCTCCGGCGAAGTCGGCAAGTCCGCCCAACGTCAGGGCGATGTCACCGGCGACCGTCAGCACGTCAACGTGACTCGCCGTCTGACCGACGGAGTCGACGACATGGACCACCTCGGCCGAACCGAACCGACCGAACCCGACACGGAAGTCGAGCGGCGTGCCGATCACAACGACGAGGTCGGCGCGCTGTTTCAGCAGACCCCGGGTCCGTAGGAATGCCAGCGAATGGTCAGCGGGCAGCATGCCGCGTCCCAGCCCGTTGAAAAAACATGGCACGCCCAACGATTGGGCTGCAGCGGCCAACTGCTCCCAGGCACCGTCCCAGTACGCATCGCTGCCGACGAGTAACGCCGGACGCTGCGCGCTCGCGATCAGTGACGCAAGCCGGGCCACGAGATCGGGGTCGGGCGCTACACCCGGAACGACACCACCGGCAGGACCACCGACCGGAACCTCACCGCCACTCGGGCCGAACACATCCATCGGGAAGTCGAGAAACACCGGTCCGCGATGTGCCGACGCAGCCAGTTGTGCCGCCGCATGAACCTGCGTACCCGCCGACGCACCATCAGTCACGGTCTCCGACAGCTTCGTGATCGGAGCCAACACCGGAACGTGGTCGAACTCCTGCAGCGAACCTGAACCCCAACGATGTTGTGGAGCGCGACCACCGAGCACGACGACCGGCGATCCGTTGAAGTGCGCAGACGTCACGGCCGAAACTCCATTCGTCACGCCGGGCCCGGCCGTCAGCGCCGCCAACCCGGGCCGGCGCGTCAGCTTGGCGTACGCCTCAGCGGCGAATGTTGCCGACTGCTCGTGACGGGCATCGACAACCCGCATCCCCTGATCGCGAGCCGCCTCGTATAGCGGCCAGATGTGAGCCCCATTCAGCGTGAACATCACATCGGTCCCGAACTGCATCATCGCGGCGACCGCCTGCTGACCGGCATGACCCTCAATCCGTGACATCGCTGCTCCCCCAGACTTGCTTGGCTTTGGCATACACGCCTTGATCGAACGAGAATTCGACCATGTTGCCGTCGGGATCGCGAAGCATGCAGATGTAGCCAATCGGCAAAGGCATTTGCGTGGCGTCCATCGCCAAGCAACCGGCCTCCAAGCCCCGCCCCGCGATCGAGTCAATCGCCTGGCGACTCGTCAGCTCCATGCCCAAGTGAGCGAATGGCGTCAGCACCTCCTGAGGAAAGCCCACAAACGGGTCGGTCGCCGGAAAGAACTCGGCGAGTACAAGGATGAACGGATTCTCTGCCGAGCTGGATTGGCCGAGCCAGGCACCATGGCCGAACTCGTCGGATCGACGATCAAGTAACTCCAATGGGGTGAACTTTTCGTACCACGCGATTGACGCGTCGATATCGCGGACCCGC
>JANOTN010000450.1:0-1573 GCA_031416375.1 Ilumatobacteraceae bacterium
CGTTTGTCCCAGGTCGGAAGGAGGCAAGCATGCATTACGTCAAGCCGTGCTGAATCATGAGGCCGTGACGCGTCCCGGGAGCCCGCCACTTCACCGAAACGGCCAACGCCGTCGAGCGTGAGCGTGGTAGTGATCTGGGATCGTCCGCAGGGTGTCATCGATCCAGTAGTTGCTCGGCCCTTGTACGTCGGCGACAGCACGCAACCGCTCCAACATCTGTTCCTTCAGGTCAGGTGGAGGGCTCGGGTCGTGTTGTTTCCACACGACCATCGGTAAGGAGCACGAGTCACATTCAGCCACCCAGCAAACGGAATCCTCGAACCACCAGGTCGTCATCCTGACGGCCTCACACAGCTCACACATTGAACTGACTGTAGATCACACGGGGGGACCGGGCGACCGGTCCCCCCGTGTGGCAATGTGCCAATCAGCGCCGCTCAGGCGTCGATTGCAGTGCGGACCTCAGCGATGTAGTCACCCACTGCGTCGGGACCGTGTTCGATCAATCGCCGGACCACGGAGGCACCCTGAATCACGCCGTCTGCAATTCTTGTCGCCTCGTACGCCTGGGCGGCGTTTGACACACCAACGCCGACCAGCACCGGAACATCAGTGATCGCCTTGAGTCGAGCAGCCAGCGCCGTTGCAGTAGCAGCCAGCGACTCGCGCTCGCCCGTGACGCCGAGCAACCCGACCGAATACAGGAATCCGCGCGCACGCGCAGCGACTCGCGGGAGGCGCTCGTCAGGCGCAGTCGGTGCCGCCAACATCACCGTCTCCACGCCCTCGTGATCGGCCGCCCGGCACCACGGCTCGGACTCCTCCAGAGGGAGATCGGGAAGGATGCAGCCCGACACCCCCGCCTCAACGAGCCGGTGAGCGAAACGTCGGTGACCTTCGTGATGGACGATGTTGTAGTACGTCATCACGAGCAGTGGAATCCCAATGTCGAGACCCGGAACCTCATCAAGGATCGATGCCGGCGTTGCACCCAGTTCGAGCGCCGCTTGCGATGCCTGCTGGATCACCGGGCCATCCATCACCGGGTCGGAGAACGGGATTCCGATTTCGACAGCGTCGGCGCCGTTCGCCGCCGCCGCACGGATCGCATCTTGCCAGCCCGGGTAGCCACCGGTGATGTACGGAACGAGCAACTTGCGACCATTCGCTCGCTTGACGCGAAACTCGGATTCAAGACGGCCCATCATCCGAGCACGTCCATCATTTGGGCGACGTCTTTGTCACCCCGGCCCGACAGATTCAGGATCACCGTTTGGCCCTGCATCGACGAGGCCTCGCGGGCCAACCAGGCGATCGCATGACTTGACTCGAGGGCCGGGATGATGCCCTCGGTGCGAGCAAGCAGCTGGAATGCTTCAACAACTTCGGCGTCGGTCACGTTCGGATACTCGGCACGGCCGATCGACGACAGATATGAATGTTCCGGCCCTACCCCTGGGTAGTCGAGGCCTGCAGATATCGACTGCGCCTCCTCGACCTGGCCATGTTCGTCCTGCATCAAATAGCTGCGCATCCCGTGCACAACACCAGGAACACCGCGTGCGATAGCGGC
>JANOTN010000451.1:0-5362 GCA_031416375.1 Ilumatobacteraceae bacterium
TCGCCGATCGCCAAGTCGATTGAAAAGCGCGGCGAAGGTTTGCACCACATTGGGTATCGGGTCGACAATTGCGCCGAGGCACTGGCGGCCATGGTCGCCGCCGGCGCGACGGCGATCGACAAGGCCCCACGGCCTGGCAGCCGGGGCACCACCGTTGCCTTCGTGCATCCGAAGGGCAGCTTCGGAACACTGATCGAACTCGTTCAGGAGTGAACTCGCGCCCAACCCATCTCCCGGCGGCGGTGCTGTGGGACATGGACGGAACCTTGGTCGACACCGAGCCGTACTGGTTCGAGGCCGAGCGTGATCTGGTCGAGTCGTACGGGCACGAGTGGCCTGACCATCATGCCCACGCGCTGGTCGGGTTCGATCTGCTCGATTCGGCCGAGTACATCCGCCAACACGGCCACGTTCCGTTGGAGCCGGAGGAGATCGTCGAACGGATGCTGGTCGGTGTCGTCGAACGGATCCGTGAGAAGCTGATCTGGCGGCCGGGGGCGCGCCGGTTGTTGGCTGAGTTGAACGCCGCTGGTGTGCCATGCGTGTTGGTCACGATGTCGTGGCGGCGACTCGTCGAGCCGATTGTCGAGGCATTGCCGGACGGCACGTTTCAGGCATTGATCGTCGGCGATGAGGTGCCGCTTGGGCGCGGCAAACCGCACCCTGACCCGTACGAGATGGGTGCCGCCGCGGTTGGGGCGGACCCGCGTGATTGCGTGGCGATCGAGGATTCACCGACCGGGGTCCTGTCAGCCCTCACAGCCGGATGCCGGGTTGTCGGTGTGCCGAACATGAAAGCGCTCAAGCCGGCGCAGCGGTTGACCCTCGTCGAGTCGTTGCGAGACATCGATCTGGCGATCCTCGAGCAACTGTTCGAGACCAAGCCGGATCCGACGGTTCGGCGTCGGCGACGTCCGGCTGTTCTGGGCGGCCTTGCTGTACTTGCGACAGCTGTGGTCGGAACGGCAGTCGTGATCGACAGCTCTGGTAACGATCAACCGGAGCTTCCGCCAGGTGCGGTTGCCGTCGACGTGTGGGTGCCTTATTGGGCGCTCGACGACAGCCTTCCCGAGGCCGATGCGCGCCTTGACGCCGTGCGCGAGGTTTCACCGTTTTGGTTTGGCGCCCGGAGTGCCACCGAGATCGTCGTTGATGAGCATGTCGTGACGGCGCAGACGGATGAGCTTCTCGACCGCGCCGACGACGAGCGGGTCAAGATCGTCCCATCGATTCGAGATCAGATGCCTGCCGGAGGGATGGCGGCGGTGCTCGCCAATCCGAACACTCGGGCGGCGCATATCGAGACGATTCTCAAGTTTGCCGACGACCTCGACGTTGACGGAATCGACCTCGACTACGAGCAGTTCGCCTTCGCTGACGGAGACGCCACCTGGCCCGCAACCGCTCCAAACTGGGTGCGCTTCGTGAAGGCGCTCGCTGAAGCGCTTCACGATGACGACCGCACGCTGACCGTCTCAGTTCCGGCAGTGTTTGATCCCGAGGTGACCGGCCGTCGCGGCTACTGGGTGTATGAGCACGGGGTGATCGCCGAGTATGTCGACGCGATCCGGATCATGGCGTACGACTACTCGTTCGCTGAGCCGGGTCCGATCGCGCCGTTGGCGTGGGTGCAGGAGGCGGTCGATGGGGTGTCGTCCGCGGTTCCGGAGGAGTTTCATCACAAACTTGTGCTCGGCGTTCCGTCGTATGGGGCGAACTGGGTGGTCTCGACGTCGGGAATCTGCCCTACAACCGCAGAGGGCCGCACCAATGTGACGGCCCGCTCCGTAGGCGACCTGGTGGTCAAACGAGCCGGCGTTCCCCAGTTCGATGCTGCCACCGGAGAGTGGCTCTTCACCTATGACCTACCGGTCACTGACGGGACGACGTCGTGCGTCCAGTCGCGCAAGGTTCACTGGGTCGATGCGGAAGGCGTCGCCGCAAGGACCAAGATCGCTCGGGACGCCGGCTGGGGTGGCGTCGCGTTGTGGGCCCTCGGCTACGAAGACGAAGCGGTCTGGCAGTCCCTCATCACCGCCGCTCGCGGCTGATTGGTTCCAAGGGTCGGTGGTTACCCAGCCGAGACGTCGGGCAGCCTCGGGGTGGTGTGGCTCGACTGGCTCGACTCGGTAGCAGCCGGTTCGGTTGCGGTCGGCACTGCTTCTGGCACGCTCGTCGGCGGCGATACTGCTGTCGCAACAGTCGCATCGTCGGCGGTGTTGTCGCCTCCGACTGCGTTGGCGATCAACACGATCACGAGGACGAGCACCGCCCCCGCAACCAGGAGGAACGGCAAGCGCTTCCAGAACGGCGTGCTCGGTGTCATATCGAGTGGAGCGATCACCGGCGTTGACGTCGTGGTACCGATACTCATGGCGTTGCGCCGGGTCGGGCAACCATCTTGCGTCAGACATCACGCCTCCTCGTCACCCGCGCCACAAGCCACGGTTTGCCCATTCCTACCACGTTGTCCGTCCACGCCGCGGTGGGCTTCGCGCGTGAGAACATTTGCGAAACTGGGGGCACTGGGCGAGCGAGGCTGGCAGACTCCCGGGTCTATGTTGCGTCGGAGTCGACCGGTTGCCGCGTTGTTGGCGGGTTTGTTGCTGGTCAGCGCGTGCGGATCGAAGGCCGCACCTACCGCTGACGCTCCGGAGTCGTCGGCGGTCGTCACCACTCCTGATGCTGAGCCGGTCACAACGACGCCGACTGCCTCGTCACCCGCAAACGTAGCAACCGATACCAATGCCGCTCCAGATGAACAGGCGTCCGTACCAACGGCGACCCAGCCTGCGCCGGCGGCGGCTCCCGATGAGGGGTGCTCGGCTGACAATTCGCCGACCACTCCCGACTTTGCGGAGGGTCCGTTGCCGTCGATCGAGGTGGGCCCCGAATCGGTCGGTAATCCGCTTCCTGATCTCGCTGTGCGGCGGATCAACTGTGCCGGCGGGTGGGTGAATCTGAAGAACGAGATCCCGGCTGACACGCCACTGCTGATCTGGTTCTGGGCACCGCATTGACCGGTTTGCCGTCGGGAAGCCCCCGACGTCGAGCAGTTCGCTCGAGAACACGCAAACGAAGTCAGGGTGATCGGCCTGGGAACCCAGGACGATGGCGACTACGCGATCGAGTTTGTGACGTCACGCGAGATGTATTCGTTCCCGATGTATTGGGATGAGACGTTCGAGTCGTGGGCCGAGTTCGGTGTCAGCAGTCAGCCGGCGGCGACTCTGCTCTCACCAAGCGGCGAAGTGCTCGGCGCGTGGCTTGGCATGTTCCCGATCGACGAAGTACTTCGCCTCGCCGCCAACGCCTGATTAGGCGGCGACTGCGTCGAGCAGTCGGTGAACCTCGTATCGGGGTTCGAGCACAATCGGAGCATTCGGAGCATTCGGAACGACGACGCCGAGACCCATTGCTCGACGGAGGTCGGGATTATCGAGCAGCGAACGGATCTGTAGGTCGGCCCGTGTCGGTTTGGTGGCGGCGGCGGCGGCGAATCCGGGTTTTCGTTTGAACACATTCAGCACGGCGAGTTCTCCTGCGCGGTGACGAGGCCGTCGGCGTCAAGGTCGTGGTAGGTGCTTGGGAATCGGAGGAAGCCGCCTTCGGCGAGGGTGCGTTCGAAGCGATCGGCGTCGGGGCCGGTGGCCGGAATCTCGTCGGCGGCTCGCTGAGCGAAGTACGCCTCAGCGGCGGTCTGGAGTTGGTGGCTGTCGGCTTGACATCCGGTGGCTGACGCCTCGGTGCTGATACCGGTCAGCACCATCACGGCGGCGCTCGACAGGATTCCGAGTATGAGCACGACGATGATCATCTCGATCAGCGTGTATCCGCTGTCGCTCCCGGCGCTGTGCTGGTCGTTGCTTTCGGGCTTCATGTTGTGGTCCCTTCACGAAGTTGTGCTTGACATCGATTTTGCACGAACTTGACTCGTTTGCGCGTCAAGAGGCTGGGAAGAGTCAGGCCTCGGTTCAACGGATGGCGCGGGGTTGTTCACGCGCCGAGCACGAACTTGACGAAGTCGAGAGCATTCGCCGAGCCGCTTATCTACGGATTACTCCGAGCAAGAGGGCGGAATCTGTGGATGGCGGTACGTTCGTGTTCAGTGGTGACATGCCGCAGGCCGATCAGATTTGCCGGCGACGCCCAATCCGATCGGCGAAGTCGTCGAGCGCTGCGGTTATCGCGACGGCAACCCAAATCCGGTTTCGTCGCCCGGCCGTGATTTCGGTGAGGACACCGGCATTCTCGAGCCGGTCGATCGCCCGATAGACCGACACCGTGTCAACCTGCCCGACCGCCGAGTTGTGCGACGCAGAGATCACGGGCTGTTGGATTAGCCCCGACATGATCACTTCGGCTACTGAGCCGGGGCGCGGCTGCACTCGGTCAGTCCACTCTGCAGCCACACGTCGCAGGTCGTCACCGAGCACCTGCGCCTCACGCGCCGCCCTGCTGGTCGCGTGAGCGAAATGTGACAGGTAGTCGTCGACTCGTCCCGCCCGATATTCGCCAAGGGCACCGAAGTAGCCATCGACGTCAGCCAGCAGCGCCGCCGATGTCGGCACGATTGCCGTGGTTGTGATTTGATCGCGCCGCAGGATCGTGTGGATAATTGCCCGCCCGGTTCGGCCATTGCCATCCGTGTACGGATGGATCGTTTCGAACTGTGCATGAGCGATCGCCGCGTGAGCGAGCGGGATCACATCACGTCGGTTGCACCATTCGGCGAGATCGGCCATCAAGGCCGGCACTCTGGCCGGGGCGGGTGGTACGTGCAAGGCCTCGCGGGGACACTCGTTGGAGCCGCCAATCCAGTTCTGCATGTCTCTGACCTTGCCCGCCCACTTCGACTCGTAAGGATCGTCGATCATCAGCACGGAATGGACGTGACTGAACGTCGACGCCGACATCGGTTCGGGTCCGGCGATGGCGATTGCCGCTTGCATCGCTCGTACGTTCGCCCAGACCTGCGTCGCCACGGATCGCCGCCCCGCCTCGCCGATCGCTGCGAGGCCGAGCGTGCGGGCGTCGGCGTCGAGTCGTTCAATGCGTGACGATCCGACTGATTCGGATCGGAGCAACGCTCCAGCCGTGTCCATGAATCTGATGTTCGGATCGGATTCGAGGGCGGCCACCGCTACCGCCGCCTCGTTCAGGTTGATGGCTGCGGTTCGGCCGATGCGCAAGTCGATGTCGGCGATGTCGACTGGGATTGCGGATTGGTAGTGGCGAAAGGTTCGGTCGTGTCGCGAACTGGCTCGGACGCCGCGCCAGTCCCACTCTTGATCCTCGAATTCGATCGCCGGAATCGACCCCGGAACCTGTGACATCTCGATTCCCATGCCCGCAACGATAG
>JANOTN010000452.1:0-2428 GCA_031416375.1 Ilumatobacteraceae bacterium
TATTCGGTGCTCGGATCGATCGCTGCCAGGGCCAGCCTCGTATTGCTGCCGAGGTTCTCGGGATCGGACTTCATCGACGCCGCTCGACGTCACGGTGCGACGGAGTTCAACGCGATCGGTGCGATGCTCGAAATTTTGATGCGGCAGCCGGAGCGAACCGATGACGCAGACAACCCGTTACGGCTCTGCTACACCGGGCCGTCCCCAACGGAGCAGCGTCAACGCCAGATCGAAGAACGGTTTGGTTTCGAGATCGTCTGCGGGTACGCCCTGTCTGAGTCGCCGTTTGGGCTGATCTGGCGGCATGGAACGCGTCCGTTTGGCACGCTCGGCTGGCCTCGCCAACACCCGGAGTTGGGCGTCGTCAACGAGGCCCGGGTCGTCAACGGTGAACTCCAACTGAACAACCCGACCGTGATGCGTGGCTACTTCGAAATGCCCGACGAGACTGCATCCGTGCTCGTCGAAGGATGGCTTCATACCGGCGACCTGGTCGAACAGAACGACGATGGATCGTTCACGTTCGTCGGGCGTCGCAAAGAAGTGATTCGGCGACGCGGCGAGAATCTGTCGCCGGTCGAGGTCGAAGCCTGCTTGGAGTCACATCCCGATGTGGTCGAAGCGGCAGTGATTGGCGTTCCGTCCGACATGTCGGAGGACGAGGTCAAGGCGTTTGTGATCGCCGGTCCGAATCGCTCGATCGACGTCGAAGCGCTGTACGGCCACGCTCGGAAGCAGCTCGCACGGTTCAAGGTTCCGCGGTACTTCGAGGTCGTCTCCGAGCTTCCACACACGCCAACCGGCAGAATCGCCAAGCATCAACTCTCGACGGAACGCAATGACCAGGAGGTCGACTGTGACTGACAAGCCGGACTGGCTGCACACTGCCGTCGGAGCGACTGACGCCGATCACATCTGGGTTGCCGGTCGGGACCTGCCGTCTGAGGTGATGGGCCGACTCAGCCTCACCGAGCTGGCATATCTGCTGTTGGTCGGACGTGAACCAACCTCGGGTGAGCGACGTGTCGTCGACACGGTGCTGGTGTCGCTGGCCGACCACGGGATCACACCCAGCTCGCTGGCGACCCGACTCACGTATACAGGGGCACCGGAAGCCTTGCAGGGCGCAATCGCGGCAGGGCTGCTTGGTGCCGGCAGCGTGTTCCTCGGACCGGCCGGCGATACCGCATTGTTCGTGGCTGAGGGCGTCGTCGCAGCAGGCTTGACGGTCGATGATCCGGACGAACGATTCGCAGTCGTAGCCGCAGAACTGGTTTCCAGTCGTCGTGCCGCGGGGGAACGGTTGCCAGGACTTGGTCATCCGATCCACCGCCACCAGGATCCCCGAACGCCCCGGTTGTACGAGATTGCCGAGCAGGAAGGCCAACTCGGCCCCCATCTCCGGCTGCTGGCAGCCGTCGCAGAAGCGCATCAGGCGGCTTCGGGAAAGCACCTTCCGATCAACGGCGCAGGTGCCGCTGGGGCGGCGCTTGTGGACGTCGGGATCGCTCCGGCGATTGTGCGTGCGTTCGTGCTGATCGCCCGCACAGCGGGCCTTGTGGCCCATCTTGCGGAGGAGATGCGGGCACCGATCGGTAAACCGTTGTGGTTGGAAACAGAACGGCGGGCCAGCAATCATGGGTGAAAGAGCATTGCGGCCGTTCTGGATTCATCAGCTTGCCGAGTACCTGATCGGTGTCGCACTCGTCGCCCAGGGCCTGCAGAGTCGTGAGCCGTTGGTCCCGGCGATTCTTGGTGTCGCGGTGATCGTGAACACTGCCGTCACCCGCGGCCCGCTCAGCGCCTTCGCCTGGGTTGGCCGTCAAATGCACCGCTGGTTCGATCTCGTGATCATGACGCTGATCATCGTCGCTGTGGTGCAACCGTGGATCGAATCCGATTCGGGTGCACGGGTCGTGATGGCGATCTTGTTGGGCCCGCTCGGCTTTCTCTGGTTCTATACCGACTGGGCCGAGAAGAAGGGCCGCAAGGATCGTCGCGCCGCCCAAGCTGGGCGGTCTGGCGAGCAAGTCGGTCGGGTTGCCGGGCGAATCGCGGGGAACGCGTTCAACGCCGTCAAGGCGCGCTCGAAACCGAAATAGCTTTCCTAACCCCGATCGTTCACGAGAAGTTTGGATTGCCCTGAGGTTTGCGGACACGTTGAGGACCTCGTCATGAAGAAACTGAGGTGAGGTACGTGCTCGAAGCAACGCCCTTGAATGCGTCTGAGCGGGAAACGATCTGTGGGGCGATGCCCTCATTCGAAACTGGCTTCGCTGCGTCAGTCAAGCCGATGGGAACTGTCCCTCAGGTCGGGGTGTTGATCGACTATCAAACGATCCGCGACGGGCTCCACGCTCACAGTATTTGAACGTTTGGTGTCAGACACCAAACGTTCATCACCAGACAACTCGACGTTTGGCGACGG
>JANOTN010000453.1:0-2080 GCA_031416375.1 Ilumatobacteraceae bacterium
AGGAACGATGCCGTTGCTGTGGTCGAGGATCGAGCCGACACGCAATGATCCCGTCTGGCTGTCAACCAGCAGCGCGCCCCAGCCAGAACCTTGGACCTTGACACATGCCGAAGTGAGCAGCGCACCGAATCGTTCGAACGAACCAAAATCGGAGGCGATGCGTGCGCTGAACGGGTTGGACGGTTTGCGCGTTTCCGGGGTCAGGCTCTCCCAGAACAATGAATGCAGAACGTGGCCTGAAAGGTTGAACGTCAACGCTGCGTGCACACCCGCCAGTCGTTCGGCATCCTCAGGGTCGATGCCGACAAGCTCTTCGACGGCAGCATTTGCCTCTTTGACATAGGTGGCGTGATGTTTGCCGTGATGCAGTTCGAGTGTCTCGGCTGGGCACCAAGGCCCAAGAGCATCGACATCGAACGGGAGCTTCGGAAGCGAGTATCGATCAGTCATGATCACCGATTACCCGTAGCGGCTGTGTCCGAAACACCGTAGCGAGTAATCGACCCGACACCCGCGCGAGTGGACCGATGACGATCGAACAACCCTGTCTGACCTGAGCAAGTTCGCGGTAGCCGAGATCGAGCGACGAGACGTGGTGCGCTTGACGGCGGCAGCCGATCACTCAACCGAACAGCTCTTCCAGCTCGCCGAGGCGCTCGCCGCGGCAGCCGACGTGCCCGAGGTTGTGCACCGATCGAGCCGAATCGCGTGATTCCGGGGCTGTCGGACTATCTGCATATTTCGTAGCTGCGCGACGTTTCGTGTGATCGACGGCTCAGCCGCTGAGCGCCGACGTCTCGACCGCACCCTTGGCTAACGTCACAGCTGATTCGCCGATGTCGTACGAGTCGACGACTGCATTCAAAATCGTGAGGGCCAACTCGTCCGGCTGCACATTCACCCGCGCTCCAGACTCGAGCGAGAGGGCAACGGACAACGTTGCCTGCTCCAGCCGAAAGCTTGCGCGAGTGCGTCCACCGTGGTGACCCTCGGCAACCGACCCCTCGGCAACCAACCCCTCGGCAACCAACATGGAGAACACCTCGGAGACGGCCAACTTGAAATCGTCGATCTCATCGATTGAGAAACCCGCGTCAACACCGAGCGCCGCGGTGACCACCCGCAGCATCGATCCGTACCTCGCATCCAAGGGAACAATCACATCGACACAATCGTCGTTGACCTCCGACTCCCTCACCATGGCAACACTACCGCCACGGTGCGAAAGGTTGATGATCATGAACTTGGTGTGCCCGATTCAGCCCGCCACGAAACATGACTGTTCAGTCGAGTAGCCGCAGGAAGTCACTTAACCCGCTGATCTCGACGACGCGCCTGATCGCTGGTCGAGGGTGGGCGATCACCAGCGTCTTGTTCGACTCGATTGCCTGTCGAGCGGCATCCACCAACACGCGCAGTCCGCTGGAGTCCATAAATGTCACGTCGGTAACATCTACCACGACGCCGTCAACCTCCGGTAGCTCCGACATCGCTGACGCCAACGATCGTGCCGAATGAGCGTCGATCTCGCCCGCAACCGTCCATCCATCAACGTTGACCACGATCGCGAGACTGGCACCTTGGTCAGACATATGGGCCGCGATCTAGTCGTCAAACCTCCCGCCGACCAACGTTCAATACCTGCGACATGTTTCGATCCGAACGGTGCTGGGAGTCGTTAGAAACCCGATCGCATCGCAAGACCCCGTTACCTCCGCGCAATGCGGTCTGTCGCGTTTACCGGAATGATTCAGGCGTCTTCGCGCTCGAGGGTGGGCGCACCCTGCCGCATCAGTTGTAGCGACCGTCGCAGCAACCTCGACACATGCATTTGGGAGATGCCAACCGCATCGGCGATTTCGGCCTGGGAACGATCTTCGAAGAAGCGCAGGCGGACGATCTCACGTTCGCGTTCGGGGAGTCGCACGAGTAGTTGTTCCACGACGTGGCTGTCGACCGTGTTTGCAAACCCGACCTCTTCGACCGCCATCGATGACTCCCGGTCGGTCGACGCGAAGCCCGCATCGGTCGACTTGTCTAACGAGCCAACCTCGTACGCCGCAGTGGCAGCCAAACCGCG
>JANOTN010000454.1:0-2283 GCA_031416375.1 Ilumatobacteraceae bacterium
GGTACACGAAAGGTCCGACGGAATGTCGAGCGGAGTGAACAACCGTTGCCGATTCGTCGGCTCGATCTGGCCCGGCTCCTCGCTCATGTCACGCAACCAGTTCTGGTGCAGGTCAGTGACTTGTTCATCCATCACGAGTCGAACCCGCCCGCCCACAAGCGTCGCAACGACCTCCGACAAACTGGACTCCACAAACAAACTCACGTCACCAGTGTTGCACCTGCAACACTCGCGGCATCGACGCGTGGGGGCGACAGCAGCTGCACGACCTCAGGGTGCGTGCGTTCGGCACCGATGAAGATCCGCGCATCGGCACGCTTGCCGCGTCGGCCCGCTTTCTGACACGCCCGGCGATTAGGTTGCTCTATCGGGCGCGGGTGAGCGGGCTGGAACACGTCCCACTCGATGGCCCCGCGATCATCGCCCCGAATCACCGTGCGTTCTTCGACACTCCATTGGTCATGGCGACCGCGCCCCGTCGAGTGATCTTCCTCGGCAAGGCCGAATACATGGACAGCGCCAAGACGAAATACCTGTTCCCCGCGGTCGGCATGGTCCCGATCAAACGTGACGTCAAGAAGGCCTCGATGGCGGCACTCACCACCGCCGCCGCACTGCTCGAACAGGGCGAGTTGGTCGGTATCTACCCGGAGGGAACACGGTCACGCGACGGCTACCTGCACCGCGGTCACGCAGGTGTCGCCCACCTTGCCGTGATGACCGGTGCCCCGATCATCCCGGTTGGCCTGATCGGCACCGAACGCGTGCAACCGATTGGCCAATCGTTTCCGCGACCATTCAAGGGACCCGTGCGGGTGCAGTTCGGTGAGCCGATCCGACCCGAGAACTATCGTTACGGCGGTAGCCGCAAACGTCGCCAACAAATGCTCGATGACGTGATGGCGTCGATCGCTTCGATGACCAACCAACAACAATCTGACGACTTCGCGTCCGACGAGCCGCCGTTGATTCGCGGCGGTACCGAGAGCGTCTACCGAGTCACCCGCCACGGTGCCACCGGCCTCAGTTGGCGACACGCCACCGAGCGCGCCGTCGATGACGTATGTCGCAGTTACGACGATGCCCGCGTCGGCGAAGTCCGCCGGCTGCGGTGCCGCGTTATGCCATCAGGCGAGATCGAATTCGAGACCGAGCTCAGCCTGTCCACCAAATTCCGGATCACATCATCCACCACGTGATCCACGTACCACGAAGGAGCACGACATGAACGAAAGCGTCTACCGAGTCGTCGAACTGATCGGTTCGAGTAGTGACTCGTGGGAACAAGCGGCACGAAATGCCGTGCGCGAGGCGAGCAAAAGCTACCAGGACCTGCGCGTCGCCGAGGTCGTTGAAATGGACGTGTTGATCGAGGACGGCGACGTGATCGCCTTCCGAGCCAAGCTCCGTCTCAGTTACAAGCGTGCCACTGACTGAGCACGTGCTGCGACGCTGGCGATCGCCTCGGCGATATCGAGGTACCGGGTGCCCGGCAGGTCATGGCCCATGTCGTTGAACATCAACAACCGAGCACCCGGTATCGCCTTGGCGGTGGCAATACCGCCGGATGGACGAACCAGTGTGTCGACCAAACCATGGATCACCAGTGTCGGCGCCGTCAATCGACCGAGCGCCTCGGTGCGGTCCGGTTGCGAGATGATCGCAGCCGTTTGACGACCAGTCCCATCAGGTCTAAAGCTGCGTTCCATACTGACCGCAATCAACCGGCGTATCTCAGCTTCAGTCATCGTCGGACCGCACACATCGAGAAAACCCGCCACAAAGTTGTCAGCCGCGTTCTCACGCGTCGGTATCGGACGCCGAGCCCCGCGACGGATCACCCGCACCGTCGGTTGGCCAACTCTGCGGTGACCGGTGCTCGACATGATTGACGTCAGACTGCGGATTCTGGTCGGATGCTCGATGGCGATGGTTTGGGCGATCATCCCGCCCATCGACATGCCGACGATGTGAGCGCTGTCGATTCCGAGCGCATCCAGCAATCCGACGGCATCATCCGCCATGTCACGAATCGAGTACTCCGCACGCAGCGACCGCCGGAACAAGAACGATTTGGCGACCTCCCACTTAGTCGGCGGTGCACTCGTGAACTCGGTCGAGAAGCCACTGTCGCGATTGTCGAAACGAATCACCCGAAACCCGTGATCGACGAGCGCCTCGACCAACTGCGCCGGCCAATCAATCAACTGATTGCCAAGCCCCATGATCATCAACAGCGGCTCCCCCGACCCGCTTTCCTCGTACTCGATTGTGATGCCGTTG
>JANOTN010000455.1:0-3091 GCA_031416375.1 Ilumatobacteraceae bacterium
CGCGGACACTTGACGTGCGGGCAGGTGGAGATACGTCAATCCTCCCTGGCCCGAGATCGCGGTGGAGTCGTCTGTAGCCACCCGTTGCTCGAGCCGGAACTGTGTGTTCGGACGCGAGAGTGACAGGAGGCTGGCGAGTAGTAGGCCGATCAATCCGCCGATAATCATGTACCGCCAACGAGTGCGGAGCGCGCGAAAGTAATAGCCGAGATCCGGATTGAGCACGGTGGGATGCTACACGCCGCAGCGTCTCACACGGCCACCCGCCAGCGACTCGTGGCCTTTGATCGACCGTGGGTGGTCTGATGATCGCCGTGTCGATCGGCGCTTGGCCACAGTAAGGCATCTACCGTCGGTATATTCGGAGCAATGTGCGGAATCGCTGGGATTGCCGGACCTTGTGTGCGTCCAGGTGTTGAAGGACTGGTCACGGCGATGACCGACCAAATTCGGCGTCGTGGACCCGACGGTTCTGGATACTGGTCGGCCGGTGACGGCCTCGTCGCGTTGGGTCAGCGACGGCTCGCTGTGATCGACGTGTCAGAAGGGGGTGCCCAGCCGATGCTACTGGATGCCGGTCGTCATGCTGTCGTCTACAACGGTGAGCTGTACAACTATCTCGAACTCCGATCGCAACTCGAGCAGCTGGGCCGCCGATTCGTTTCGCAGAGTGACACCGAGGTGTTACTGGTCGGATGTGCCCAGTGGGGTGTCCGCGAGATGTTGCGTCGAGCGAACGGGATGTTCGCGATCGCGTATTGGGACGGCGACGAGTCGTTGCTCTGGCTGGCACGCGACCGGTTCGGGGAAAAGCCCTTGTACTGGACGACGATCGATGGTTCGCTCGGCTTCGCATCCGAGCTCCAGCCGTTGCGGCTGATACCTGGATTCGACTCGACGATCGATCGGCGAGCACTCGCTGACTTCATGAAGTACAACGGATGTCCGGCACCGGCGACGATCTACGCCAGCGCGAACAAGGTCGAGCCGGGGGTTGCACTCGGGTTCCGGGTCGACGCCGCGTCTGGCCGGGTCGAGCTGATCGAGCGCCATCGCTACTTCGATGCGGTTGCCGAGGCCGTCGAAGCCCAAAACGACCCCTTCACCGGTTCACTCGACGAGGCAGCCGATCTCGTAGAATCCGCGCTCGAGGCGAGCGTGCGGCTCCGCATGCTGTCCGATGTACCGCTCGGGGCGTTCCTCTCAGGCGGAATCGACTCCTCGCTGATTGTCGCCTTGATGACCAAGTTGACCAGCACACCGGTGCGTACGTTCACGATCGGGTTCGCCGAGCAGAACATGAACGAAGCTCCCGATGCCATGCGGGTCGCACAACATCTCGGCACCAAGCACACGGAGCTGATCCTGAGCGCCCAAGACATGCTCGCGGTCGTTCCCACGTTGGCTGACATGTACGACGAACCGTTCTCCGACAGCAGCCAAGTACCGACCAGTCTCGTGAGCCGCCTGGCACGGTCGGAAGTGACCGTCGCGTTGAGCGGGGACGCGGGCGACGAGCTGTTCGCCGGATACAACCGATACTTCCTTGCCGGATCGATGTGGAACAAGGCTTCTCGGGTACCCCAGGGCATGAGACGCGGTGTGGCGCGAGGTATCACCAGGGTCTCGCCCGCCGGTTGGGACCGGATGGCCGAACCGATGTCGCGGCTGATCCGCACACGAGGGATTGCGGGGAGCGTGGGAGATCGTGCCCACAAGCTTGCTTCGGTGATGTGTGCCGGCTCCGAGGCCGAGTTGTACGACCGAATGCTGAGCATCTGGCCGGATTCTGTGGTGAATGACGTCGAGCCCGTGCCCCCTGCCCGGCTGCCTGGCGGGACAGGGCTGAGCTTTGTCGAGCGGATGATGCTGTCCGACACGATCGGCTACCTGCCGACCGACATCTTGACGAAGGTCGACCGCGCGGCGATGTACACATCACTCGAAACACGGGTCCCGATGCTCGACCTCGATCTCTTCCGGGCGGCGTGGCGACTGCCGCTCCACCACAAGGCGGTTGCGGGGCGAGGCAAACTGGTACTTCGCCGCGTGCTCGAGCGGCACGTGCCCGCGGAGCTGTTCGAACGTCCCAAGGCGGGTTTCGCCGTCCCACTCGACCGCTGGTTGAGACTGGACCTACGTGAGTGGGCAGAGGACCTCCTCCATCCGGACGCTTTGGCGTCAGCGGGTTACCTCGATGTCGGGCTGGTGCGCTTGAGATGGGCCGAACATGTGAGCGGTCGGCGCAACTGGCAGCACCAGTTGTGGGCCGTGCTGATGTTCCAGAGTTGGCTCCAGGCCCACTCGACAGCACCCACGTTGGCGGCTTGAGGTTGTCCCTGCTTGGTTTGTGGGTCAACGGCGGTGGGGACGGCATGGACGAGTTGTCGTCGGTAGCATGACTTCACGGGTGGGTTGCGCGGTTTGGTCTGATCGACAATGGTCGCCTGCGGTCTCGCGACACAATCATCTGAAGGAACGGAGCGTGATCGAGTGGCCGAGATTGTGGTGACAGGATGTGCCGGCTTCATAGGAAGCCAGATCTCCGAGGCCTGTCTGGCCAACGGCGACTCGGTGCGCGGCGTTGATCTGCTCACTGACTACTACGACATCGCGCAGAAGCAGTCGAATCTGGCGCGTCTGCTCGAACACAGTGCGTTCGAGTTCGTTCAGACCGATATCGCAGATGCAAGCGATGAGGTACTTGACGGAGCCGAAGTCGTCTACCACCAGGCAGGGCAGCCGGGGGTTCGTTCCTCTTGGCGCACTCAATTCGACGATTATATGTCGCGCAATGTGAAGGCAACGCAACGGCTACTCGAGGCCGCAACCCAGTTGGGCGTGGGTCGAGTGGTATACGCGTCGTCGTCCTCGGTCTACGGCAACGCCGATCACTACCCTGTCGACGAGTCGATGCGCCCGCAACCATTCAGTCCGTACGGTGTGACGAAGCTCGCAGGCGAGCACCTTTGTTCGTTATACGCAGCGAACTTCGGACTCGCTGTCGTTTCCCTGCGGTACTTCACGGTGTATGGGCCAGGTCAGCGCCCCGACATGGCCACCCACCGGTTGTTCGAGGCGGCGCTGAACC
>JANOTN010000456.1:0-3000 GCA_031416375.1 Ilumatobacteraceae bacterium
TCGGTCGCTGGCGGACCCTCGCCACCGACCCGCTCGCCGACCCGACCCTGGTCGAAGTGTGCGACGTCGCCGCCCGTACGCTCGAACACGTCTACGCCGGAACCGCCGACTGAGCGACTTCGGGCACGACGTGGATCGAGATGGCGCTCGTCAGGTGACCGGAAGCGACCGCAATGTTGCGCCGTCCTCGAAGTAGAGCGTGCTGACCCGATCGGTCGCGACAGCACCGACGGCGGTGACGGCGGTTTCGCGGGCGGCGACCCCGTCGATTGGTTCGACCCCAAGCTGGCGAGCGATCACGAGTTCGACCGTGCCATCGGCAATGATCCGCACGATCGCCCCGCTCACTGAATCGGTGGCATAAATGCGACTCGAAGCGTCGACGGTCAGTCCGTCGAGTGCCAGGAATGCGATCGTGTTGGCCGCTACGCCGTCGGCGATCCACGTTCCGTCGGCGGCGGCCACCGGGGTCGCGCCACCGCCGGCAATGGTCGACAGCGTGCCGTCGGCGGCCACCCGTCGGATCGCCAGCGCCGTCGAGTCGGCGAACAACAAGTTGCCGGCCGGGTCGATCGCCAGACCGGTGATCGTGCCTATCGGCACCGACCCGGCCGGTTGGCCGTCGCCGACAAGCGGGCCGGGCGTGGCCGCCGCACCAGACCCTGCGATCAAGCTCAGCGCCCCATCGGTACCCCGCCGGATGATGCGGTGCGTGTCGTTGTCGGCGAGATAGAGGTTGCCGACACCGTCGAGCGTTATCGGGCCAGGGGTCGCGCCAAGACCTGCGGTAGCGGCGTCGAGCAACATGGTCGGAGCACCGCCGCCGACGATCGACTGGACGCCCGTTGGCGTCGACAGCAGCACGGTTCCGTCTGACGCCACGGCGATACCGCCGGGAACGCCGAGCGCTGGATTGGGGTTTCCGATCACTGTTGATTCGCCGTTGCCGACCCGCAATACCGTCGCATCTGCCGCAACCATGTACACAGCACCTTGCGGGTCGACCGTGATCGCCCGAATGTCGCTGATCGGCGCCTGCCCCATCGACACCGCCGAGACGATCGCAGCGACGCCGCGGCCGGCCGGGTCGACCGCCTGTGCCGTCGACTGGGGCACCGATGCCGTTGGTGCTGCCGTTGGTGCTGCCGTGGCTGCGGGATTCGATGTCGGCACCGAGACCGAGCCATCATCGGTCGGCGAGCCACCACCGCCGCCGAGCGTGAGCGCAGCGACGACCGCGGCGATCCCGATCCCTCCACCGACGGCACCGATGAGGAGCCCCTTGCGACGGCCGCGGCCCGGCGGGCGAACCACCTCCGGTGGCGGAGCAGGCGCCCGGACGGGCGGCTGCCAGGTCGAAGCCGCGGCCGCGGCCGCCGTTGCCGTCGCAGGTTGCTGAATCGAGCTAATGCCGGCCAGGGCTGCGCCGACGGCGATCGCCAGTTTGGGATGGGTGTCGAGGGCGACCGGTCGGCCGGTGGCGCTTCGCAGCATTTCGGCCACGATCGGCATCCGTGAGGTTCCACCCACCAGCAAGATGCGGGAGACCTGATCCATCGCGATGTGGGCCGAGGCGACCGCGCGCTCGAGCGCCTTGACCGTTTCACCGACGCGTGGGCGAACCATCGACTCGAACTCGTCGCGAGTCAGCCGCACTGCGGTTTGCACACCCGGCAACGAGACCGGAATCGTGGTGTCGCTGTCGGTCGACAAAGCTTCCTTGGCGCGTCGGCAATCGGACCGCAGGCGGGCCTGGGCGGGCCGGGTCAACGGATCGTTGCGATCAGCACCGGAAACGAGGCCGGCCAATATCGTGTCCACGTGCGCCATCACCGCTTGGTCGAAGTCGATCCCGCCGAGCCGCTCCATTCCTTCGGGTACACCGATCAGCTCGAATCGGGCGTCGGTGCGGCGCACCAGCGCGGCGTCGAACGTTCCGCCGCCGAAGTCGTACACAGCGACGATCTCGCCGGTCTCGATTCGGGCTTGCCGTGAGTAGGCGATCGCGGCCGCCTCTGGTTCGGTGACGATCACCAGTTGCTCGGCGGGCAGCCCAGCCTCTGCCGCAGCTTGGCGAAGTAGACCGGTCTTGTAGTCCGAATAGTTCGCTGGGTGGGTGAGCACCACGATGCTCGGCGCTTCACCCTCTTGCTCGGTTGCGCGTCGAACGACGTCACGGAGTTGGTGCGCCATCAATGACTCGACCGGGTGCGCGGCGTCGCCGATCACGATCGGCACCGGGTCGCCGAGTCGGCGTTTGAACTCGCGTGCAGCGCGGGTCGGTTCGGTCACCGCGCGCCGTTCGGCTGCGTCGCCGACGAGTACTTCACCGTCGTCGCGGATCAACACGACCGAAGGGGCCTGCGCCGCGTCGGTCCCGAGCGGAAGTGGTTCCGCTGTCGTGCCCCGTGCGACGGCGGCGGCAGTGTAAGTGGTGCCGAGGTCGACACCCAATGAGTAGGCGTTCATGCCGCCCGGATCATCACGATCGGCCCCGGGTTGCCATCGACGCTGACGGTCATCGTGTCGCCCTCGCACACGTAGCTTCCCGCGCCGCTGAACACCGAGTCGGCGCCAGACACCGAGGGCATCGGCAACTCCACACCATCTGCGCTGACGGTCATCGTCGCGACGGCGTTGAGTCCAGTGTCGACGAACGTGAACGATCCGTCTTGCGCGAATGTTCCTGACGATTTGTCGGTACCGGTGACCAACATCGTCACCGTGACGTCGTCGGCGCTGGCGGTGAAACCCCAGTCCGAGTATTTGCTCGTCCACACACCGTCGGCGTCGACCTCGACCGCCACGCTTCCGTTGACCGAAACGAGGGTGCCATCAAGATCCTCACCGCTGGCGGCGGCGAGCCACATCGCTGCGAACGAGTCGTTTTCCATCGTCCAAGTGCCCAGCGTGCACGCGAGCGCTGTGGAGGCAGGCGACGTGGATGCTACAACTGTCAGCTCGGTAGTGATGGGTGTCGCAGCAGAGTCGGTGACGGCA
>JANOTN010000457.1:0-2720 GCA_031416375.1 Ilumatobacteraceae bacterium
TCGAAAGTATCCGATCTGTCCGACGAGGAGAACGAGTTCGAACGTGACGAGTTCAGCGCCGGGCTACTGGAAACCTACGTTCCGGTGCGTGCCGAAGACGGCGAACTGCTGGCTGTCTGGGAGGTGTACCACCTGCTCGATGAGCACAATGCGGCAGTGACCGAGACTCGACGCACCGTCCGGATCGCCGTCGGAGCAGGGTTGGGCCTCTTGGCGATCTTCCTCGCGTCGGTGTTCGGGGGGCTGATCTCCTCTGTGCAGCGGCGGCGGCGGGAGGCCGAGAGCCGCTCAGCCGATCTGTCGACGTTGCTGAACATCGTGCGGGCCACGGCCAAGACTCTTGATCGCGACGAGATCATCGCCGAGACCGTGCGCCAGCTCTACGCTTCGAAAGGCTTCGAATGGGTCACGCTCACCCACACCGATCGCGACGGGACGGCAAGCGTGCTGGCAGCCCAAGGGAACCCGGTCGGCGTCGGGGCGGGTGCCGGCGAGTCGGCGACACCGTGCACGCGGGTCGAGGCGACAACATCCGTCGCGACGGGCTCGCTCGTCATCGAAGGGTGCGCCCACGCGCATGCCGACCAAGCGGCTGCCCAGGCCCTGCTGCAGGCATCCGTCGAGGAGTTGGGCGTTTCCACACATCGGGCGGACCTGTACGAGGACCTGGAGACGAGCCGCGCCCGACTGCGAGAAGTCATGCAGCGGTTGGTCTCCGCCCAGGAGAGTGAACGACAGCGGATCGTCGGAGAGATCCACGATGGCCTCGGCCAGGACCTCCACCGTGTGTTGTTCGGCATCCGAGGTTGCCTCACGGGCGAGCGCTCGGAGGTAGTGGATGAGCTTCACAACCTGGAGGAGCTCGTGTCGGTCTCAAGTGGGAAGCTTCGCCGGCTCCTGCAGGAGCTTCACCCGTCGATGATCAACGACATCGGCCTCGCGGCCTCGCTGCGGAGCCTTGTCGAGCGAATGCGCGACCAGTATGACCTTCGGGTTGAACTCCACCAGGCCGACTTCCCCGAGCAGTCGGAAGCGACACGGATGGCGCTGTTCCGCATCGCCCAGGAAGCGCTGATGAACATCGTGAAACACGCAGGTACGCGTATGGCGCGGCTGTCCGTGACGACTGACGATGGTCACATCACGCTCGAGGTCGAGGACGACGGGATCGGCATTTCCGAACGACGAGGCGAAGGCCTCGGTATGTGGCTGATGCGGGAGCGAGCCGAGGGTCTTGGGGGCTCCTTCGAGGTCGTCAGCGCTGCCGGGAGCACGACGATTCGCGCACGAATACCGCTCGAGGAGGGCTCGTGACGACGATACGGCTGATGATTGTCGACGATCACCAGGTGCTCCGTGAGGGCCTTCGCTTCATGCTGCGGAACGCACAAGATCTCGAGATCGTCAGCGAGGCTTCGAACGGCAGCGAAGCGCTCGAGCTACTCGAGTCGACCCAACCTGACGTGATGCTGCTGGATATGAACATGCCGGGAATGGGCGGCCTCGAAACGTTGAAGAACGTCCGTCAGAGATGGCCAGAGGTAAGCGTCTTGATCCTCTCCTTCCACGACGACCCTGAATACGTCGAGCAAGCGCTGCGACACGGCGCTGCCGGTTACTTGCTGAAGACAGTGTCACGAGACGAGTTGATCCGCGCAGTGCAGGCGGCTGCGGACGGTGCCGGCTACCTCCAAGCCGAGATCACTCGCCCGCTCCTTCGGAAGTTCGCAGCCCTCAGCGAGCCTGAAGGTGAGTTGGATTTGTCGCCTCGGGAGCGGGAGGTCCTCCAGCTCGTCGCCGATGGAATGTCCACCAAGCAGGCGTCGGTGGAGCTCGGCATTGCCGAGTCGACCGTGAAGACATACCTCCGCACCATCTTCGACAAGCTGGGTGCGACGCATCGAGCTCATGCCGTGGCGTTGGCGTTGCGTCACCGGATTATCGAGTAACGATCACTTACGGGTCGAAGCCTGGTGGCATCCACTCGGTCAGGTCCGCGTGCTCCGGATGCTGTCCGGTGACTTGTCCACCCAAATTGTCGTGGGGTGTGATCGGTGCCCAGCTCGGTGTGACTCGTCAGGGTGCTCGACAACGCTTCGAACGGCTCGTTGATTCGTGACGATCACTCGTGCTCAAGCCTCATTCACTCGCGGGTTCCATGCCAGCGGGAAACGGGGTTCACGCAGCAGTTCGGCGACTCGCGCGATCACGGGGAGTTGATCTCTGGCTGGGGTCACGACGACGAGGCGGGCATCTTCGTTGATAGCCAACCTGGCGTCGGCGGCGAAGGGGATCACGTCGAGGTCGACTCCTGATGAGCACACGACCACCACCGGACGACCATCGATTCCGCTTCCGGTGGCAACGCACGGAACCGGATCCTTCACGTTCTCGCGCTTGACCGGGGGCTCGGCCGGCAACAGCCATTCGGCAGCCGCCAGTCCCGGGGTTTGCTCCAACTGCCACCTGATCAATCGCTCAGCGGCGAGACGGTTCAACGGATGCCGGGCGGCACCGGGAACTCGAAACTCGGTGACGGCGTCGACGACGCGTCTCAGTGAATCAACGGTTGGCGTACCACCATGCATGATCAGGAACGCTTCCCGGTCGTGAGCGCCGACGCCGACCTCGAGCCGAACCTCGCCCGTCTCGGGCTCCTCCATCACGCGGCACACCTCGAGGCCGCGCACCTCGCCGACGAGCACACCATGCTCGACGAG
>JANOTN010000458.1:0-4995 GCA_031416375.1 Ilumatobacteraceae bacterium
CGCGTAGCTCCCAGGCAGCCGGCAACGGGGGCGGTGGCCGGCCGTCGCGGTCGGGGTCCGGCGCCAAGTCGGCCCCTGGACAGAAAAACCGGTCGCCGGAGCCGGTCAGTACGACAATCCGGATCTCACGTCGGAACGCGATCCCTTCCAGCACAGCCAGCATCTCGTGCACCATCTCGGTGTTCATCGCGTTGCGACGTTCCGGGCGGTCCAACGTGATCGTGGCGACCGGGCCGTCGATCTCGACGACGAGCGAACTGTGACGAACGGTTTCGGTCATCACGTTCACGCCGTCGGTGGCAACGAACCACCCGCTACTTCGAGTACCTGGCCGGTGACAAACGACGCCTCGGGCGATACCAAGTAACCGACTGCGCCGGCAACATCAACAGACGTGCCAGCGCGACCGATGGCAGTGCGCGAAACGATTCGATCGTGAAGTTCCCGAGGGAGACCGTCGCCGAACAACTCGGTATCGGGCGTGTAGCCGGGCGACACGATGTTGGCCGTGATCCCATCACGTCCATGAGTCGCTGCCAGGTTCAGCACCCACCCACTGAGAGCCGCCTTCGACGCGGCGTACGAGGGGATTCCGCCCCCCGACTTGGTCGAGTTGGAGCCGATCAGGATGATCCGGCCACCTGGTCGAGCAAGCGTCGGGAGGAAACCGTGCACCAGCAGTACCGCCGTCAGCACATTTTGATCGAAGGTTCGACGCCATTCAGACGCCACCTCGTGCAGCGTGCCCGAAGGCAGACCGGAACTGCCGCCTGCATTACACACCAGAGCATCGACACGCTCGTAATGCTCCGCCACGTGGGCGACGAGCGTGGCGACATCGTCGGGGTTGCCCACATCGGCTTGGAACCCGCTGACCTGACGGTCGGTCTCGCGCCTCAACTCCGCGGCCGTTCGGTCGACGACATCACCACGCCGACCCGTGATTATGACGTGCATGCCATCGCTGGCGAGCCGACGGGCAATCGCCCGTCCGATGCCGGTGCCACCGCCGGATACCACAGCAACTCGTTGCGTCATAGTCTCACTCTCGCTTGCCGGTCCAGTCGGGTGAACGTTTCTCAAAGAAGGCGCGCACACCTTCTGCTTGGTCAGGGGTGCCGGTGATCGATGCCAGCGCGGCAGCGGTCGCCTCCCAGCCATGTGGCGTTTCGGGAGCGAGATAGTTGTTGACCGCCGCTAAACAAGCCTGGACAGACAGCGGGGCGTTTCGACAGATCCGCTGCGCCAAAGCGACCGCGGCTTCGACCGCTCCACCTGGTTCGCACAGCACGTTGACGAAGCCAGCGGCGTGGGCTCGATCGGCGCTGATCGGCTCGCCGGTCAGGATCAGCTCCCGCGCCAGGTTGAGCGGAAATGATTGAGGCGCACGGAACAGACCTGCGCAGGTCGGGATCAAACCGATCGACACCTCTGGCAAGCCAAACCGTGCGTTCGTCGCCGCCACCACCATGTCGCACGCCAACACGATCTCGAGACCGCCACCCAGCGCGGGCCCCTCGACGGCGGCGATCAACGGCTTGCGTCGATCTCGTTTGATGATCCCGTACTGGCCCCCGCGCGGCGTGTCGTAGTCGCCGCCCGAGTTGAGATCGCTGCCCGCACTGAAGAACGTCTTCGACCCGGTGAGCACTCCGGCCCACAGCGAGTCGTCATCATCCAACTCGTCGAGTGCCTCGGAAATCGCGTCGGCGAGGTGTCGGTCGACTGCGTTGCGTTTTGCGTCGCGCTGCATCGTGACGACCAGCACGTGACCGTCACGACGGCGAGCAACGAGGTCGGTCACGAGTCGACTACCTCAGGCTTCGTTGTCAGGAGCTGGCGGAATGTGCGGAAACAGTTCGGCGAACGCACCGACGGTGATCCGCCGACGCGACTCCTCATCGACGTCGTCGAACAGTTCGTGCAACGTTTTTTGTGTGTGGCCGAACGTGCCTTCGATGTGCGGATAGTCGCTGCCCCAACAGACGTTGCGCCAACCCATCGCGGTCATCGCCTTGACCGCCGAACCGTCGTGCTGGAACGAGGCATAGACGTTCTCAAATAGGTACTCGCTCGGAAGTCGACGCAACTGCGGACGCACCATCGACCAGTGTTGGCGGTAGGCCTCGTCGAGCCGGTCGGCGATAAACGGCCCCCAGGTAGCCCCGCCTTCCGACACCATCACCTTGAGATCCGGATGGCGATCGAACACGCCGGAGGCGATCATCTTGGTGACCGCCCGCTGACCGCCGTACGTGGTCTCGACGTAGTTGATCAACGCCCCACCAGGGCCGCGGAAGTACCCACCATGGAACGAGTTGGCATCGTGTGCCTCGGTGCCGATATGGAACGAGACGACCAAGCCGGTCTCCTCCATTGCCGCCCACACCGGATGCCACATATCGAAGTTCCAGTCGGGAGCACCGAGTCCGGGGGTCACCGAGAAGTAGGCGGCGTGATAGCCGAGCCCGGCAGCGCGATGGATTTCGGCGATGGCGTGCTCGGCGGTCAGCAGCGGAATCGTTGCGGTCGGGACGTAGCGGGGCGAGAAGCGTTGATATTCGATCGCCCAGTCGTTGGTAGCCCGGCAACCGGCGGCGAGCAGATCGGGGTCCTGAATCGACGACATCCAGATCCCGATCGACGGGTACACCAACTCAGCCCAAATCCCCTCCTGGTCGAGATCGATCAAGCGCAACTTCATATCGTTGGCACCCGGTGCTCGTTGATCGACGGTCTTGCCGTTTTCATCGAGCAGGTTGGCCGCCCGTGGCATCCGTCGGCGGAATTCCTGACCATCGATGAAAAGTGTCTCGTGCGAACCGTCTTCGTCCTTCACGCTTCGCGGCATGCGCTCCGCCAGTTCGGCCGGCAGGCTCGTCGTGAACAAGTCGTCGGGTTCGACCAAGTGTGAATCACCCGAGTTGGCCCAGATCTTTGACATTGCAGTCCTCCTGACGTTGGTCGTTCGTTTACGTGCTGATCGGACGGAAGCGGGGGGTCGTCATCTCGTCGTTGACGTGCTCCCAGACGATTTCGACCTTGTCGCCGATCCTGACCGTTGCCGGGTCGCAGTCGATGATGTTGACCAGCATCCGGGCTCCAGCACCCTGGGTCCCATCCAGCTCGACCGTGCCGGCAACATATGGGCAGGCCTCGGCGAGATCGGGATGTAACGGATGACGAACGACGGTGAACGAGTAGATCGTGCCGGTGCCGGCCAACTCGACCCACTCGATTCCACGGGTCTGGCAGTTGAAGCAGTAGGCCGATGGCGGTAGCCGGAAGGTGCCGCAGGTCGTGCATTTCGGCACCACGAGCCGATCCTCCTTCGCAGCATCCCAAAACGGTTGTGTCAGGTAGTCGGCGTGCGGCTCTTTCAGGATGCTCGGAAACACCCCCTTGGTCAGTTGACCGAATTCACTGCTCATCATGCATCAGCCCTTTCTTTGTGGTCGGGACTGGCCGCCGCTTCGCTTCGGCTGCTCCCTCCGTGCAGCTCGTCGCTGGCGCTTCCCTCGCCGCTTTCGGCGTACGTCGTGTCGGTCATGTCAGCCTCTCCTTAAGAGTGTTCCGGAGACCGGTAGGCCGGCGGGGCCGCCGGTGACGAGGGCGATCTCTGCGCCGTCGACCTGGTTGACGGCGACGCCGCGGAGTTGCTCAACGGCTTCACGGACATGTGTCATGCCGATGATGTAGGCCTCCGACAGGTTGCCGCCGTGTGTGTTGACGGGGATCGAGCCGGTGCCGAAGCGGATGTTGCCATCAGCCACGAACGGACCACCCTCCCCGATCGGGCAGAAGCCGTAGTCCTCCAACTGCATGATCACCATCGGCGAGAAGTGGTCATACAACAAGGCAACGTCGACATCGTTCGCCGTGATGCCAGCCATCTCGTAGATCCGCTTGGCCACCGGACGGTGACCCGACGAAGCGAACTCGTCGTCGGGGATCTGGAAGTAGCGAAACAACGCTGGGCCCCAACGGCCGGAGCCCCCATGCGCCGACGCCATGATCGTGACCGGCGGTTGCTTGAGATCCTTGGCTCGTTCGACTGACGTGGTGATCACGGCAACAGCGCCGTCGCTCTCCATCGTGTAGTCGAACAGACACAACGGGTCGTTGATCATCCGGGCATTGAAGTAGTCGTCGAGCGTGATCGGCTCAGTGCGCAAGGCTGTCGGCCGCTTGATCGCGTTGTCGCGGGTCGACATACAGACTTCGGCGAAATGTTCGCGCTTGGTGCCGTAGAGGTGCATGTGGCGCGACGCGATCTGAGCGAAGCTGTGGCCGGGCGACAGCAGGCCGTTGTTGGCCGTGAATGCGATCGATGGCGAAATGCCACTCCCGCCATAGGGACTACCGCCGCCATCGGACATCGTCGCGTACGCGAGCATGCCCCCGACGGCCGAGCCGCCGAGTCGCTTGTTGAGCTGCTGCAGGGTCATCAACGTGACGACCGTCGTGGCCATGCCACCATCGATCGCCGCCGCCGCAACACCGAGCGCACCGGCGCATCCGCCGCCGCCAGACGTTGTCGTGGTCGCCCACCGGATTTCCGGCACGCCGAGTTCTGCACCGACCGACGCCGGGTCACACGAACTCGAATAGATCGAAAACCCGTCGAGGTCGTTAATCGTGAGCCCGGCATCGTCGAGTGCCATCAAGATCGCCGAACAGGCCATCGAGAACTCGGACTCTGGATACGACTGGCCTCGTTTGTAGTACGGAGTGGCACCCACGCCGACGATTGCTGCTTTGTCTTTGATAGTCATCGTTCGGTAATGCCTCCTATGCCGCTCAGTGCGGCTATCTGGTCCAGTTCGTAGTCGTCAATCTCGACGTGATCGGTCTCGGTGTCGAGCACGGCGTACGAGAGTCGCCTGCCGTTGGAGTGGTCACGAGCCTGGCCGACCGACCCGGGATTGATCACCAGCGGGCGTCCGACGCGTTGCACGATCTGTGTGTGGGAGTGGCCGATCACGATGTAGTCAG